>DATJPW010000048.1:0-3920 GCA_035506215.1 Desulfomonilaceae bacterium
GGGTGGGCCTTGGTTTCCTGCACGGCGACCAAATCGGCGCCGGTGGACGCCAGCCAGTCCGGGAAACCTTTCTTCTCGGCCGCCCGGATGCCGTTCACGTTCCACGAGATCAGTTTCCAGTTCATTGCATCTCTCCTTTCCTCTCGTCTCTCGAGGGGAAATTATAGCTTGAATTAGTGAAAACCCGCTCCGATCACGGAGCGGGTCTCAGGGGATGGGAAGTTCCCTGGGCTGGTTATTTTCCCTCTGGCCCTGCCCCACTGGCTGCTTTCCCGCCGAAGAGGAGCAGGTATTGGCCGAAGCCCTCCTTCTCCAACTCCTCGACCGGGATGAAGCGCAGGGAGGCCGAATTCATGCAGTAGCGCAGTCCGGTCGGGGCCGGGCCGTCGTCGAAGAGGTGCCCGAGGTGAGAGCCGGCGCCCTTCGAACGCACTTCGGTGCGGGCCATGAACAGCTTGTAATCGGTGCGGGTGAGGACGTTGTCCGGTTCGAGCGGCCGGGTGAAGCTCGGCCAGCCCGTGCCCGAATCGTATTTGTCCAGCGAGCTGAATAGCGGTTCCCCCGAGACTACGTCCACGTAAATCCCGGAGTGCTTGTTGTTCCAGTATTCGTTGCGGAAGGCCGGCTCGGTGCCTTCCTGCTGGGTGACCTGGTACTGCAAAGGGGTCAGCTTTTTGCGGAGCTCGGGCTCCGTGGGTTTTGAGTAACCTTTCATCACAACCTCCTACCTGTAAAGGGTGAGCGGAATACGGATAAATCGTGTATGGATTGTACTTCCCGCCGATTAAAAAACCCTGAAGTTTTTTTCAATCCCTTCAGGGTTTCTACTTCGGTTCAGCCGGCCGGTTCAGGCTCCAGGCTGCGCACATTGACCATTTTCTTCATCATGTCGAACATAATGCTGCCTCCAACCGGGATGAACGCGCCAGTGGCGAGCAGACCGAAAAATTTACCGATCCAGCCTAGCACGTCGGTTGGCAGGCCAATCAATCTTTTACAGATCGGCAGCCCTTGTGTATCCGAGAGAGGCAGCCCCCAGACTTGATCTGCCCTGGTCGTCGGCAGGAGAGAGCAGGCTTTCCCGGCGGTATCGACCGTCTCGAAATTCCAGCCGATTGGAAAGCTCAACATGTCGATGTTGGTTTGCAATTCCCCGTAGACAAGGGTGTAGATGTCGGTTCCAGGGGCGGGGTTCTTCCCGAGGTAGGTGATCATTTGATCGATGGTGCTCTGCCGTTGGGGATAGGTGGCCTGATACCAGAGGGAGGTCATGATCTTCACCGAGTCGATATTCAGGACCAACGACAATATTATACCGAGAGCGAAAAAGACCGTTTGGGTCATCTTTTTGTAGTAACGGGAAAGTGAGTCCATCCCATCGTCGAACCAGCTTTCGATGCTGCTGAGAAGGTGATGCACCGTAAGCTGGCCCTCGGACGCAGAGATCTGGGCATTCCGCAGCACCGCTTCCAGCGAGTGATAGAGCCCGGGATTGACCGCTTCCTGCCTTGCCAGCCCGAGCAGGAAGCGGCGTACCGGCGACTCGAAACCTCTCTGCCCGTGTGAATCCGCTTCCTGTTCTTCTTTCAGGAGCCAGTTGTAGAATTTGTCCAATCCCGGCAGCGCCTCATCGATGACCGGCCGTACCTCGGGGTATTTTTCGCCGAAAGCCAGGAGCTGAGAAAAAAGAGCATCCCGGGCCGCCAAGTGAAAAGTCCCGGAGACCGATTGCCTGGCAGTCTCCAGGACTCCCTTCCAATCCTCCAGGGCCAATTTTTCCAGGTCCGGGTTCCCAAGCTTGCCCAGTTGTGCGGTCAGCCTGGCTGTCAAATCCGTGAGCGGCGGCACAGTTCCCTCTGCCGGGGTGAGGATGTCGAACAGGGCGGCGGCAAACTTATTTGCCGGGATGTAACTCGGGAACTCGTCCCTCCGCCGGCGCTCCATCCCGAATTGGACCAGGTTCTCGATCAGAGGGTGGTGTCTGAGATTCTCCGTCAATTCGGCGCTGCCCAGCATCCCCTGGACGGCATTGTGCAGGTACCGGGACCGCCACCCCAAGCGGCCCTCGATCCATCCGAAGATGACCATCGCCGCAAAGCTCAGGATCAGGATGATCAGGCATCCCAGGACGAGAAAAACCAGGGTGGTATTGAATATTCCTTCGAGCATGGCGTCCTCCTCTTCTGATCGGGGGGAGGAAGTGCTTCGTCTGCTGTCTTGCGACCCTTCCATATCTCGGGATATCAATCCGGATGCGGATCAGGCATGGATCGACGCCGAACGAAAAATCAACCCCGGAAGGCCCGGGGCGATTCAGGATGAGCGGCGATGCATTTTCGACGGGGCAGGATGCCTTCGGCGGACCACTTTGGGTGCGGGCGTTCGTTGGAAAGAACAGGGCAGACGAACTTTGCCTCCCCGGGTTTCGGAAAACGTTTCCCCTTTGGGAAACCCATACTCATGATACGCCGGATGAGAGGCTCGAGTCAAGCGTTCGTTTGCAACCTGCACGGCTTTCTTAAAGTCGGAGAAAGAGGTCCAAGGCCTCGCCAGGATTAGCGCTGAAGTAACGACGGGCAGCTGGAATAGAAGGGTAATTTTTTTTGGCGAGCAGGATTCCCAAGATCAGGTTATTGAGACAGGCCATCGCTTGGGCCATCTTTCCTTTGCTCATGCGAGTGTAGTCTTCTCTCAAGGTAACATCTCTCCGGTAATGCAGACCCGTCTCGATGCCCCAGTAAGAGCGGGTCATCTCGAGCAGTTTGAGGGGAACAATATCGTCCCGGCTCAGGCTGGTAAAACCATATTCGGTCTGCTCCTGGATTTCGCCGGTTTTGGTGGAAATGAAATGCCGTTCCAGTTTGAAGACCTGCTCAAGGTACGGCCAATCCAGATACCCGTTGAGTTGGCTGCTCACTGTGATGGTTCTTGTTTCCAATCGTCCGTGACCTTTGTTGGTTTCCTGTGCAATCTCAAAATCCTTGGGCAGGTTGCTCATCCCCGGGATCGGTTGAACATCTGGATCGAACCAGAGCCGGATCTCCTCTTCCATCTGGGGCTGATTGCCTTTCGCAAACCAGATATATTCCCCTCCAGACTCAACAATTTGAGTAGAAACCGGTCTTTGGGTGTGCAAAGCGTCTCCCATGACCACTTTGTCTCGTAAATCGATCCTTTTCAGCAATTGTGGGGCGGCTGGGATCTCACTGCTTTTCTCGGCAATGGCTACCTCCATCAGTACGATCCCTTCTTTCGGTAGATAAGCCGCCAAGAGAGTGGTCCCTTTTTGAGCCTCATCCAACGTCCCGCGCAGCACCTTGCCATCGATCGCCACCAAGACTTGCTTGCCAAAGTACTTCTTCCCACTCAGATATTCGCTGCTGACTTCTTCCAACTCTTCCACGTTCACGACCTCTGCCAGGATCCGCCGATAGGTACTATGGTGGGGCATCTGCTTCCGTTTCAGTTGCAGGTGATCCACCAACAACGCCGCCCGATGCCTGGCCCATTCTGCGATCCCGCTGGGATGGTTCTCTCCGCACGTCTTGGCCAGCAGGATCAGCAGTAGGATCAATGCCAGTGAATATCTCCGCCCTCTCGGTTTGCGCTTGTCGCTCAATGTTTGAAAGCGGGCAAAGAGGCTACCAACATCAAATACAAGCCCGGCTTGTGTGTTAGACTCCATCTCGACCTCCTTCGGTTTTGTTTGTGCCGCACACAAAGCTTAACCGAAGAAGGTCATTTTTTACAATTCATAAATCGACTTTAAGAAAGCCATGATTACAATGAAAGGATATTTGCATATTATTCTTAGAAGTTGTATCATTAAAAATACAGAAAAAGTATCTTAACACAAATTTTGCAAACAGTTTTTCTCTTTTATTATCTGTGAGGAGGACATAATGAGTGAAAAACCGTGT
>DATJPW010000049.1:0-18012 GCA_035506215.1 Desulfomonilaceae bacterium
CGGTGTTTGTTCTGAATGCTTGGAGTGTGTGAAGGCTTGTCCGGCACAGGCCGTTGATCATGCCATGGTGGACGAAACCACGGAGGTGCAGGTTGGGGCGGTGATCCTCTCTCCCGGCTTTGAGCTTATAGATCCAAGCACACTGCGCGGCGAGTTCTCCTACGGCCGATCTCCTAATGTGGTCACCAATTTGGAGTTTGAACGTATTCTCAGCGCCTCGGGCCCGTATGCGGGGGAGATCAAACGCCCCTCGGACGGAAAGCATCCTGAAAAGATCGCCTGGATACAATGCGTGGGGTCACGAGACCCTCAACGAGGGATGCCGCATTGCAGCTCAGTTTGTTGCATGGCTTCGATTAAAGAGGCGGTTATTGCGAAGGAACACGATTCGGCTGTGGAGCCGACAATTTTCTTCATGGACATTCGGGCGTACGGGAAAGATTTCGACAAGTATTACGAACGTGCCAAGAATGGAAGCGGCGTGCGTTTCGTACGCTCCATGGTGAGCCGGGTTGCGGAAGATCCGACAACGCATGATCTGGCCATTACCTATCTGGATGAGAACAATAAACTGACCACGGAAACTTTCCACATGGTGGTTCTGGCCGCGGGCATGAGACCGTCGCAGTCCACGATGGATACGGCCGGCATTCTGAACGTAGATCTGGACTCCCTCAATTTCTGCCGGACCGGAACGTTTGAACCTTTCCAGACTTCCAATCCGGGTATCTACGTTGCCGGAGCTTTTCAAGCTCCGAAAGATATCCCTCAATCCGTCATGGAAGCTTCCGCGGCGGCGGGCGCGGCTATGCGAATGCTGGCAAGTGAACGAAACACTTTGACCAGGAAGAAACAGTTGCCGCCCGAAAAAGATTTCACCGGTCAAGATCCGAGAATTGGAGTGTTTGTCTGTAGGTGCGGAATTAACATCGCTCAAACGGTGGACGTGGCCGGCCTGATCGAACGCCTGAAATCGATTCCAGGAGTAGTCCATGCCGCGGAGAACCTCTTCACCTGCTCCCAGGACACCCAGTCGCGGATCAAGCAGACGATAGAAGAAAATGATCTGAATCGTGTCATCGTAGCGTCTTGCACTCCTCGTACCCACCTCCCGTTGTTTCAAGAAACCGCTCGGGAAGCCGGATTGAACAAATATCTGGTTGAGATGGCCAACATCCGGGAACACTGCTCCTGGGTCCACATGAGGGAAAAGGAAAAAGCTACTGAGAAGGCGTTTGATTTGATCAAGATGGCCGTGGCTCGCACCAGACGGCTTGAACAGGTTGAGGATCAACAACTCCCGATGATTCAGTCCGCCCTGGTGGTGGGCGGCGGAGTTGCCGGAATGTCAGCGGCCATGAACATTGCATCGCAAGGGTTCAAGGTTGATCTCCTGGAAGCGACCGACAAGCTCGGCGGAAATGCTTTGCGACTGTTTCACACGATTAAAGGTGAGCAAGTTAGACCATTTGTCGAAGACCTGGTCGGCAAAGTCATCACTAACGAAGCTATAACAGTCCATCTCAAGTCCAGAATTCAAGAGGTTCAAGGGTTTATAGGAAGTTTCAAGACACTTGTGGCCGGTGACACAGAAGAGCCCCGGGAAGTGGAGCATGGGGTCGCGGTTATAGCCACAGGAGCTTCTGAATGGAAGCCGGACATTTATGGATATGGTACGGATCCTCGCATTCGAACTCATCTCGAGATGAGCGAAGCAATGAAAGCTAAGGACCCCGCGGTAATGCACGCCGATACCACTGTTTTCATTCAGTGCGTCGGGTCGCGGTGCCAAGAGCGCCCCTGGTGCAGCAAGGTATGCTGTAATCACACTGTGCAAGATATCATTGCCTTGAAGGAGGCCAATCCCACGGCCAATATATATGTCCTTTACAGGGATGTGCGCACATTTGGACTGAATGAGCCTTACTATGAGAAGGCCCGAAGAATGGGCGCCGTATTCATTCGCTATGAGCCGGATGACCCGCCTGTTGTGGAAACCGGGGAAAAGATCGTTGTGCGAGTAAAAGATCTCTCTCTGGGCCAAAGCCTGGCTTTGCAGGCTGACAGTCTCGTATTGGCTTCGGCCATAGTACCCAATGACGAGAACAAAGACCTGGCGAAATTGTTCAAGGTTTCCACCAACGAAGACGGTTATTTCCTGGAAGCTCACATGAAGCTGCGGCCGGTGGATTTCGCGACAGACGGCGTGTTCCTCGCGGGGCTTGCGCATTATCCGAAACCTCTGGACGAAACAATCGCTCAAGCCGAGGCGGCAGGCGCGCACGCTGCTCAGATGCTGGCGCGAGGTTATGTTGAGGCGCCGGGAATGGTGTCCGTGATAGATCAGTTCCTGTGTCGGGGCTGCGGCCGTTGCGTCGATGTTTGCCCGTTTGGCGCCCCAGCGCTCAAAGAGATTGCCCTGGGAGTATCAAAATCGGAAGTCAACCCGGCGCTTTGCAAAGGTTGCGGGGCCTGCGGTGTGGCCTGTCCCACAGGAGCAGCGCAAATCCGCCATTTCAAGGATGAACAGATCGGTGACATGATTGATGCCGCCTTGGCCTAGGCTGAAAGCCGAAAAGTGCATGATAGGTTAACTCAAGTGGAGTGGAGATGAACGAACAGTTTGAACCCAAAATTATAGCCTTCGCATGCTATTGGTGCTCTTACGCCGGAGCAGACCTTGCCGGCGTCAGTCGTTTGCAGTACCCGCCTAGCATAAGGCTGATACGTTTGATGTGTTCGGGAATGCTTGTTTCTTCATACATTCTGAAGGCCTTTGAAAAGGGTGCAGACGGCGTTCTTGTGACCGGTTGACACCTCGGAGAATGTCATTACCTGGAAGGTAATGAAAAAGCCCAGAAAGTCCTGGAGAAGACCTGGCAGATCATGAAGATACTCGGGATTGAAAGCTCCCGTCTGCGACGAGAATGGATTTCTGCATCAGAAGGGCCGCGCTTCGCTGAGGTCGTCCGTGAGTTTACCGACGAGATCCTCCGTATGGGTCCCAATCCCCTTGTCAAGAGGGAGACCGCTGCATGAAGCTATCGGAAATTGTTGATCAGACACATGCTTATTATTGTCTGGATTGTGGAATCTGCACCGGAAGTTGCCCTGTGTCCAGGGTTACGCCTGATTTTTCACCCCGCCTTATGGTGGAAAAGGTCTTGATGGATGAGGAAGAGAACCCTCTTGAAGACGTGAACGTCTGGTCTTGCCTGTCTTGCGGTCAGTGCAGCGTGCGATGCCCGTCAAAAATTGATTACCCCGAGTTTGTTCGGATGGTCCGAGACGAGGCAGTGAGCCGAGGCAAAGGGGGTGTTCCCGCACACAGGGGACTTTTCCAGACCATAATGAGGCTCCAAACGCTCGACGTAAAACAGAATAGAACTGACTGGGCCAGGGAGGTTGGCAGAATATCAGAGTCCGGAGACACTTACTATTTTGTGGGATGTGCGCCGTTCTTTGATGTTGAGTTTAGCAAAGACTGGTCGATCGATGCGATGGAGGGACCGCGAGGGGTACTCAAACTCCTCAACGCGGCAGGCATCGAACCGGTCATTCACGATGACGAGCGCTGTTGCGGCCACGACCTGCTCTGGAACGGCGACAGGGAAAACTTCGCGAGATTGGCCCGGCTGAATGTGGACCTGATAAAGAAGCTCGGCTGTAAACGAGTGATCTTCCAGTGTCCGGAAGGGTATATGACCTTCAAGAAGTATTACCCTGAGGTAGTAGGTCCCATGGACCTGGAACTGGTCCATTTCTATGAATTTCTGGCGCAGGAAGCAGCAGCCGACAAGATCAGTTTTGCGCCCGTGGATGGTGCGGTGACGTACCATGATCCGTGCCGCTTGGGTCGTCAGGCAGGCATCATGGATGCGCCCCGAGACCTGATTCGGAGCATCCCTGGAATTGACCTCAAGGAGATGGAACATAATCGAGAAAACAGCATCTGCTGCGGGACCAGCGCCTGGATGGGTTGTTCCAGTTGCTCCAAAGCAATCCAGAAGAACCGGCTCAACGAAGCCCTGGCCACTGGAGCGGAAACATTGATAACAGCGTGTCCTAAATGTCGTCTTCACTTGAGCTGTGCGCTGAGAGATACGGATATTGAACTGAAAATACGCGACATAAATGATCTGCTCGCGGAAGCATTAAGAATCTGATTTCGGAACGTATGAACCAAGGATGGTACTAATATGGCTTCTCAGGAAGTTCTCATTGTGGGCGGTGGGATAGCCGGTATGCAAGCGGCCCTGGACCTGGGCGACATGGGAATTCGCGTCCACTTGGTGGAGAAGAACCCCAGCATCGGCGGCAAGATGGCCCAACTGGACAAGACCTTCCCCACCAACGACTGTACGATATGAATCCTCTCGCCCAAGCTGCTGGATGTCGGTCGACATCCCAATATTAATCTGTTGGCCTACAGCGAGATAGAGGAATTCTCAGGTCAAGTCGGAGATTTTCGGGTCAAAGTTCATCGGAAGGCTCGATTCGTGGATGGCAGCAAATGCACCGCATGCGGGGCATGTGCGGAGAAGTGCCCCACTCGTGTTCCTAACGAATTCAACTTCGGCCTTGATGAGCGCAAGGCGATCTACAAGGACTATGCCCAGGGGATACCGTCGCAATTCACCATAGATCCCGAACATTGCCGGGTCATGCAAGGCCAGAAATGCGGGGTCTGTGCCAAGGTCTGTCAGGCTAACGCGGTCGATTACGAAATGAAAGACTCTGACATTGAACTCAATGTGGCCGCAGTCATCATTTCAACAGGATATGAACTTTTTGACGCGACTCAGATTCCTGAGTATGGGTATGGCAGGCTGCCGAACGTGATATCTTCTCTGGAAATGGAACGGCTGCTCAGCGCCGGTGGTCCCACCCGAGGTCATCTGACGCGACCTTCGGCCATTCAAGCCGAGGTCCGTCTCAAAGAAGTTGCAAAGGCGATAAAGAAAGCGGAGAAGTCCGAAGATCCCAGCCAATTGCAGGAACTACAGAAAGAGCAAGAACGGCTGGAACAACACGCCGCAAAGTACCATACAGCGAAGAAGCTAGGCTTTATTCAGTGTGTGGGTTCGAGAGACTTTCGCTTTCACAAGTATTGCTCTTCCTATTGCTGCATGCACTCGATCAAAGAAGCAATAATCGCCAGAGAACATGAGCCCGAGACTGAATCCTACGTCTTTTACATGGATCTGCGAACGGTCGGTAAGGGCTTTGAGGAATATAAGATTCGAGGGGCCAAGGTTTCAGGGCTCAAATATGTTCGGGGCCGTGTGGCCGAGATAGTTCAGGATGAGGAACTGAACCCGGTGGTCTATTACGAGGATACCGAGCAGCGTCAGGTGCAAAGCCTGACCTTGGACATGGTAATTTTGGCTGTTGCGTGTTCAGCGCCGCGACGCACGGTTGGTTTAGCCAACCTGCTCGGGGTCGAATTGGATGAGAATAATTTCGTCAAGACGCATCCGAACAAACCTCTGGATACCAGTGTTCCAGGGATTTTCACTTGTGGATGTGCTCAAGGACCACTGGACATTCCCGAGTCAGTCGCGCAGGCAAGCAGCGCGGCGGCTCGTGCGGCTGAGGTCGTGATGACCGGAGGCAGGGCGCTGGCGGTTTGAGTTTTTGCTCCAGCGTCACTTTTCGGAGTGGAAAAGTTTCTCCGCAGGACCGTGACGAGACCGGTTTCGGTGCGGAGTAAATGTATACGGGAGACAGGCATTTGAAAGATCAGACTCCATCGAGTGCTCGCATCGGCGTTTTTATTTGTGATTGCGGTTCGAATATTGCGGGATACCTCAATATGAAGCAGTTGGTCGATTACACGAAGACCTTACCGAATGTCGTATTTGTTCGGGAGAATCTCTATACGTGTTCCGAGGGTGGGATTAACGACATCAAGGAAGCCGTTCCCAGAGAAAATCTCAACCGTGTGGTGGTGGCGTCATGCACCCCTCGCACCCATGAGCCACTCTTCATGAAAGCGTGCGAAGAAGCGGGGATGAATTCTTACCTTTTTGAAATGGCCAATATCAGGGACCAGTGTTCCTGGGTGCATATGAAAGAAAGCGAGAAAGGCACCGCAAGAGCGCAGAAGCAGATCGCCATGGCAGTCGCCAAGGCGGCAAGGCTCAGGCCTCTGAACCGCATACAACTCGACCTATTTCACAGGGCGGTTGTAATCGGCGGCGGCGTTTCCGGTATGGCTGCGGCCATGGCCCTGGGAAACATGGGATACGAGGTAGATTTGGTGGAGAAGCAGGATCGCCTGGGGGGCCTCCTCAACGATCTGAACCTGATCTTGCCTACCCATGAACCTCCGTCGAAGCTGGTGGACGAGCTTGTCGATAGAATCAAGAGCAACTCCAATGTCACCGTCCATGTCAACGCGCAGGTGAAAGCCGTAGAGGGGTATGTCGGCAACTATGGTGTGACTGTGACGGAGACAGACGGTGAGAAGAAGATCGATGCCGGAATCATCATCGTTGCCATAGGAGCGCGGGTACTTAGACCTGAAGGGCTTTTTGGCTACGACGGAGAAAAAGTCATTAACCACCTAGAACTTGAGGCCATGCTCAAGCAAGGCATGTCCAACGCAAAGAATGTCATAATGATTCAATGCGTAGGTTCCCGATGCGAAGAACGGACGTATTGTTCACGTATCTGCTGCATGACCGCGGTAAAAAACGCAATGCTGATCAAGGAAAATGCGCCGGATGCACAAGTCACGATACTGTATCGAGACATGCAAATGTACGGGGTGGAAAACGAGGATATGTTCCGAAAATCCAAAGAAATGGGTGTTCGGTACGTGACCTATGATCCCTCGCGGCCTCCCAAAGTCGAGGATGGGCTTGTCAGCGTGTATCATGTCCGCATGGGCAAAGAGGTCAAGCTTCCCGCGGACCTCGTGGTGCTGTCCACGCCTTTGATCGCACAGGAAGACGCGGCCGAGATATCAACCATGCTCAAGGTACCGTTGAACGAGAACGGCTTTTTCCTGGAAGGTCACGTCAAGCTCAAGCCTTTGGATTTCGCCACGGACGGAATCTATTTGTGCGGGAACGCCCGCTTCCCATCGACGATCCGTGAGGCCGTGGCTCAGGGTTTGGGCGCGGCTTCCAGGGCCGCTGGAGTGCTCTCGAAAGAAGCCCTGTTCACCAGCGGTATTGTTGCGGATATAAGCCCGGAAACCTGTTGCGGTTGCCGGGGATGCTTAGATGTCTGCCCATACGGCGCCATCAGCTATTTGGAGGACCAGGGCATTTGTGAGGTGAACAAAGTTTTGTGCAAAGGTTGTGGAGGTTGCGCGGCAACCTGCCCATCCGGCAGCGCAAGACTTGACGGATTCTCGGGCGACCAGATCTGCGCGCAGATTGAGAGCGCTCTCAGCGCCTGACAAGATCAACATTTTGCGGTAAGTTCATTTGAACCACCAGAGGATAGACGATGTCCAACGAAGAATTTGAACCCACTATAATCGGCTTCCTTTGCAATTGGTGCGCATACGCGGGGGCGGATCTCGCGGGAGTCAGCCGGCTGCAATACCCGGCGAACCTCCGAACGATCCGCACTCTCTGTTCCGCAACCGTCGGCCCGCACCAGATTTTGAAAGCATTTCAGAAAGGGGCCGATGGTGTCTTTGTGGGTGGGTGACACGTCGGAGATTGCCATTACCTGTACGGTAATTACATGACGGTCAAAAGAATCAATTTCTTGAAGCAGTTGCTGGAATTCTCCGGCATCGACCCCGAACGTTTGATGCTCAAATGGGTTTCGTCTGCGGAAGGACCCCGTTTCGCTCGCGTGGTCACCGAATTTGTTGACAAGATCCGGGCCTTAGGTCCATCCCCTCTCCGTCAGGCTAATACACTTGGGCAGACGGGTTAACGACTAGAGTGCAGGCCGTGTGCCTTGAAGTTATCCCGGCAGTTTTATCCCATGGGAAGATGATATGATCGAACAGGTAAAGCAGCATGTAAAGACGCTCCTGAGTGACGGTTCGATAGGAGCATTTGTCGGCCTTAAAGATCAAGGCGGAAACATCCTTCCGTATATTTACGAAAAGGCTGAGGACCTCGATGACGCCTTCAGTATAGGTGATCGCCGCGCTCCGGGGGATTCCCGCTATCCCATTGCCCGAATCCTTATGACCGCTTTGAGCCGCTATACAGATACGGTATTCGGTGTATTGTTGCGAGGCTGTGACGAGAGGGCTCTAAATGAGCTTTTGCGCTGGAATCAGATGTCGGCTTCTGATAGAATAAAGCGTGTAGGAATCGCCTGCCCCGGCGAACTCGCTCAGGCGCATGAATGCCGTAAACCGTATCCGGACGAGTTCGTGGCCGGCGAAAAAGCAGAACCCGTTGCCAATGCCACCGTAGCGGACATCATGGGCAAAGATTTGGCTGCAAGGCTTGGCTATTGGGCCTCAGAGTTCAATCGCTGCATAAAATGTTACGGCTGCCGTGACATTTGCCCGGTGTGTTTCTGCAATGTTTGCAGCTTGGAAGAGGACAGCTTGATACGCACCGGAGACCTTCCCCCCGAGAACCCGATGTTTCACCTTACGCGAGCGGTTCACATGGCGGGAAGATGCATCGATTGCAACTTGTGCACCGAAGTCTGCCCTGCTGAAATACCGTTGCGAACGCTCTACAAAAAGGTGGCGGAAATAGTGCGAGATGAATTCGGTTATGTCACCGGCGAGCCGGGTGAAGGGAAGAAGTCACCTCTCAACATTCTCGGGCCCACGCCGGAACATACTTCGGCAAATGATTGACCGCGGCCGGACCTTGTGATATCAACTCACGTTCAAGACTGCAAGAAAATCCCCCCTTTATCAGAGGAGACAGGGGGATTCGGAATGCAAATTGGTATGACAGCCCACTAAAGCCGCTCGGACCATGCAATGGATCCAAAACCGAGGCCAAAACCAGCGCGTTTTGTATTTCTTGACAGCCAAATAGTGATTGAATGCCCTTTCTGTGGCAGAACTTTGCTCAAAACCAATTACAAACGAATAACAAAATTACTTCACTATGAGGGCGATCCGCCGGGCAAATTCTGTACTAAATGTGGGGGAGTGGCCATACTCGAACTCGAATCAAAGGCCAGGGAGAAGGTCCTCTCGAAAATCGAAAAGCATGCCACGGCCGAAAAATCCGATTCAGGCACCCCTGTCGGCGGCTAGTCTCGGAGCACGGGGTGATCGCGCGTTCCGCGGGAGAGCCGCTTCATTCGGAGTTTTCACGAACGATGCGGTTCGCTTCGCTCACCACACTCTACTTTTGCTGATCGAGGAGGCATATCGTGCTCACTCCGGAAGACACAGTTCTCGTACTCATCGATGTTCAGGAAAAACTTGCCCGAGCTATGTTTGACAGAGAAGCGCTGGTGGAAAATGCGGTAAAGATGGTGAGCGGCGCCAAAATCCTGGGGATACCAATTATCCGCACAGAACAAAATCCCAACGGCCTTGGTCCCACCATCCCCGAATTAGGCGCATTATTAAGTGATGTCGACCCCATCACCAAATTGAGCTTCAGTTGCTGCGGCGAACCTCGTTTCATGGACGAATTGGGTAAACTCGGGCGCAAGCAAATTCTTGTCGGCGGTATTGAATCGCATGTCTGCGTTTATCAGACCGTGCTGGAACTTGTGCCTTTGCGGTACGAGGTCCAAGTGCTGGCCGATGTCGTGTCCTCGAGGACTGTCGAAAATAGGAACATCGGCCTCGAACGGTGCAAGGCGGCAGGCGCTTCAATGACAAGTGTCGAGACTTCTCTCTTCGAGATGCTCCGAGCAGCGGAAGGCGACAAATTTAAGCAAATGCTAAAAGTGGTGAAGTGACGCGTACATATACTCCGATAGCCGAGACTGCCTTAGAACGGTTACGAATCCGTAATTGCCTTTTTATCTGGCCTCCAACAATTCAACGTCAAAGATCAGTGTGGCATTTGGGGGAATGACCTTTCCCGCTCCGCGTGGGCCGTATGCCAGGGCCGGAGGAATTGTTATGATGGCTCGAGTGCCCACTTTCATGGCCGCGAAGGCTTCATCCCATCCACGAATGACCTTGCCCGCGCCGAGAACGAAAGGGAACGGCTGACCTCGATCTCGGGAGCTGTCGAATTTGGTCCCATCAGGCAGCGTGCCAATATAGTGAACCACAAGTGTCTGCCCGTTCTTAGGCATGGGGCCCTGACCTTCCTTGACTATCTCAATCTTTACACCGCCTGGCGTCATGGCAGTCCTCTCCGCATTTGTTGAAGTGACAGCCAGGAGCATAAGACATGCCGAACAAGCTGTCACTATGAAGAATCGACTTTTCAACGGCCTCTCCTTTCTTCAGATCACGTGAAAGCAAACGTGTACCACACCTAGTCGCAGATGTCCCGAATTATTACTCATCCAGTTCCGGAAGGTCTTGTCCCCGGAGGAGGGCTCTTTGGGCCGAGCTTTGGGGAACGATGATCCTACAACAAGCAGACAACAACGTTGCCCTGTCACGGCGATATGATGATGCGAAAGGTTTTTCTGTCTGCGACCTCTTTTTCCCAGGAACGCTTATACGTGAAATCAATTTCGGTTTCACCCACTTTGACCGGCTTGAAAACAAAAGTCGTGACTCCTCCGACTCCTACGTAATTCTTCGGCTTCGACGGGTCACGTTTATGGCTTTCTTCTTTTAACTGCACGAAATTCTTATCATACGAAACTTCCCATTTGTAGCCGGTGGAGGGGTTGGCTTTCAGAGCTATGTTAAATGTCTTGTTCAAAGACACTTTTCGGGAGGTGATCTCTGCGTCGGAGTCGCTATTCGCCAACAAAAAGGAAAGGACTACCGAGGCCGACAAAGCAAGCAATCGATGTGAAATCTTCGATCCGCGGAGAACACGCTGAGTCATTCTTCCCCTCCTTCTGTTCTGTCGCCTGTTGAAAACCTTTTCGAAGGTTGAGACACTCTACCTTGCGTTCACTGAAAGCGCTTTGGTCTCATGCCGTTTGACCATAATTCTCGTAACATACCCAATGTAGGCTGTTATTGCGAGGAATAAAAAGTGGGACGGGCGTCCCGCCTGTCTGATGGGATTGACCGGCAAGATGCCGGTCCCACTGGACAATCTCCAAGCTGGTCATCTCGGATTTGATTCGGGACCCAGTCTGGATAGCGACCTTCTCCGATAAAGCAGTGAGGGAATTGCCACGGGCTTCGCGCCCTCACGACGACAACCCTCGGCCTCGATATACTCCTTATCACGACTTTCTCAGGCAGCATGCCGTAACCGGCGATGACTCTGATTCAAGAGTTCCACTAGGTCGAAAGACTTGTCCTTCAGCCTGTCAGAGCTGGGCATTCTGTTCAGCCGCATCAATTCTTCTATCGCGTCCATTTCTTTTTCCCGGTTGTTGCCCGCGGCAGCGTAAACCTGACTATTTTTCGCAAAGAAGGCGATGAAATCCAGCGCAGCCAAATCGCCGTGAAAAACTATTTCATCCCATTGGGTAGCGTGTCCGACGTAGCGGAAATATAGACCGACCTGATTTGTCCAGAAGAATGGTACACCTCGGTATGCCGTCTCCTTGCCGGCCATGTTGTGCCCGGCCACGCGTCCCTGTTGCTCAGCGGTGCGCCAGTGTTCGATTCTTATATCCTCACCGCTTCGCCACTCTGGAAACGTTGCAATATCACCCGCGGCGTAGACGTCCGGACCGACTCGAAAATGTTCATCCACCTTTAGACTTCCGTCAGACATCAGAAGACCGCTGTTGCGAAGGAAATCAGTGGCCGGCGTCACCCCGACTCCCAAAATAACCATATCTGATTTGATCCGCTCGCCGTTTTTGAGAACCACTGTCTCCACCTTCTGATCGCCTTCAAACTCTGCTATCTCTACGCCAAATCTGAAATTCACACCATTTTGCTCATGCAATTTCTGAAACATCTTGCCCATATCCGGACCGAGCACATGCTCGAACGGCATCGCCTCCCGCGCCAGGACCGTGACAGGAATTTTCCGCTCCCGCAAGGCATTCGCGGTCTCCATTCCGATGAAGCTGGCGCCGACTACAACTGTGTGCTGAGCATTTTCACTTGCTTTGAAAATAGTCGCGGCATCCGCGAAACTGCGCAGCGTAAAAATGTTGCCCAAATGTGCTCCCGGCACATCCAATGTGCGCGGGACCCCTCCGGTTGCTATCAGCAACACGTCATATTCTGTGGTTTCGCCGCTCTCGAAGGTTATCACTTTCTTGACTACATCTACTGCGCTCACTCTTCGCTGAAACATTAACTCGATGCCGTGGTCATGATAAAATTCTTCAGGCCGAAGCTGCACTGCTCCTTCATCAGACTTGCCTTCCATGTAATCTTTGCTCAACTGCGGACGATCATAAGGAAAGCGGTTTTCATGAGTTATCATGACTATTCGGCCCCTGAAACCGTCTTCCCGCAAGGTTTGGGCGGCCGCGTTCCCTGCGGCTCCCGCGCCGAGGATGACAAAGGTTCGTTTATCCGCTTTCAGATCAGGTTTCACCATATCAGGGTTTCGACTTTCCTCGAATAACTCGGGGACCTGCACAACCAAGTCTTCGCCTTCAACTCGCACTTCGTACCGGGCAAGCGCATCGAGTGAAGGCGGTTCTTCTACGTTCCCGGTTGTCGCATCATAGGCCGCATGGTGCCAAGGGCAAACAATCCTGCTGCCGCTCAGGATGCCCTCATCCAGGGACGCGCCGTAATGCGGGCAGAGAGCGCCTAACGCATAGAATCGGCCGTTGATCTTGGTCAGCAGTATCTTTTTTTCCTCTCCCACCTTGAAGGACTTCATTTCCCCTTCCTTCAAATCATTAACTTTGGCTATGGTAACTTCCTTAAAGCTCATCTGTATCGTCTCCTTAGCTCGGTTTTGGACCGCGTTATCATAGAGCGGACTCGTTACTCCCCTACTCTATTGATGCCAAGGAGATGATTGCGTTGCGAAAGAAAAATCAAAAACGAGAGGTGAGACAGGTGTGCCGCGCCAGGACACAGGCTCGGAAAAAATGGGCGGACTTATAGAGATTGTTTCAGGATCACATCAACATTCGAAAATCTAGGGACTATACCCCATGTAGGGGCAGGTTTGAAACCTGCCCCTACTTCTGAGCCGGAAGCACCGTTACCTTGCGTCCCTCGGTTTTTCCGAAACGCTCAGGGTTGTACATGAGCGAAATTCTGGATCCTCGCATCCAGAATTCCCCTTCTGCTACCGCTCTCGCCAAATAAGAGTACCTATATTCACCCGTCCAGGCCTGGTTCTTGAAGACTCGGACACCATCATCCCGGAATTCCAGGTAAGTGGGACTAAAGTCAAAAAATCCTTCTCTCCACGTGCCTTGCCCTGAAGTGCCGCGGCTCTTCTCGGCGCCTTCGGTTGCCAGCTCGGAATTGATTGGCACAAGGCCGGCAGGGACCGGGTCTTCGAGCGCCAGGTATTCAAATCGTCCATCATATTTCTGTTTGGCCCGTGAAAGTATTCCTATCTCGAGGGTCACGCGCAAGACGTCTCCGACGCGGATTTCGGTCTTGCCGTTCATGTTTTCGATTTTCTTGTTAAGGATAAATCCTCTGTTCAACTCCGATGGATCTGTGATCAAGTCCGGATACGTAATCGAGAGTGAGTAATGGACAAGATCTTTCGAATCGGATGTGATGAGGATCTTTCCTTTATCCAGAAGTCGGCGAGCATCCACCTCCACAAACGCCGCAGCTTCCGAAACAACTGCCTCAACAGGCTTTTCTTTACCGTAATCAATGCGAAGCCTGATTTCTTTGTGTTTCCCGGCCTCTCTGCCGTGATAGTATTTACTAAGGGCCAATAAGCACCAGCCCGTGTCAGCCGTTGAAGTCCATTTTCCGTCCGGCTGAAGGCCCCTCATCAAGAGACCTGCCCATGAGTCCGCTTTCTTAGGGGCGCTTCCTGTCTCCAACGCGACCATGAGACACAGCGCTATTTCTCTAAAACTCGAATCATAGTAATTGGTTCTCTCTGCATCAAGTTTTGGGTCGAGAGCGGCTACCATTTCACCTATCTTTTTCTCCGGAAGGTACCCTGTTTTTTTCGCGGCAAGCAGCAGGAGGGCCTTCGCTTGATTGTTCAGCGAGTTGTAATCTCGGAAGAAAGGTTCGAGTTCCGCGGGGGAAAGCATTTGGCCCACGGCGAGATTCAGCAGCGCATATTCTCTGGCCCAGGTTGCTGCTTCGACACGATTGTTGTCCTCGGTGAAAAGACTGTCACGAATGAACTTTAGGGCTTTCTTCAAACCAGCTTCAGGGACACTGTAACCAGCTTCACGGGCGGATATGAGTGCAAACGTCGCATACATAGTTCCCCACCATGAAGTATCAGATCCTCCCGGCCAGTAAGAGAAGCTGCCGTTTTGAAGCTGCATAGACAGCAGCCGTTCGATTCCCCTCTTAAGGAACTGGTCCACATGTTCGACTTTTATTCCGGGAATGGTTCCGGACTTTATTAATCCCCTGATCCCGGCAAGAGGAATAACCCCTGAACTAGTCTGCTCCACGCACCCGTACGGGTAGTCCAACAGATATTTCAGGCCAGGCGCTATTCTAGTCCAATTGGTGGTGCTCAAGCCCAAATGCGCCTTAAAGTCCTCCGGATTGATCTCCTTGGGATTCAGGGTTTTCAGGACACTAGGCAGATCAGCGACTAACTCCGTTTTTTCCGAAAAGGATCCGAGCACTACGCGATTTATCGGCAGATACCTGGAATGGATAGGTAGACTCTGTTCTATGGCATCTTCATACGTGACCGAGGGCTCAACCAATTTGCCTTCGAAACGGAACCATCCTTTTTCAGTCCCGCTGACGACCTCCGCGCCGGCATTTACGGTCGTACTGGACCACGGCTCGAGCTTTGCTGACTGCTGAGCCAGGCGAACAGTGAGATCTTTCGAGCTTTCGGCGGACAATGCTGCATCACCTTTTTCTCCGGTCTTGTTATGAATCACCAGAGGAAATGTAACTCGGTCGCCGGGTATCAGAAACCTAGGCACAGATGGCTCGATAAAAAATTCTTTTGTTACCAGCATGTTACGCTGGCCGGAAACAAAACCGGCAGTCTTGTCACAGACCACGGCATAAACCCTATAGGCGGTGGTGGTGTCTGGGAGCTGAAACTCAATCGTTGCCCGGCCCGACGCGTCGGAAATAAGTGCGGGGTTGAAATACGCTACCGGCCGGAAATCTTTCCTTATTTTTAAGCTTGCGGCAACTTCTCCCAACCCTACGTCCCCGCCGGTCAAGGGCCTAGTAAACATTCGGAACAAATCCTGGCTCACGAGAGCAAGGCGGAGATCACCTGAAAACACAGACAATGGCAGGTTGAAATTGGTCAGCGTGAAAAGCTCCGGCGTCGCAAAGCGAGTCAGGGCCAAAACGGCTTCATCAACAACGCACACGGCCAGCTCGGATACCACGCCTTTACCGGCCTGATCAGTCACTTTGAATGTCAGTGTCTTTTTCTCCGCCGGCCGGCCTTTGAGTTCCCGTTGGTCCGGATCGATATCCAGGCGCAGCTTTTGAATCTCGCTCCGCACTGCAACATCCGCATACCCGAAATAAACGGTAGGAATATCGGTATCGGTTTGGGACTGATAAATGGGGTACCCGTCCCTTCCAGCGGACGCGACCAGTGAGACGTATACGTTCGGCTGAAATTCGTCTGAGGTTTTGAACTGGTAACTTCCCTCGGTTCCGTTAACGTCCACGACTTTATAATCCAGCACCCCTGCTTTTTCGAGGGTTACCAAGCATTTCTTGACCGGTCGCGGTGTGTGGAAATCGATCCGGACCGACTCCCCGGCCCTATATTCCTTTTTGGACATGGAGACCAGGACCTGGTTGCCTGTAAGCGTCTCACGTTCCGCCCGACTTCTCAGCCATTGATCGTAATCGTCCCATCCCACCTTGAACAGGGTCTGACTGGAGTAGCGGCCTGCTTTTTCCTCGTAGGTGAATGCCACCAAATAATCTCCGTAGTCGTTGAATTCCAGGGAAAAGACCGCCTCGCCATTGGCGATGGACTGTTGGGATGTAAGGGTCTTCATCCATCCTTCTTCCCAGAGGTCCTTGATGTTGCCTGCCTCATCCCTTTTTTGGGTGTACAAGTATTTCTTTTGCATAATGCGGGCCTCAATTTTCCCCTCCGGAACTCTCTTTCCCCGTTCATCCACCACAATGACCTTCACCGAGGAAGCGTATCCGGTCTGAACCTGCTGCGGATGCGAAGGGATGCCGACCAGATAACGTGGTTTAGGATTGAAAGTCTGGACTTCAGTGGCCGGTTCGCCGTCTATGTCCAACACCGTGGCGGATACGCTTGCGCCGTAGATCCCTGTAAGCAGTCTGGAATCGAGAGGTATGGTGAGATTGAGTTTCCCGTCTCCGTCCAGCATCGATTCACCGGACTCCAGAAATAGCGTCTTATCATCTTCATTGCCGAACAGATATGCCTCAAAGCCTTCAACTTTGTTCGTTATCGGTACGAGTGTGGCCTTCCAGCGAACTTTGCCATGCTTGATCGGCCCGCCGGTATAGTACTGGCCCAAAACATTAACCGAGAGAAATTCCTGCCGCTCCTCCACACCAATGTATTCTTTGTTCACATACTCGCCGGCTTTCATGGACAGAGAGACATAATGTTTTGGCCGTTTGAACTCCTGGACCAGGAAAGTCCTCGTGAATTCATCCCTTTTATTCTGAGGTCGCGTAAGAGCGGCCTTCAAAGTGTAAGTACCCACGGGGAAGAATGATTCAACGTGAAAAGTGTCGTAGCATGTCCCGAACTCACCGAGCGCCAGCTCCTTGCTATAAACCACATCCTGGCGCGGTCCCACAATCTCCAATTTAGCTGTTTCCCCGGCAGGCGAGACAATCCGGTTCTCTTTGTAGGCCCTGGCAAAGAACTTAAACTGCACGGTTTCCCCGGGACGATAGACACCTCGCTCCGTCAGCAGATAGCCTGTCCTGGCATCAGGGATTTCTTGAAGACCCTCGATCTGCGTGACCCCAAAAGGTTTGAGCCGAAGTTGATTCAGTTCAATCATGCAGGCGTCGGAGCTTGTCGCGGCCACAACATGTGTTACTCGGGAAGTGTTTAACGGTGCGCTCACGGCGCCCGCGGTCTCCGCACCCACAGTAATGGAAGTGAACTTCTGACCGTCCTGCACAAACACAACCCCGTTTTGATCCGTCTTCCCTATCACGCTGGCCGTACCGTTCGACTGAAGCAGGAGCAGGTCAACACCCGGAACAGGCAGCCCGGTGTGCATAGAAGTGACCCACAGGAGCAGGTTCTTGGCCGACAGTTTATAGCTGACGGAAAAATCGGTTATCTGGATCACTCTTGAACTCTCTCCTCGGAAATTCCCATCGGGATCGGAAAAAATAGCCACCCAGATTCCCCCGTCTTGCGGCTGGGGACGAAAAGAAAGAGGGAGAGAATATCCGTATACGTGGTCCTTGGCTTCAGGTGCAAAGAACGCCTCAGAAGCCTGAGAAAATTCGCCAAGAAAAGTCGGGGCTATTTTGCCGGTCTTGCCCGCGTCCATGAGAATCTTGGTCTGTTCTTGCGATCCTATGCGTTCGGACGGATCGTTCCTGTTAACGGCTGCGGCCGTCATGGCCGCGAGGTACGGGGGTATTCTCGTCAGTTTGCATCTGACTTTCGTGACGTCCGCGAGGTTCAACGGCAGAAGCTGACGGCCTTTTAATTCCACCACAGATCGTTCGGTTCGCACCGCAATTTCCGGCTTTATTCCGGGTCCCTTGAATTTGAACTCCCGTTCAGCGAACACCGATTTGCCATTATTGAAAACCAGCGGCGCAATTTTGAGCATGTATTCTCGGTCGAATTCGAAGTTGCCTTTGACGCGGTATCTCGATTGCCCTATACGCAGCACTGTCATGCCCTGTACGGCGGGTTGGAGCTTCAT
>DATJPW010000050.1:0-2941 GCA_035506215.1 Desulfomonilaceae bacterium
CCCAAGACGATCTGCTGTAAATACCTTTACGATCAAGCGGGGAGCAGACTCTTCAAGCAGATCATGGAGCTCGAAGAATATTACCCGACGCGGTGCGAACTGGAGATCCTGGAGAACCACAAAGAGCAGATTGCCGCCCTCGTGGGGGGAGCCCGCTTTGCCCTCGTGGAACTTGGCGCGGGAGATGGCTTGAAGACAAAAGTGCTCCTCAGTTCCTTTCTCGAAAGAGGGCTCCAATTCCGCTATGTGCCGATCGACATATCCGAATCCGCCCTGAAAGGCCTGACAGCAGAGATAAAAACCGTCTTCTGCGGACTTCAGGTGCAGGGATTGGCAACAGACTATTTCGCGGGTCTGAAATGGCTCTCCCGGACGGATCGTAATCGCAGTGTGGTTCTCTTTCTCGGCTCCAACATCGGGAACTTCAGCCCTTGCGAGGCCGAGATATTCCTGAAACATGTCCGTTGCTCGATGAATGCCGGTGATTTTGCACTGATCGGGTTTGACCTGAAAAAGGATACTGAAACGATGGTCCGCGCATACAACGATTCCAGGGGCGTGACCGCCCGGTTCAACATGAACGTGCTGCGCCGGATCAACGACGAACTGGGAGGGAATTTCGATCTGAATTGCTTTGAATACTATAGCAGCTACAACCCTCGGTCGGGTGCCGTGGAGAGTTTCCTGATCAGCCGGCACAAGCAGGAGGTATGGATTGAAGCGTGCCGCCAAACCTTCTACTTTGACGAGTGGGAGCCTATTCACACCGAGTCATCCTACAAGTTCAGGGAGCGCGAATTTGCCGGCCTTGCCGAAAAGAGCGGCTTTGAGGTGAGGGCAAATTTCTACGACACCCGCAGGTTTTTCGCCAACTCACTCTGGCAGGCCCGTCGATGAAGGCCGATCGCCGCCGCCATCCTGTTGACGTTTTATCGATCGGCACTCAACATTTTCATCAAATACTCCACGGAGGTGGACGATGACTGAGAATCAGGTAATCCGAAAAGAGCTGCTGGCCCTCCTCAAGGGTGGCAACGCTCACATGAGTTTTGACGAGGCGCTCGCAAATTTTCCCCTTGGAGAGATCAACCGGGAAGTGCCAAACGGCGGCTACACCGTCTGGCACTTGCTCGAGCACATGCGGATCGCTCAGTGGGACATCCTCAGGTTTGTGGTAGACCCGAAGCATGTTTCGCCCGAATTTCCGGCAGAATACTGGCCGAAACCAGGTGCGAAAGCGACGCACGGCCAATGGAAGAAGACAATCGAAAAGATCAAAGCCGGTACAGCGGCCCTCGAAAAGCTGGCGAGCGACCCGAACACCGATTTCTTCAGCCCTATCCCCCATGCGAAGGAGTACACCATTTTCCGCGAGATCCTGCTCGCAGCGGACCATAATGTCTTTCACCTTTCGGAACTGATCACGGTGAGGCGGATCCTCAACCTGAACCCGGTAAAAGAGTATTGAGACCGAAAAATAGGAAGCCAGAGCCTCTCAGGCAGTCTCGCCCTGGCAGGAGCTTCCTGCGCCGGCAGTGCAGCCGTAACAGTGATCGCCCACAACGATCCGGCGACCGGCCAGCTTGTCCAGATCAAATCCCGATATATGATCGGGCGCGCCGTGATTCACGGGAAGACGGAGCACCTGGTTGAAATCGCAGTCGAACAGGGTGCCGTCCGGGCCCACGGAAAGCGTTGATTTACACATGACGCCCTTGAGGGCCGCGGGGTTGAAAGCGTTAGCCAAAGCCTTCATATAATCCTCGTAGTTGTCGGTCCTCTGCAGGTATTCCAGGTACCGGCCTATGGGCATATTGGTGATGCAAAAGAGGTTGGAAAAAAAGGCGTCGTATCTCTCCCTGAGTATGCGCCTGTAGTCCTCTTCCAGGCTTGCCTGAGGCCCCGGCAGGTAAGCCCCTCCGGGATTATGCACCAGGTTGAGGATGAGGCCGCTGCCTTTCTGCCCGTAGCCTCTGTCATTCAACTTACGAATTATCTCGATCAGCTTGCCGAATACCCCTTCGCCCCTCTGCCGTTCGGTCACCTTCGGGTCCATGTGGGGGAGCGAGATGACCACTTCGATACGGTTGCGCGCGTAAAGATCGATCAGGAAATCGTATTCATTTTCCAGGAGAATAACTCCATTGGTCCTCACGAGTACACGGCAGCCCGAGGCGGCACATTCCTCCACAAACCAGGGCAGAAACGGGTGCATCTCCGGACTGCCGCCGGTTATGTCCACGACGGGAATGGAGTGGCACCTCAAGACCTCCAGGCATTTTTCCATCATTCCCATGGACATGGCTTCCTGCCGGTGCGGACCGGCTTCGACGTGGCAGTGGCGGCAGGTAAGGTTGCAGCGGTAACCGACATTCACCTGGAGGATGCCGATTCCCTGGGCGTTCAGCCCTTGGGGGACCTTTTCTTCAAAAGGTGAGATGATTCCTGCCCAGCCCACTTTACATCTCCTTTTTACTGATGATTTTCCGCATCTGCGTTGAATGGGCGAGGACTATACCCGCTGTCATGGCCGCCCCCACGTGAACGGCCTCCATCATCTCTTCCCTGGATATACCGAGAGACAGGCACTGATTCGTGTAAGCGTCTATGCAGTAAGGGCACTGCTGGGTTGTGGCCACCGTGAGGGCAATAAGGGCCTTTTCCCTCTCGGTAAGCTTTCCGGCTTTCATCGCTTCGCCGTAATAGTCAAAGTACTTCTTGCCGAGTTCCGGCGAATATTCTCCGATGTTAGGAAAATCTTCAAGGTCCTTCTTCTCGTAGTATTCTCCCATGCCTACCTCCTCAGAAGTAATATCTTACCATAAAAATAATTTAAGCTCTTAACCGCAATAGTGCAGCGTCTCGTCCCCGGTCTCCGGTGCCGGGCCTCTCCCTGTTGCGATCTTGTATGTTTCGACTGAGCTGGCTGACCCGGTTACGG
>DATJPW010000051.1:0-82504 GCA_035506215.1 Desulfomonilaceae bacterium
GGATGCATCACAACGCTTGCGTCCGTGGTCAAATGTCCGAACCGTATCAGTGAGAACAGTTCAAGGATGATGGAAGACCCTAAGGCAAACCCTCTCGTCGGCTCAATCGCGGGCCTGACTTCAGACAGCAGCATCCCCAACATCAGTATAGGCATGGCCACAAGACTTCCCGCGAGAGGTCCGCACGCGCCCACCTCTATCAATGCCTGACGATTCGGTATTGGGGTTCGAATACGTATGAATGCCCCGAATGTGCCTACCGGAGGCGGCGCGGGAACAAAATACGGAAGAGTAACATCTAGGTAATGTCGTCTCCCGAACAGATAATGACCCATTTCATGGGTCAGCAGAATTGCCATTAACGGCACAGAGAATTCCCATCCACGTAACAAAAACGGTATGAGAGCGTCATACCTTTCGTTGGCGTACAGGGCCCCCGCTGCCGTAGTGGTGAGAAATGTGATCACAAATAGTGACCCATGGATTGCCCATCGCCTGGACCTGATTTTCAGCCTCCTTCAACCACCAAGGCAACCGCCTGCGGAAAGTGTAGCAAGTCAGTGCCTCATGAGGTAGTCATTTTGCGCAAGTGCATCGGTTCATTGAAATGGGGGTCAGGCTGGGTCACACGTAGGACTTCTTCGACGGTGGTGACGCCGTTGAGCATCTTTCGGACTGCATTTTCCCATAAGGTACGGAATTTCTTCTTCTTAGCCATCTCCTTGAGGGCCAGCATATCAATTTCATCGACGATCAGCTTGGCCATATCATCATCTATTCCCACAACCTCATACACACTTTCCATCTTAAAATAACCAGTACCTCTACATTGGTGACAGCCTTTACCTCGCTTGAGAAGCATCTTTTCCGGCCCTTCAAAGTTGAAGCCTCTCTGGTTAAGATCTTTGAGAGTGACGGAATATTCTTCCGAACAATATGGACAAATCTTGCGTATCAGCCTCTGTGCTATCAATCCGACTACCGTTCCTGACAAAAGAAAACTGGGAACCTTCAGGTCCAGCATTCGATTAACCGCAGTTAGAGCATCATTGGTATGCAAAGTACTGAAAACCAGATGTCCGGTGAGTGCCGCCTGAACCGCCAGAGATGCTGTCTCCTCATCTCTGATCTCACCTATCATTATGACATCCGGGTCCTGCCGCATCACATGCCTCAACAGAGGACCGAACGTCATTTTTTCTTCAGGGTTGTGGAGCATGCTGATCGCCGGATTTACCGCGATCTGATTAAATCGTTCGAAGACCATCTCGACGGGATCTTCTATGCAGGTTATGTTTCTGTCGGCCGTGGCTAGGACTTTCAGCGCTGAATAAAGCGTAGTCGTCTTGCCGGAGCCTGTCGGCCCTGTGACAAGTATGATTCCGTACGGTCGGTATATGAAACTCTGGAAAGTAGTGAGATCGTACGGACTGAACCCCAATTGCTCAAGATCCATAAACAATAGGTCCGGATCCTGTATTCGGCACACTGTTTTCTCTCCGAAAGCAGTGGGAACGGTGGAGACCCGGACCTCGATTTCGCGCTTCTGCATATTAAGCTTTATTCTTCCGTCCTGCGGACGACGCTTCTCCGCAATATCTACAGCGGACATAGCCTTAATTCGCGAGGTGAAGGCCCCGTGGAGCGCTCCCGGAATCCAGTCCACGTCATGCAACGTGCCGTCAATCCGCATCCTTAAGAGACTCTTACCCCTCTTCGGCTCAATATGGATATCGCTGGCCCTTAGCGAAATAGCCCGGCGAAACATCGCGTCCACGGCGGTGCGAATATTTCTGTCGGTGTGAGAGATTTCTTCGAGGCTCTTGACTTCTGCCAGACGTTCAAGGTCCGCCAATTCCGCGAAGTATTTCACATGCTTTTCTGCGGCGGCCCTGATCGAGCCTCTGAAGCCGTGAAACTCGAGAATGATTTTCATGATATCCGATTTGGAGGATACCACTATCTCGAGTTCTTTTCCGGTCACGCGAGATACATCTTCAAGGACTTCCCTTTGGGACGGATCGCAAATAGCTACCCTGAGCTTTCCATTAGCCTCGTCCACAGGGATGACCAGGAAACGGTCGGCAAACTTCTGCGGCAGGTGTTTTGTGACAAAGTCGGGATCGAGGTCTAACGGCTGGAGCCGCATAAACGGATACCCCATTTCCCGGGCCAGAACCTCCACTATCTGATGCTCGTCAAGAGGACCATTCGGGCCGGCCAACTTCATCCCGACTATGATTTCGAGGGCGGTAGTCTGATGCGCGTGAGGGACCGATTCCTTCAACTGCTTGGCGCGATCCTGGGCCAAGCGGTCGGTAATGTAAAGCTCCGCCTCCTGGAGCTTCACCAAACCAGTTTCATCCAGTAATCCATTCCTATAAAGGATTTCGCCAATCTGGTTGGCGTCGTTGTAGATGTCCACCGACGTTACCGAGGTAAACCGGTCTATCGATCCGGAATTTTTCTGCTGGCCTTGATCACGCGCCAATGCGAAACACGCAAAATCCCCTGCCCAAAATTTGGCTTTCGGGGCAAATGCGCACTGCTCTCATCATAATTGCTGTGGCCGGCAGAATCAACAGTGACTTGAGAAGGGGGGTAAGCGTTCAAATCTCGCGGTCGGAGAACCTATCACGCAAAGGTGAACGCTTACCTTGTCACTTTTCTCGCTACCCCGTTCCGTCCACCTTTTCTCGAAGCTCTTTTCCCGTCTTGAAAAACGGGAGCTTCTTCTCGCTGACCGCTATCTTGTCCCCTGTTTTGGGATTCCGCCCTGTATAACCCTTGTATTCTTTCACCATAAACGAACCAAAGCCGCGTATCTCGATTCGATTGTCTTGAATAAGGGCGTTTGACATAGTGTCAAATACCAGATTGACAATCTCCTCGGATTTACGCAACGGCAGGTCCGCGTCCTTGGCTAGGGCGACTATGAGATCTGATTTATTCATAGGAGATTCCCACCTCTCGGGGATTACTTCGCCTTCTTGACGGCTTCCTTGAGCGCCCTGGAAGCACTGAAACGCGGCACTTTCGCAGCAGGAATCTTGATTTTTTGCTTCGTCTGGGGATTGACACCCGTGCGCGCTTTCTTCTTGATAACCTTGAACGTCCCCAACTCAGCGATGCGGATCTTGCCTTCCTTCTTCTTGAGGGAATCGTGAATCGCACCCACAAGAGCATTGAGGGCAGCGCTGGCGGCTTTTTTCGTTACGCCGGCTTCCTCGGCCATTCGGTTAACCAGTTCAGCTTTTGTCATAGCTTACCTCCCCTGAAAAATTAATAGATCCAAGAACTTAACACTACATCAAACGATTGCACAATGTTATTCATACGGGGGCGAATTGTCAAGAGAAATCAGCAAGAAAAAAGAAAATAATATCGTCCGCACCAAGAAAAGCCGCACTGGAAGCTGTTTTATTCGTCATTGACAATCGCCGCCGGTTGGCATAAACGGGTTTGTCAGGCGAATAAAATGGGGAACGAAATGAACGACGCCTCACTGTTGCAACATCTCGAGGACCTGGCTCACCGATTGGGTATCGAACTTAGATATGAAAATCTGGGAACAAACGGCATCAAATGCGAGGGCGGTTATTGCGTGCTGGCCGGCAAGCCCATGATACTTGTTAACAGAAAGGATTCACGTCGTCGCAAAATTTTCATATTGGCCAGGGCCTTGAATAAGGTCAATTTGGAAGGGCTTTTCATTCCTCCAGGAGTAAGAAAAATAATAGAAACGCAGAGTGCTTGATCGGCGCGACGCGGTGCCGAACCGATCGATATCTTCGGTTGGGGTAGTTTGCCCAGGATTTACCGGCCGTCATTCTTGCCTCGTATCTTTTTTAGTAAGATTATTGATGTTAGAGGAACATTAGTCCTTGCAGAAATCGAGAATCGAGGGCTCCCGACAAATGTTTGCCTTGTCGTTTGACAAACGTCTGGGGAACTGGCCTATTCTGGAGGCCAACCGTTTGGAATCAGAACGACTCCTAAAAGCTTGGCAGTGGAAGTCCATGCTGGACGCTTCCTTTCCTCTGATTGTCTCCCTGGTGGGCGGCACAGGAACGGGCAAAAGCACAGTTTTCAATTCGCTGGCAGGCCGTCAAATCAGTGAGGTCGGACATAGAAGGCCCTGCACATTGCGTGCAATCATTTTTGCTCCTGAACATGACGCTCAATCGCTATCAGAATGCCCGCTGCTCACACTGAAGAACCAACCTGAAATAGGTCAAGAAGATGACGAAGCGGAAATTGTGACCCATCTTCAGCCGGAGCTGTCGGGTTTGGTGCTGGTGGATACCCCGGACATTGATAGTGTGGAACTTTCGAATCGCGTCAGCGCAGAGAACTTCTTTATCCTGAGCGATGCAGTGGTCTTTGTAACTTCTCAGGAAAAATATGGTGACCTCACGGTGCACGAGATGACCGAGCGCGCCAGGCAATGGGGGAAGAAGACCCTCTTCGTCATGAATAAGGTGGCCTCCGATGTAGCCTACAACGATTTTCGAAACGCACTGGCAGCTCAAGGATTTGTCGATGAGCCTATTCGGATCGAAAGGCTGCATGCATCGCCGCAATCTATTCCCGGACTTAGAGATCGACCGGAATTTGCTATTTTCTTTGCCAACAAAGACGGCAAAGGACTTGACCAGGACATGCGGACCCAGGAGCTGAACAAATTATGCACGAGGGCGGTAACCAGCCTCGATGTATTGGAACACTCAGTTCGAATCGAGGTCCGGAGAATGGACATGGTCAATGACCGGATTCGGCACATCTTGTCACATGTGGTCCAGGAAATGCGTGTTGAGCTAAGCCGATTGGTGACTCCGGACGTGGAGACGCACATCCGAGAGCGACTCCATCAACTCACGGCGAAATACGATATATTATTTGTCCCAAGGAAAAAATTGCGCGAAGCCGTAAAGCAGGCTGTGGAAACAATTTTCGGTTGGTTCCGCCCCCCGTGGGGTGAGCAGCCGGACAGACGGAGAGCAGACGCGAACGCTTTGCCTGACCTGTACGCAATCCGCCATTCCGCTAACCTCGCACCTCTGGAAGCTGCTATAGCCAAATTGAACCAACGAGTGGCAGAGACGTTGAGTTCCGATCCTGCCCTGGATGATCTATGTCGAATCGCTCGAGCCGAAGTCCCCAGGTGGAATGCGGAGAAGATCCACGAACTTTACTATGATGCGTTCCCAGGAGTTGAGAAACTCCTGGAAGTTGAGTTTAAGCGGTTTCAAGACGGGTTACCTCTTCCGGAGAAGATCAGGCTTTACGGATGGTCTACCATATGGGCTGTTTTTGTTATAACCATGGAAATCGTGGTCGGCGGAGGATTCACTTTGCTTGATGCCTTGTTGAATACCGCTATTCTGCCCTCCATTCCCACTTTGGTCCTCAAAGCGAAAGTGGCGGGCCTTCTCAAGGAAATTGCCGAGCGAGTGGATCGCGAGCAGAGACGAATCCTCGATTCCATACTTGAAGAACAGGCCCGAGCTTACATCGATAAATTTGAAAGCCTACTGCCGGCAGACGAGGAATTACAGGGCCTGTGGAGCGTCAGACAAAGCCTTGGCTGTGTGGAGACGATGCCGATAAGCCGGCGCCACGGCCTGGGAGCTGAAGGAGGCAAAGCGGATAGGCTTCTAAGGAACGTTCCGATACGTATTTTGTCCTAACAAGATGATTGGATTTTGGGGCCGCGGGTCAAAGAATATCAAGGTAGAATTAATCCTTGTTTAGACAAGGTTTCCGATCTTCGCTTGGTGTCCTGAATTACATCCGCAAGCCGCTTCCCGAGAAGCAGAAAACGGCCGGAGTGTTTACATCTATCGCGACAGGCTGCTAAGAGATTTCGACGTGACTTGGAACCGTCCGGCGAAGTGGTCGCGCTCGTAATGCCAACGCAGCCGCGCAAAGTAGTAAGATGAAGGAGAACAGAATGACCTTTTTCTCAAACGTCGCCTCGATTACGAGGTGGTGGCCGGTATTGATTCTGGTTTGCATTATGCCTGTAAGTTCCATGGCAATGGAGGACAAGTTGGAGCGATTCACACTTCCGAACGGTCTCGAAGTTCTGGTGAAAGAGGACCACGCCCGCAAGGTAGCTGCCATCCAGTATTGGGTGATGGTGGGAAGCGCGGATGAAGAAGCCTCAGAACGCGGAATAAGTCATTTGATAGAACATATGGCCTTCAAAGGGACTGAGCGCCGGGGCGTTGGAAAAATCGCCGCCGAGATAGAAGCTCTCGGAGGCGAAATAAACGCGTACACCAGTTGGGATGAGACGGTCTTTCACGTGACTGTCCCATCGAACGCTACACTTCAGGGTCTAGACATCTTGACCGATGCAGTTCTTCGGCCTGTAATAGACGCCAAAGAGCTTGAGTTGGAAAAACAGGTAGTTATTGAGGAGATTCTCGAAGGAGAAGAAAGACCCGACCGCAAGTCATCCAAGATGATTTTCGACATTGCTTACACCAAGAGCCCGTATAAATACCCGATAATCGGGTACAAGGAATTGGTGGAAAAGATGACGCGGGACGACATCCTGTCCTTTCGCAAGAAATGGTACGTTCCGGAAAACATGTTTCTGCTCATTGTCGGTGACGTGAATTCTGAGGCCGTGCGTCGAAAAATGGAACTCCTGACCGCGGACATTAATCCTACGGGCTTTTTCAGGCCCCCCCGACCTGCCGAACCGACCCAGAAAGAGATAAGAACCCAGTTGGAACGAGATCGTAACAGCCGGGAGACCCGCCTACATATCGCTTTTCATATCCCTTCGACCAAAGGCAACGATGTCAACGCCCTGGACCTGACTGGTGATCTGCTCGGAGCACGGGACAATTCCAGATTGGTCCGGATACTAAAGAAGGAAAAAGGTCTTGTAAATTCCATTTCCGCTAACGCGATCACGCCTAAAGATCCAGGCATCATGGTGATTTCAGTTACTCTGGATTCCAAGAACCTGGAGCCCGTTACAAAAACGATCATGGATGAAGTGTCTCGGCTAGCCAAAGAGCCCCCTCCTCCTGACGAACTTGAGCGCGCAAAGGTCCACATCGAATCGCAGCACATCTACGCCAGAGAAACCGTCCAGGGAACGGCCCGGAGCATTGGTAATTTTAGAGCGGACATGAATGATGCGGCGTACGAGGAAAAATATCTGACGCTCAATGCGGCTGTTATGCCGGAGCAGGTCTCCGGTGTAGTCGAAAAGTATCTGAAGGCCCCAAACGTGAGCATCGCCGTCTTGCTACCCGAAGGAGAAGCGCCGGACTTCAGCATGGACAAGCTCACAAATATCGTCGCCGCTTTCAGATCAGGCGCCGGTTCTGCCGCGGCGGAGGTCAGTTCCCAAGCCCCCGTGACAAGAACTTTGCCTAACGGGATCAGGGTGGTGCTTTTACCGGATGACTCCAATCCCGATGTCGCTGTGAGAATGGCCTTCTTGGGCGGGAAACGCTTCGAGAGAAAAGAAAACGAAGGCATCATGAATTTCATATCTCAGATGCTTAACAAAGGCACGGCCAATATGACCGAGGTCCAGATCGCCGCCAAGGTTGATGACATGGGGGGCCGTTTGAACGGATTCTCAGGCTATGATTCCTTTGGGCTGTCCGCGACTTTCTTTAGCCGGTATCTGAAAGAAGGTCTTGGGATTCTGGCCGACCTATATTCCGGTGTCAGTTTCCCGGAAGACAAGTTTGAACGCGAACGGACTCTGATTCTTAATCGTATTAAGACGGAGCCTGATCGTCCTGTTCCGTACACGGTCAACGTTTTGAGTGGGACCCTTTTTCCTCACCATCCTTATGGATTCGTGAAGGAGGGAACAGCAACCACTGTGGCGGGATTTACTCCGGAAGACCTCAAACGGACTTATGCTCGTTTTGCCGTACCATCCAATATGGTACTCACCGTTGTAGGTGATATTAATGTGAAGAAAACGCTGGATCAAATCGGGGAGACGTTCGGGAAAATCCCCGCTCGCAAGCTGGAGGCCCCGGAAGAGGTAAAGGAAGAGTCGTTCAAAGGGGTACATGACAAAGTTGTTCGAATTCCAAGGGCCAAGGTGCATCTGGCTGTAGGATTCCGCGGAAGTGCGTTGTCCGACCCCGACCGATATCCCCTTGACGTCCTCAACAATATCCTCGCCGGACAGGGCGGCCGTCTGTTCATCCAATTGAGAGACAAGGAGTCTCTGGCGTATACGGTGACTTCCTTTGTCAGGCCCGGCCTGGACCCGGGGATGTTTGCGCTTTATATGGCGTGCGATGTGCCGAAGGCTGATCGAGCCTTGCAAGGGTTGCTCCAGCAGATTGATCTGATTCGGGAAAAGCCCGTCAGCGATGAAGAACTGAAGCGCGCTGTAAATAATCTCATAGGTGAATACCTCATCAATTTGCAGAGTTCCTGGTCCAGAGCGGAAAATACCGCCTTGAACACTTTGTATGGTCTGGGATATGATTATGATGTGGAGTACGTAAAGAAAATTTCGGCAGTTACGGCCCAGGATATCCTCGCGGCCGCTCGCAAGTACCTGGACCCGAAGAACTGCGCAATTGTGAAGATTTTGCCGGACGAAAATCAAAGTTGAAGGAGGAAGGGCTGACAAAGAGAGACCTTCAAGAAATCATAACCATGGGGCGGGCCGTAGGCGGGAGAGTCTGTTGAGCGCTGTTTTTGGGTCATTACGAGATCTCAAGCCATCCCAGAGGGTTCGGGTCGAGAGATTGGCTTTGAAACGTATACCGGCCAATCGGGTAATAACCCATGAAACGGCCCGTCGCCTGACGGAATTGTCGCGAGAAGTGGGCCGCCAGCTCGGCATCCTAATAGACCGGAAGGGTAATGTGCGCAAGGTGCTGGTGGGGGACCATCGCGGTATCTTGATTCCCAAATTGGATGGATGGCGCGTTGGTGTAGGCCGGCTACGAGGTCTGAGGCTGGTCCATACCCATTTGAAGGACGAAGCCCTGAGTCGGGAAGATCTCACTGACCTCGCCCTGCTGAGGCTGGACTTGATCGCGTCCATCGGAGTCGACACGGACGGCCTTCCCACAGTAGTTCGAATTGCCCACCTGCTGCCGGAAAATCCTTCAGGGGCCATCTGGCAGCTTCTCGATGCCTTGCCTCCTTCCCTCTTGGACCTCGATTTCACCGATTTCATCAGGTCTCTAGAGGAGGAAATGACGCGTTCCTCCGGCGCACTCTCGGTCGGTAATTCCAAAGAACGAGCCTATCTCGTGGGCAGGGTCATTGGGAAACAATGGGAAATCGAGGAATCACTCGAGGAATTGATTCAGCTCGCGGACTCGTGCGGAGTGGAAATCGTGGGGACTGCCGTCCAGAGCAAGGCTGCTGTCGATCCGCGCTTCGTCGTGGGAAAAGGTAAGCTCCAAGAAATAGTGATTGATGCTCTGCATAAGGGCGCGGGCATGCTGGTGTTTGACACCGAACTGAGTCCCGCCCAGGTCAAGGCGATCGGGGATTTCACGGAACTCAAGGTCATTGACAGGTCTCAGTTGATACTTGACATTTTTGCTCAAAGAGCAAAATCCCGTGAAGGCAAGATTCAAGTGGAATTGGCACAGTTGAAATACGCTCTGCCTCGACTGGCTGAAAAAGATGACGCCCTCTCACGCCTCACCGGAGGAATCGGAGGACGAGGCCCCGGCGAAACGAGACTTGAGGTGGATCGCCGAAGGATTCACAGTCGAATAGTGTTCCTGGAAAAACAGATCGAACAGCTGGCAAGACGCAGATTCCTGCGGAGGCGGTTGAGAAATAGACGGGGCGTCCCTGTGATTTCGATTGTAGGTTATACGAATGCAGGCAAATCAACTCTCTTGAATAATCTTACTAAATCCGAAATATTGGCCGAAGACAAGCTTTTCGCTACTCTGGATCCCACCAGTCGCAGGCTGCGTTTTCCTAAGGACACCGAAGTGATAGTCACTGACACGGTAGGATTCTTACAAGATCTTCCGGAGACTCTTGTTGCAGCTTTTGCCGCTACTCTAGATGAACTTGCCGACGCAGACTTGCTTGTCCATGTAATAGATTGCTCCAACCCGGCTTTCGGGACCCAAATGAAAGCCGTGGAAAAATTATTGGAAAAACTCGATCTCGAACGGATTCCAACGATACGCGTGTTCAATAAGAAAGATCTTGTTCCGTCCGAGACCGCGGATAACCTGTGCGCCGCATACAACGGCGTGGCTGTATCGGCCATCGATCCCGGGACATTCCCTCCGCTCATTAAGAGAATGGAGGACGACATTTTGATGACCTTATCCGAGTCGTCGGATTCTGACAGAGATCAACAGGCTGAGCTTCAGCCGGGGATGTCTTGATTATGGTTTCCTACAACAGAGATCAGACGTTCGGTCTTGCCCTTGCCTTGGGCATTCTGGTGGCTGTCACCCTGTTGTGTGTCGTGTTGGCTTACCTGGGATATCTCGGGCCAATACTGGAGCCGTTATGGAACGCTTTTAAGGGCAGAAACGAAATGAGGGATTATGTGGAAGGTTGGGGGCGTTGGGCGCCCGCGGCTTTCATTTTGCTTCAAGCTGCCCAGGTGGTGGTGGCCCCTATTCCGGGTGAGCTTACGGGCGCTGTGGGTGGCTTTATTTTCGGAGGGGTTCCCAGTCTCCTTTATTCAACTGTGGGATTAACTGTTGGCTCTTTCATCAACTTTCTTGCGGCTCGACTAATAGGATTGCCCATCGTCAAACTTGCTGTGCCCGAACAAGTTTTGGACCGATTTTGTTTCCTGACCGAACGTCGGGGGACCTTAATTTCATTGGCCCTTTTCACCATTCCCGGCTTCCCGAAGGACATCCTGTGCTACATCCTCGGGCTCAGTCCGATGGGATTTATTACCTTTGCCGTGGTCTGCACGTTGGGACGTATACCGGGAACCGCTATGCTCAGTTTCAGCGGGGCCGCGGTTTATTCTGAAGATTGGTTGCTCGTCGTGACACTTGCCGTGGCGGCGCTTGCGTTGGTAGCAATATTTTTCGCTGTTCGTGATCGAATGGAATCATGGTTGAGAACAAAGTTTTGTAGAATCCCGTGAACTCAAGAAGACTTTATTTTGTCGGCACGCGGCAAACAATGCTTCCAAGCTGTTGGATTCCACATCGGAAAAGCCGGAAATTTTGCCGAGTGCAATAGTGCCCCGATGGGATTGAGAGCTTCCGTATCTCGTACCTCCCGCGGCAGATTCAACCTCGAAAGATGTAGCCACGCAACCATCTTCTTTTTCTGACGGGACTTTTGGTAACTGTTATACTGCTGCAATTTCTTGACGGCTCAGGGGCATGCGCCACTTTGGGCCGCACCGGCTGACGGATGGAAACTTGATGGAAGAAGTGAATTCCTGCCAAGAGGAGTCTAAAACGGAATCTGAGAAGCCCTTCCTGAACTTTATGCGGTCTTTCGCTGAAGCTGATGCAAAATCCAATCTTTTCCCAAAGTCGTGCTCAGTATGTGGTCGAAAATATAGCAGCCTTACGGATTTCATCCGACGTACCCATGCCAGAGGTCATTGTATGGAAGATTGTAGAGGCACGATGGGCCGTGTTTTCACAATGATCTATCGCCATTGTGATTGCGGAAACACTTTAGTTCTGGCCTTATCCGGAGATGCTTTTTCGTTTCTGGACAGTTTCTGGGAAATGCTTTCAAAGACGGCTGAGGAGTCCGGAAGACCGCTCCGGGACTTGGTTATGGACTTTGTATCCCAGTGGGAGCTTTATCTATCGGTCCAACATGATCCCCAAAGGTGATTTTCCGCCATGAAAGCCGCACCGTCGCTCCTCATCATTTACCACTCCCAGTCGGGCAACACCGAGCGACTGGCCGCGGCTGTGGAGCGGGGCGCTCGAGAAATTTCGGGCGTGGAAGTACGTAGGCTGCCGGCGCTTCGAGTGACCGCAATGGATCTTAGAAAATGCCGAGCACTGGTAATCTGCACTCCCGAGTACTTCGGCTATATGGCAGGTGCTGTCAAAGACCTGTTCGATAGGACTTACGAGCAGGCCAGAGAATTTACGTCCGGAAAATCTTATGCGGTTGTCGTTTCCGCGGGCAACGATGGCACCGGCGCTCTGAGCAGCATTGAACGTATTGCGGCCGGCTATCGGTTCAGGAAGGTTCAAGATCCGGTCATCTCGCGTGGAGAAATCTTGGCGCCAATGCTGGATCGGTGCCGCGAACTCGGAAAAACTTTGGCCGCGGGAATTGAGCTGGGGATCTATTGAACTTAAGCTGCACGGCAAGGCCCACGGAAATGCAAAATCGGATTCAGAACATACTTTTTGATCTGGGAAATGTGCTGGTCCGTTTTGATTGGGATATTGCTTTGCGCCGCCTGTCACGTTACCTTCCTCCCGAGCTGCTTAGGCTGCTGGCTGAAGATAAAGAGGCGTTTAAGAGGTTGTTCCATGAACCCGCAACGTCGCTCGAAATCGGCAAAATCGATTTTGACCGATTTCATAGGATCATGTCTAATCGCCTCGGCGTGAACATCGGAAAGGCGGACTTTTATCGTATCTGGTGCGATATTTTCGAGCTGGATGAAGATATGGCCGCTCTGGGCATGTCTCTCTCCAAGAGATACGACACATGGCTGGTATCTAACACCAGCCAAGCCCACTACGAGTGGATAATTGAAAAATTCCCGGGGGTCCTGTTCTACAAGGACGCGGCTCTCTCGTTTGAATTCGGCGTCATGAAGCCCTCGGAGAAATATTACTCGCAACTGATTGACAAATTCTGTATAGATCCGGGCCGGTCCGTGTTTATAGATGACCTTGAAGAAAATGTGGATGGAGCGATTCGTGCCGGAATGGCAGGAATAGTGTTTCAGGGTCGAAGAAAACTTGTTGTTGAGCTTGAAATTCTAGGTCTGAACGTGGCGCAGGAAAAGGAGCAAATATAGTGACCGAAGAAACCCTCTTGATTCAAGGATACAGATTCAGTGCAGTGGCCGCCGGCATTAAGCAGCCTTCAACCGAACGCCTGGATTTTGCTCTGATAGTCTCAGACAGACCCGCTATTGCGGCTGGCGTCACGACTACGAATCTTGTGTTCGCCGCTCCTGTAGAAATAACGCGGGGTCGCCTTGGACGCGGCCTTTGCCAAGCCGTTCTCCTCAATTCCGGGAATGCCAACGCTTGTACCGGTGGCAGGGGGCTACAGGACGCATTGGATCTTACCCGACGCGTCGCGGAAGGTCTAGCTATTGATTCTGAGCTTGTCATCCCTATGTCCACAGGAGTGATAGGTAATCCAATGCCCATGGATCGGATAATGGGCCGAATTCCAGAGTTGATCGACAGACTCGACAGCCAATCATTCATGGACGTCGCCGCAGCTATTATGACCACCGATACGGTCCCGAAGACCGTGCGCGTTCACGGCACGGTGAAAGCCGGACCTTTCACAATACTGGGCGTTGCGAAAGGAGCAGGAATGATGGCCCCCAACATGGCTACAATGTTGGCGGTCATCCTCACGGACCTCCGGGTGGAACTCCCCTTTCTCCAGGAATGCCTGGCCGAGGCCGTTGCGCGCAGCTTCAACGCCATCACCATTGATGGAGACACCAGCACCAACGACACGGTCCTGGTGATGAGCGGAGGCCATCACAACGCTCTTGAGCTCGCCGAGAATCAGTCGGACAGGGCAATTTTTTCTTCATCGTTGAACGAGGCATGTGAAAAGCTCGCCCGTCAGATCGTGCTCGATGGCGAAGGTGCGACCAAGTTGGTTGAGGTCAAAGTATGCGGGGCCCCCGATGCGGACTCAGCCGCCAAGGTGGCCCGAACGGTGGCCGAATCACCGCTGGTTAAGACGGCGTTTCACGGAGAGGACCCCAACTGGGGAAGGATTATTTGCAGTGCGGGCTATTCCGGTGTGGTTTTCGATCCACGGAGGGTAGACTTGTTTATTGGAGGCGTCACTATCTTGGAGGATGGAATGCTTGCGCACGGGGACTGGGAGTCGGCCGCGCACAACGTCATGAAAGCCAGAGAGTTTTCCGTGCTTCTCGATCTGAAGTGTGGCAAAGGAGAAGCGAGTTTCTTGACTACCGATCTTTCTGAGGAATATGTGACGATCAACGCGGACTACCGATCGTGAGATGCGAGAATGTCTCAGTTAATCTGGGTAGGAGTAAGGGCGGAGACGCGCTGAGTCTTACGCGAAGTAACTTTTGTCTGTGCCTTGCGGACCGGGACAACTATCTTTTCTCCGGTACGGAGCTTGTTCTTGAGGTTCACGTCCGGGTTCAGGCTCGCAAGTTCTCGCTTGGTGGTCCCATAACGTTTGAGGATAGTTCCCAGATTGTCTCCTTTGTGAACGATGTGATAGCTGTTGCCGGTTTTTTGTTCTTCAGGCAAATCCTTTAACTTCTCCGCCAACATCTGTTTCTTGCCCATTGGTACTCTAAGATTATACGCGTCCCCCCCAGGGGGTGTCGCGCCTCTTATGAGGGCCGGATTCATTTCACAAAGAACACTGTGCGAACTCCCCATGGCCCTAGCTAAAGCCTCGAGAGAGTGGCACGCCTCAATGGGGATTAGTTCGCCCTTAGGTTCCTCGAACTTGGCGTTCTGAACAGTAAAACCGAATTTTCCCGGGTTCTTGGCAATGTGGGCCATAGCTTGGAACCTGGGAAAGAATTCTCTCGTTTCTCTCTTGAGTTTGCGACTTGCACAAATCTCATCATAATCATCCGCATCTTCCTGACACAGGACCTGATTGAGTTTGTTTTCGCCGGAATTGTAAGCGCTTAACGCCAAGCGCCAGCAACCGAACATCCCGTAAAGATCCTTAAGGTAAAGCATTGCAGCTTTCGTGGATTTTCTCGGATCCAATCGTTCATCCACCCAACTGTCTACTCTTAAACCGTAGCTTCGTGCAGTAGCGGGCATGAACTGCCACATTCCGAGGGCGTTGGCCGGGGAACGGGCTTCCGGATTCGCCCCTGATTCCAACATGAATAAGTATGCAATGTCTTGGGGTAGCCCATTTTCTTGTATTATTTCCCTTACCATTCCAAGATATGGTCCCGCAGAGGCCAAGTAGCGCTTCATGGTGTCACGTTGTTCGTAGGCGTATTCACGAATGAATCTTCTTACTCTGGGGGCATTTTCATCTGAGGGAAGAGGCGGATAAGTGGTAGCTGTCGGGGCAGGGGTCTTTTTTCGCTCCGGACTGATCGCGATTGCCCTTGAGAGGGCATTGGCAACAGCCGGTCTGCAGTCGAGATTATCTTTGACTATGGTTGCCGTGGAACTGCAGCCCGCGAACGCCATGCATAGAACCGCGATCATCAGACCCGGCCTGATTAGGCACAACCTGAAACGCAGCTCATGGGCGATCCCGAATGACAGATCGGGAATCACCTCCATTCCTCCTTATAACATACCTAAAATATTGAATGACACCTCAACATATCCAGGCTAATGATAGCATAGTTTTCGATTGTGTCAACTTTAAAAGCTCCGTAGTGCCTTTCCCATGCAGGTTATCGGCGGCTGTCACCTCTGTGCCTGCTCGAAACGCCTCTCCGCTAATCTGTCGGAATGGGGCCTATCGGGAACCACGACCTTGACCCGCAAAAATACAAAACAAGAGAGCGTCGCGCATTATAAGGGAAAAACCATCCGCAGAGAACCGTCGTCCCATTCGAGAGTGCCGCCGGCAGCCCGCAAGATCGAACCCGCAGCGCACAGGCCGACATGCCCTGCCGGATCGATGGGCATAGTCCCCGGAGGCATTTGGCCTGGGTTCCATAGCAGATGCATTCCCGAAGCTCCATCAGTTTCGACCAAACCAATTTGCAGAGATTTCTTATATTCAGCGCCCTTGGTATCGTGCCACTGCCCGATAGCGCCTATCGCATCCCGGCTGAAAGCCAGTCCTTGAACTATGGCTGCTTCAACAACTTGAAGTTCTCTTAAGATTAAAGGCAGATTGTCTGAGACCTCAAGCGCGACCTGTATTCCCCTTGACGCAAACTGTTGTCCCATCAAACTGTAGATCCTGTTGAAAACTGAATCGACATCTGCCGGCTGAGCATACTCCGATTGTCGGCCCCGAGTGAACGTGCGAAAACTTTCAAGTAGTTGCGAAACCTTTTGAACCTGAGCGCCGACTATATTGAGTCGTTGAATAAAGAAGGCTTTTTCATCATTTGTCAGGTTCGTTCCCTCTATTTTGAGTTGAATCACTTGCGATGCAATCATGAGTGCATTTAGCGGTTGGGCAATCTCGTGAGCAAAGCCTCCAAAAACCTCTTTAACGGCAGTCAAATAGAGTATATCCTCATCAGCTAAGGGCGTTTGAATTTGCATCGTTCCTCCGTGAGGGGCATTGTGTGGCCAATGGACATGAATGAATTCTCCATATATACAACCTGGCAGACAATAGTTGGTAGACACAACTTCTTTTAGAATTGACACCTTAAAAACTGGCGGAGGAGACGCTGATGTCCTCAAATAAATTCACGGCAATTATTGTAGTCGACTTTCAGGGTGACTTTACTGAGCATCTCAAAGGCGCTCTGCCGGTTCCGGGAACCGGAAAAGATTATCTGGATGCAGTCATCGCTCGCACCCGCGATTACAAGTTGAGAGGGTTTCCCATCATGGCCACACGCGATTATCATCCGGCCGATCACATATCTTTTTTTACAAGTCATACCGGAGCCAAGCCTCTGGACGTAGTGCCCACAAGCGCCGGAGAACAGGTTCTGTGGCCCCCACATTGCGTTCAGGGGACCGCAGGCGCTGACATTTTACTACCCGCGGACCTGATCACTGCCGTAATTGATACCGGAAATCGCAAAAATTTTGAGAGTTACTCCGGTTTCCGGGACGATGGCGGCCATGACACGGGACTCAAAAGCCTACTCGAACAAATGAGAGTCAAGAATCTTATTATCTACGGGTTGGCCACAGACTATTGTGTGCAAGCAACCGTGCTCCACGCTCTGGAAGAAGGTTTCTCAGTCACACTAGTCCTGAGTCTATCACGGGGGATCACGGAGGATGGAACAGCCGCAGCGGTCAAGCGGATGAAGTCAGCGGGAGCAATCATAGAAGAATAACCTCAAAACGCCGAACTTTTCCTCAATGACCTTTATCGCGCGTATTCTACAGCCCTGGCCTCACGGATCACCACGATTTTGATCTGGCCCGGATAAGACAATTCCTTTTCAATTTTCTTACGAATATCGTGCGCCAGTAATGTCAGGCCTTCGTCCCCGATATTGGAATTTTCCACAATGATGCGGATCTCTCGTCCGGCTTGAATCGCGAACGATTTGCTCACACCTTTGAAAGAATCCGCTATCCTTTCCAGATCTTCCAGACGCTTCACATAGCTTTCGAGCATCTCGCGACGTGCACCGGGCCTGGCAGCCGACAGGGTGTCCGCGGCTTGAACGAGCACCGCGATTGTGCTGGTGGGAGGTTCATCGGCGTGATGCGCGGCTATAGCATTAACGATTAACGACGACTCTCCGTAGCGCCTTGCTATGTCAGCCCCTATGGCCGCGTGGGCCCCTTCAACTTCGTGATCTATAGCCTTGCCGATGTCGTGAAGCAACCCGGCCCGTTTTGCCTTCTTCTGGTTCAGGCCCAGTTCTGCGGCCATGATGCCGCACAGGAAAGCGACCTCGATGGAGTGCTGATAAACGTTCTGAGCAAAAGATGTCCGATACTTGAGTTTTCCCAGGAGCTTAATCATTTCGGGGTGGACCGCATGCACACCGACATCGAAGCTTGCTTGCTGGCCTGCCTCTATGATGGCCTCTTCCATCTCTTGGGCAACCTTCTTAACAACCTCTTCGATGCGAGCGGGATGAATACGGCCGTCATTTATGAGGCGTTCCAGAGAAATTCTAGCGACTTCACGCCGTAAAGGATTGTATCCCGACAAGATGACCGCTTCGGGTGTATCGTCAATGATCAGGTCTACGCCGGTGGCGGCTTCGATGGCCCGAATATTTCGACCTTCACGGCCGATGATACGACCTTTCATCTCTTCACTGGGGAGAGGAACTACAGACACGGTTCGCTCGGCCACAAAGTCCGCAGCATATCTACCAATGGCTGAAGCAATGATCTCCTTGGCTTTCTTATCCGCCAGAGATTGTGTTTCCTCTTCGATTTGCCTGACTACCCTGGCACATTCAATGCGGGTCTCAGCCTCGACCTTTTGGAGGAGCATGTCCTTCGCGTCGTTTGCCGAAAGACCGGCAAGCTCCTCCAGTTTCGCATTTTGTTTGCCTATGAGATCATCAATATCTCTTTCTTTTTCTTTAAGTTTCTTGTAACCGGATTCTAGCTCTCTTTCACGTTTGCTAAGAGTAGTTTCTTTGGTCTCGATTTGACTGCTCTTTCTTTCGAGGTTCTCGTCCTTTTTCAACAGGCGTGACTCCCGAGCTGAAAGCTCGGCGCGGCGCTCTTTTATTTCATTTTCCAGCTCCGTTCTGGCTTGGAACAGCTTGTCTTTGGCCTGCAGGAGCGCCTCTTTCTTTGTTGTTTCCGCCTCTTTATTTGCAGTCTGTATAATAGAATCCGCATAGGATTTGGCTGATTGTGTCCGGCTCTTGTCAAGCATTCTGGTCGCGACATATCCGGCCGCGAGGCCAATCACAGCAGCGACAAGGGCAGGAATCAGGAGTTGAATCGATTCCACAAGCCCTCCGTTAGGACTATTACGGGATGCGTGTACAGAGAAACCAGGAAAGGATGTTCATATATGTAGAGACTGGTTAAGGCTAAACCCTCAATAAAACAGCCTTGTGTCATCCGTTCAACTGTATATATGCCCACCGACTCTCCATCCAGAGGCCTCCGTCCGCGTCCCGGTTTTTCGGTGTGTCTACACGCGGTAAAAAATCGTAAGATCCCCCGCAGTCGGCCGTGCGGACAGAATTTTTGAACCTGGTTTCCCAGGTGGGACCCTGGCGACTGCTTCAGGCTTCCTGCTTCGTGACAGGCATGCTCACCACAGTCGGGTGTTGGATCCCTTGCTTCGAGTGTTGGCTCAAAACATTGCCGTCCGTCACGAACCACGCAGGGGATTGTCTGCTTATCACACTAGTCGATCAATGGCTTTGAGAAGCCTGTCGGTCTTTTCCTCCAGTTTCTTTATCGTCTCTTCGTTAGCGTGCTTATGTTGAAACATTTCGTCCGTTATGTTCAAAAGCGTCAAGATGACCAGGTCCGATGAGGCCGCCCCTGCAGCGCTCCTCTTGATATCCTCTGCCCGCTCCGTTATGAAGGTCGCCAATTTCTGTACATATTTGGTGTTCCCGTGTCCTCGGATGTTGTACTCACGACCGAAAAGCGTGACCTTCACTCCTCCAGAAGACTCGCCCGGACCCGCACTCAGCTCAATAATTTTGTTGGGCTCATACTGTTTCAGGTCAACTCCTCCCATTTACGAAGCTGCCAACTACTTGGCTCAACACGTAGCTTTTTCGACCGAACAATTAACGCCAAAGCCGGCAGTGGCTTGCAAGGAATCACAGTTCATTTTCGATCACCCCACCCCGAAAACCACAGCATATGGTTTGCGGCGGAAGAAGATGACCGGCTTCACCGCAAAGGTTCCAGCGAAAATCTTTGAGATCCGCTTTAATTATATTTCGTTAGCAATATGTGTCAAGAAGTATCTTGAAGCGGGCTTGTGATGGGCAAGACGCTCGGCATTGGGCATCTGCACTGTCTATCAGCCAAACAATCGTGCGGGGGGATTGCGCCGACCCTTATTCCAAGTGCATGTCACGCCGCGATGCTGTCCGGAATTTTCAGCCGAATGTAGCACGGAAGAATCGAGCAGGCCTGCCGGTTGGTTCAAACATCTGTACTATCATCTTGCAAATTTTGGGATTCAAAAAATCTTTGTATTTTTCTGTGGAAGGTGTTTCTACCCATCCCGAGCAATCTGGCCGCCTTGAGCTTATTGCCCCGACTCCGTTGCAACACTTTGATAATCAGACGTTTTTCGACCTCGCGCATGATAAGAGGGTGAATTCCTGTCACATTATTGTCCACCAAGTACTCCACCAACACATCGATGGAATCCCCGATGTTCGATTTGAGAATCTCGCCGGCCTTCCCCTCGCCGGGGCTGTCCTTCAGTCCCCGTGGTCGCGGGCTGGCCTCAGTTTTGTCCGATTTCATGTGATCCAAACCATACAATGCCGCCCATATGCTTGGTCGGCTTCATAGCTCTCTCAGGCGTTAGGCCATGTCCTGTCTGGGCCTCTCCTGACCGGCTCATTAAACATTCAATGTGATTTTCGCTTAACCGGCATCGACAACGTGTCTCAACATGGTCATTCTTCTGATTTCGTGGGCCCTTGTCCGCTCCTTAACGGAAACATCTTCTGTTTGCTTCTGGAAACCGCCAGCATTCGCGGGGGAACATCCTTCGTGATGGTACTCCCGGCCCCGATGAGGCATTCCTCCCCGATTTCAACCGGCGCCACAAACTGAACATCCGATCCCACGAAACAACGGTCGTGGATAATAGTTTGATGTTTATTTCTTCCATCGTAGTTGCAAGTGATTGTCCCACAACCTATGTTCACCTTTGTTCCTATCTGACTGTCACCCAAATAGGTGAGATGCGATGCTTTCGAACCATTGCCCACGGTCGTTTTTTTGACTTCGACAAAGTTTCCGATCCGACAATTGTTTCCTATCCGCGATTCCGGCCTCAGATGGGCCATGGGCCCAACAGAGGTGTCGTCTGATACCGTGGCTCGATTCAACCTGGACCCCTGAAGTATGTGGACGCGGTCACCGACCGTGGAGTCCATTATGTACACGCCGGATTCGATAATGCATTCTTCTCCTATTTCAGTGGCGCCTGTGATGCTTACAGAGGGATGAATCACCGTATCGCCGCCGATTCGAACATCTGAATCAATATACACGGAAACAGGATCCAGTAATGTCACACCCTCGGCCATCAAGTCACCACGTTTACGGTTCCACAGAATTCCGGACGCGTGGGCCAGTTCGGACCTCGTATTAATTCCTGTCGCTTCATTGGGGTCCTTCAGCACATACGCATGAACCGGAATACAATCCTTCACACCTTCGGCAACAATATCCGTAAGGTAGTATTCCCCTTGCGCGTTCTCGGGCCGAATTCTCTCCAACAATGCATACAAAAGATGCGCATTAACCACGTAGACGCCTGCATTTATTTCTGTTATGTCTCTATCTTCTACGCGAAGATCTCTCTCTTCTACGATGCCGGCCACGGTGCCCTCATGATTTCTTATTATTCTTCCGTAGCCCCTTGGGTCCTCAAGCACTGCCGTCATGACGGTGACTCGGCTCCTACGTTCCTCATGATACCCCATTAGCTCCTGAAGAGTTTCAGGACGAACCAAGGGAATATCACCACATAAGATCAGAATATCTTCATTGAAATCTTTAAGTAAGTCGCGGGCCGAGGCCACGGCGTGACCTGTCCCAAGCTGCGGTTCCTGTACCGCGAATTCAATCCCGTTCCCGGCAACGGCCCTCTTCACCTCGTCCGACTGGTGACCCACTACCACGACTATCTTTTCGAGTCCTGCCATCCGGACCGCGTCGGTGACGTATGAAATCATGGGGCGACCCGCAACGGGGTGAAGAACCTTGCACAGCTTGGACTTCATCCGGGTCCCCATTCCCGCGGCCATGATTAATGCAGCATACATTGTCATAATCAGACTAATTTGTTTTAAGAAATCAGGCGTAGCCACATTATCCACTTGTTCACAAGGTGTCAAGGGGCTTTTGGAGATATTGACATCCGCTCGGGACTTTGGTGCGATGCCTGGGAATATTTCCAGGGACGCCAAGGCAACAAAACAGGAGGTTGCGGAATGGACAGAATATTCAAGATAGCCGTTCTGGGGTCCTCCTCAGTGTCGCGGGATTCGGATGATGGAAGAAAAGCGTACAGCATAGGACGGTCTATTGCCACAGAGGGATACGTACTGTTGACCGGCGGCTGTACCGGGCTGCCTCATGCGGCGGTTGACGGCGCCACCTCCGCAGGAGGACTGACCGTGGCAGTATCTCCGGCGAAGAACCGAAAGGAGCATGACGAAGTCTATGGGTATCCGTTGGACAGCTTTATCACGCTGTTCACAGGCATGGGGACAAAGGGTCGCAATGTAGTCCTTATCCGAAGCGCGGATGCATGTGTTTTCGTCGGAGGAGGCATGGGCACCTTGAATGAATTCACCATAGCTTACACCGATCTGGGTTCATCCGGAGCCATAGGCGTGCTCGCAGGCAGCGGGGGTTTGTCCGACGAGATCCCAAAACTGGTGTCTCTGGAACAAAGGGAGCCACGCGCGCGTTTTCTGGTAGATCCCGACCCGGAAGCACTTCTCGACAAGATTTTTCTGCACCTTCGAGACCAGAAATCGGGGGGTCGCTAGCCTTCCGTGTCCCTTCTAAACAAAGTCGTTGATTTTGTTACAATCTTGCCATGATAAACCTTGCCCCTCATTGAAAGATCTGATAAACATTGCCCCATTGGTTACGAGGTTTCCCTGGCTTCTACACTAACGATATCGGAGACCCCATGAGAAGTTTTATTCCTAAGCAGAGGTTGGATGCGTTTACAGTAAAAGACACCCCCCCGACCGGCAGCGGCAAACCAGGCAACAGCTCCCGTGAGCTTTGCGGTAGTGCTGCAAAGTCGCGCTCCGACTTTGGTTTGCATGAAGCAGCGCCTTCTCGTGTTATCTCAAAGCGCTCTTTTTTTCGAAGATCCGCGGGATTCGCCGGATCGATGCTGGCGCTAATTCTGGCAATGATCGTCGTGACAGCCCCATTGCCCGCGATTTCGCAGATGAGCGGCGAACTTGAATTGGCCTTGAGCACTCATAAGGCGGGTAAACTGAAAGAGGCCATCGAGATCTATGGTGAAGTCATAAGAAAGAATCCTCGGTCTGCTGAAGCATTGAACTGGCGCGGGCTGGCCTATTTTGACCTGGGTGAGATGGATAAAGCATTGGAGGATTTCAGCAAGGCCATCGAAATAAACCCGAATTATTCTGACGCGCTCAACAATCGTGGAGAAGTTTTTCGAAAGAAACAAATGTACCGCGAAGCTATGAATGATTATAGAAGAGCGGCGCAACTGGAGCCAAATTTTGCTGAAGCCTATTACAACATGGGATTGGTCAATGAGCTGGAAAACAGGCCGACGCCTGCTGTGAACGCATACGAAAACTATCTGAAGTTTAAACCCGATGCTTCTGACAAGAGTGAGATAGAAAATAAGATCAAGACGCTCAGGCAAGCAGCAACGGTCGAGCCGAAAACAGCGCCGTCACCCCCAAGCCCGCCTCCGGTTGCTCAGAAGCCCGCGGAGCCCGCACCCACTCAGCCAACGCCTTTACCAAAACCGACACCCCCCGGAGCCGTTAAACCTCCTGCACCGCCAAAACCGGGTGTCCCGAGAGGCGTGGACCTGGGCGCTCCGGGAATGCCCGGAATGCCGACCATGCCGGGTATGCCGGGCATGCAGGGAATGCCGCTGGAAATGTTGGCCGGCATGGCCAAGGGTGTGGGGATATTAGGCGCCGTCTTGCCCTTGGCGTTCTACTTATTCTCTTCCATCATGCTGTTTCTCATTGCCAAGAAGACGAATACCAGCCTGCCGTGGCTCGCTTTCATACCTATTGCCAATGTCGTACTGATGGTTAACATAGCGGGGAAACCTCTCTGGTGGCTTCTGTTGCTTTTGCTTCCCATTGTCGCGCCGGTACTAGCTTTTATCGGACCGATGGACCCCACGGGCGGCATTCTTATGATGATTATAATAGCGATCATCTTACTGATTCCGACGGTGACCTGGCTACTTATAAGTCTCGGAATCGCCCGTGCACGCGGAAAATCGGCTGTCTGGGGTGTCTTGCTGTTCCTGCCATGCACTAATTTGATCGCCTTGGCTTATTTAGGACTCAGCGAGTAGTCTGAGAAGAAATAAACGGTCATGGAAGATGGGGACGATGTGGGTCCCGTGGGGACTGCCCGACAGTGGCCCCGCGATTCAGAGACTTCTCAAAATTCGATTCATGGTGGGAATGGTGTCACGATGGTTGCCAGGCGCTAAAGAAACTGCCTCAGAATGGGTTTCCGTCACAAGATCGTGGCACGATGCTTCATTTCCCGGCAATGAATTACCGGTCTATTGTCAGGCGTCCCTTCGGGACTTCCGCTGTTTGAGCCCATTAGGGGCGATTGGCAATAGCCAGGTGCTTTAGAGACTGTCCCTGCTTAGGACATTAAGGCTGAACCCGCACGCTGCAGACCGACTTGAGGCCTTTGCGGTTCCGCCCGAATCTTTTCGGCAGGCACGCATGCCAATTTGCGGCACACATTTGTTATGTCCCGTGGGGACGGTCCGACAGTAGCCCGGCGATTCATCGCCGGGTAAGCATCGAATCGACTCAACGAGTCCCGTAGGGACGGCTGAAAACCGGAGTCCAAGGATTGTCCAATACTTATTGTGCCTTGAATGTTCATTGCGTTTTCTGCACAAAAGACCGGCGACCCCTGATTGTTGACGAATTTGAACAAAGTCTCTGGAAATATCTTGGCGGGATCGCTAGGCAAAATGGCATGAAAGCCTTATCTATAGGAGGTGTTCCGGACCACGTCCTCATTTCTTTGCCGACCTCGATTTCGGTTGCAAAAGCGGTCCAGTTGATGAAGGGGGGATCTTCGAAATGGATTCATGACAATTTTCCCGAGCAGCGAGCTTTCGCTTGGCAGCGAGGATATGGCGCTTTCAGCGTGAGCACATCGTTGATTCAAGAGAATGTTGCCTATATCAGAAATCAGAAAGAACACCATCGAAGGAAAACTTTTCAAGAAGAATACGTCTCGTTTCTCAGGAAGAACTGGGTAGATTATGACGAAAGATATTTATGGAAATGATGTCAGCCGTCCCGATGGGACTGCTTGCTTCCGGGCCTATCGACACCGGCGATGAATCGCCAGCCTATTATGAAGTCGTCCCTCCGGGACGCAATCAAAGCTTTGGGCGGGCAAGAGCGTGTTGCTGCATGTGGACTGAAGGGGCTCGATTGAGCGGCTCACGGGCTAGTATTTTTTGCGATCTTGTTTGTCCAGTGGTTCAATGCTTCCCGTCGTGAATTCCTATGAAGGACCCCAATCTACCGCCAACTCATTTCCTTCATGACCGAATGCTCTCGCGAGAGCCATTGCTGCAAACTCGCGAATTAGAGGAGATCGAAGGGGCTGTTCGTGACGAGGAGGCTGTACGGTTTTCAGCATCCGGGAAGTTACACTTGGCCCTGCGCCTTCAGACCAGAGATTTTTCCAGGTTCAACCAATTTTCCATCACCGTGATGAACCGCTCGCTGGAACCGATTCTGGTGGGTATGAAACTTATTCACGGTTCCGCTCCTGAAGGGCCCCACGTCCAAGACCTGTCGTTTTCCGGGGGCCGCGAAGAACTGGCACCCGGAGTGTGGCAAGATCTCAAATTCCCCATCGAATGCTTCGGGATTTACGGAACCCCGTCAGGATGGACCGATATCCGCGAAATCCAATTAATCTTCTCTTATGAACGCACGCACACGGGCTCGCAAGAGATTGAAATAGCCCTCCGCTCGTTGGACGGTGAGCTCCGCGACATTCCTACCGGTCCCAGACTTACCTCGGCCGGTCTGACCCAGGTCCTGAATATCGGTGCTGATGAGGCTGCGGCAACACCTCAGCATTACTCGATCCAAAAAAGACGCTCGAAAAGAAAGGCCCGGCCTTTTCTTCCCTACACTTCAGGTGATTCGGGACTTTTTATTCCCCCACCTCACCAATATCCACAAGAAAGCGCGCAGGAAATCCTAAACGGAAGAATCATGGGCCAAAACCTCGGTCATCCGGTCCAATGGGACGCCAATCCGTTAGGGGCCCTGGAATGGAATCATTTTCTGCATCGCCACCACTTTTTGAGGGAGCTCGTTGTTGAACTTTCCAACACCGGTAACCAACAATATGCTGAGGCGCTTGATCGGATAATCGCGGGATGGATTCGAGACAATCCCGCACCTCTGGACTCCAATGGAGGAGCAGGCCCGTCCTGGGAAACATTGACCGTCGCGTGGAGGCTGAGAGAATGGCTCTGGATCTACGGCATTGCATGGGACCATAAGTCATTCCGAAGGGAAACTCGTCTTACCATGCTGCGGTCTATCTGGGAGCACGCCAAGAGCTTAATGGACCATAAAGGTCATCCCAACAACTGGATCATAGTCGAGTCTTGCGCCCTCGTACTGGCCGGGATCTGCTTTCCCGGATTTCGCGAGGCCGGCTTATGGATCGAGACCGGACTGCGCAGGCTTAGGAATGAGTTCCATCGGCAGTTTTTCCCGGATGGCGTTCACTTTGAGATCTCTCCTCTCTATCACGCGATATGTTTGCACGCGTTAATTGAAGTGAAAGCAGCAGCCGCGTCCAAATACATGAGTCTCCCAAAGGAATTTGATTCCTCTATGGAGAAATGCGCTCAGTACCTGATCGCTCTTTGTCGGCCTGACTTTACATGGCCTTCCATCAACGATTCCGGATCTGTTGATGGTGATTACTCGGCGCTGATGCGAAAAGCCGCCGACGTTTTCCAACGTCCTGATCTGCTGTGGATCGGGACAAAAGGACTGGCGGGCAAACCTCCCGATCAAACTTCTCATATTTTTCCGGACGCGGGAATTGCCTCATTGAGATCATCTTGGGGCCCAGATGCGAACCTTGTCATTTTCAGGGCCGGGCCTGCCGGGGCCGCGCATATTCACGGAGACTCGCTCTCCTTAGAGGTGGCAGCGGCGGGTAAACCTCGTCTTGTCGACCCGGGCATCACGCAATACTCTCCGGACGTTTTGACCGATTACTACAGGTCTGCCGCCGCCCACAACATGTTGCTGATAGACGGTGGGGGCCCCAAGCGTACTGGAATGCCGTTCAGTGAGAAAATCATGCCTGCCGGCCGGGATTTTGGCTTTTTGTCCCAAGACTCACTGAAAGCGGTCACCGGTCTTTACGACGGCCCATGGGAAGGATCAAAAGAAGAATTCGTTCATATCCGAACTGTCATTTTCATCAAAGAGGAATACTGGATTGTCAGAGACTTGGTGATCGGTTCAGGCGAACATGAGCTTACCGGCTGTTGGCAATTTCTTCCCGGTAGGGTTGAAACCGATATCAACACCTTGACCGCGCGTTATATGGACGCGCGGGGGGCCGGTTTTGAGCTTATTCCTCTGCTGGGTAAGGTGTCGGTGGAAATGGAGGTATCGACCGGATCGTTGCATCCTCCTAGAGGATGGGGATCAGTGAACGGTTCTGACCAACCGGCCACCAGATGCGCCTACACGCTTCGTACCCAACTGCCTGTATCGCTCGCGTGGCTGATGTTGCCTGTTGCAGGACAGAAGGCGTCGAAGGTCAAGGCATCCCGACACGAGGCAGAAAACGGCGTTTCTGTCGAGATAGTTTTCCCCCAAAGCCACAAAGACTTCGTTCACATCCAGGAGCTGGACGTCGCAGGAGTGCCGGCGCCAAGAACAGATAAAATTGAATTTCTGCGCATGCCCATAGCCGAAATTCGATGACCTACCGCCATCACGATGATACTCCAGCCAGGCCCCATCCTATGCCTGCTACGAGAACCGCAGTGAAAATAAGTCCGCAGCACAAAATAACCGGGAGCAGAACAGCCGCCAAAGCGCGCGCAGTTGTAGTACCGTGAACCTCTTGGATCCCGACCACTGTTAGGTATATTTCCCAGACTAGGGCAACCGCCCAGCCCACGACCGGAACAGCATTAAAGAGTTCCGGTCCGGACGAATAGCAAACAACTCGGAATGTGGCCTCAAAATCCTTGTTTGCTCCTCCGACCAAAAAAAGCGACACGTGGAGTGCCATCGTCGAAATCACGACTCTCACGAGTACGAGTATAGGAACCAGCATGCCTGCAACTATGGCCCAAAACCCCGGGAACTTCACCATGCCCAACCAGGACTGATCCCAGGAAAAAGCCCAGGCATAACTTACTAATGAGCCGACTGTTTCCACTATCAATGCGTAGAGCACCGGCAGGAGGAACCCTCCCCTATCGGGTAGCCTGGAGAAGAACGCATGGGGGTTAAAAAGGCTCTCCTTCAGAGTCCGAAGTATGCCCTCTGAAAATCCGAGATTTTCCTGGTCTTCCCAGGCGCAGTATCGGTCTTGAGTTAGGGGTAACTCCTTCAACAGTTCGGGTTCAGTATCATTGCCTTTAGGCTCTCCAAGCTTGCTTTCGTCAGGAATTGTGGTGGGTGTCTCGAGCTCATGCCCGCAAAAGGAGCAATATCTCTGTCCCTCCACTTGAACTAAATCTCGACCGCAACGAGGACAGATCACCACATCCTCCTTTCTCAGACACAAAATGCCGGGAACGTCCGACAGTCAGGAAATAGGCTCGATAAAACACTTTCAGATCATATGGTCCGAAATCCAATCATTTTGAGCCACTTCTGTGACCGACACAACTCGGTCTGCCCCATTCGGATAACGAATCGCTATTCTTTCGCCTCTGGAAGATTCTTTGACGTAACGGCGCAAGACGCTGCCGATAATGATCTCTTCCGACGGTTCCAGGTCGCCCAACGCAAGAATAAAAGGTCCTGGAAAATCCTTCGGTGCAAAGAGGGTCGTGTCGGCGGCGAAGTCCAGTATTCGATTATTTTCCTCTTCGTTTCGGCCTACAACAATTTTCAAGCCAGGCCGGAGTCGAATATGCCTCCCCATCCGAAGCAGGAGCAGGTCCGATTTTGACACATCAGTTCGGTCGTCCAGCAGGTCCTTCAAGCGTCTGGAAAACCCGGGATCGGTAAGTAAACAGCCGCCTGCGGGAGGAGAATATCCGGTGAGTCCCATTTGCTCGGCCATCTCCAACTGGACTTTCCTCCCACGACCCGTGACGCCCAAGAGCTGTTCTCGGTCTATCAGCCCCTGGTTTTCGGGAATCGTTACCGGTAGAACTTTGGCCGAGAGCGGACGAACGACTATTCCATCACATCCTGAACTCTTATCAATCAACCTCATGGTGTGTTTTCGCTGGGACATTGGCCTCTGGCCCGCCACCTCCCCCGTGACAATGAAAGAAGCGCCAATTTTTTCCATCAGTTCTTTCGCCTTGACGAACGTATAAATCCGGCAATCTATGCACGGATTCATGTTCTTGCCGAGGCCATAACGTGGATTTCTTATTATTTGAAGAAAATCGTCACCTTTGGGCATCAAGACCAGCGGCACTCCCAGGCCCCGCGCCAGCACCTGGACCGGCGAGTCCTGCTCGGTGGGGTCCAACGGAGAAAAGAACGAGGAAAAATGCAAAGCGGTTATTTCAATGCCCTGACGTTGCACCAAATGTATCGCAAGAGCCGAATCCAGTCCGCCGGAAAGAAGTGCAACAGCCGAAACACGCTTAGAACACATCGGCTGAGAAAACATATATCTCGGCATCCTTTTCTTTCCAGGCATCCATCGGTAGCCCTGCTTTCCTGCAGGTTTCCCGTAGAAATGTCATGCGGTCCCAGTTCCTCTCGGTAGCCACCTGAGGCAGCAGAAGCCCCGAAAGGTAACCTTTCCGAATGAAAATTCCGTGTCTTCCCACTTCAATTTCTTCGGGGTCTCGGATTTTCTGCAAAGGAGTCAGGACGGATATTTCCAGATTCAGGTAAGGCAGCTCGTCCGGTGTGACCGGGCGAAAACGAGGGTCACGAAAGGCCGCGGCCTGGGCCATTTCTTCCACAGTCCGGTACAGTGGGGTGTCTCCTTCCAATGAGCCGATACAGCCCCGAAGCATTCCCTTCTTGTACACGCACACGAATGCTCCCCTACCCTCCTTGAGCTTTTCGCTGGACGGTGAAAACGTCGGAACAGACTGGCCGCGGGACTTCCTTTCGATCACGGTTTGGGCGATCTGATGAAGCTCGTTCCTTTCTTCTTCTGTCAGCCCGAGGTCGACACCGACATTTTCTTTTTTCGGCGACATTCTGCTTTCTCCTTGACGGTACACAACGAAGAACGTGATGCCCGTTGATGCAAAAATGTCTCAAGGGAACATGGGCAGCCCGGTCAGCCCTGTAGTTTCTTCAAGGTCCATGATGATGTTCATGCTTTGGACCGCCTGGCCTGATGCGCCTTTGACCAAATTGTCTATTGCCACACTTGTTACAACCCACTGGGTACGCTCGTCCACCTCTACTGAAATGTGGCATTGATTGGATCCGCGTACCATTGCGGTATCGGGAAATACCCCCGCCGGCAGAATTCGAATGAAAGGCTCATCACGATAAAACTCTACAAACAGCTCTCTGATAGCCTTCGATGAGATCGGTGATCGCAACGGAAGGTAAATCGTACTTACCATGCCTCGGCTTGCCGGTATGAGGTGCGGTGTGAATCTCACCTTGATCGTCTTGCCGGCAAGATTGGAGAGTTCCTGTTCCATTTCCGGTATATGTCGGTGGCCGATTACCCCGTAGGGCTTGAATCCCTCGCCAATCTCGCAAAAGCTGGTATTGAGCTTGGCTCCACGCCCCGCGCCCGAGACACCCGACTTGGAATCCACAACAGGACACGAGGTATCGACCTGGGTACACTTCAGAAACGGAGCAACCCCGAGTATCACTGTGGTGGGATAGCAACCCGGATTCGCCACGACGTCCGCGTCCTTGAGCATGTCCCGATGGATTTCAGGAAGCCCGTACACAACTCTTTCAAGAAGTTCCGGATCTTTGTGTTTACCGTACCATTTTGCGTACACTTCCGGATCGTGGAGTCGCAGGTCCGCGGAAAGATCGACCACCTTGACGCCCGCCTCGAGCAACGGCCTTACCACACCGGCCGATTCCCCGTGGGGAAGAGCCAGAAAAACAACATCGGCCTTTATACTCACCTTGGCTTGTTCAAGGGTCGAAAATCGGAAATCGTTGGTCCCAGAAACAAAAGGGAAAACTTCACCGGCCATTTTCCCGGACCAGTTCTGGGAACTGCCTCCCACAATTCGGACGCCGGGATGTTGTGAAAGTATGCGTATAAGTTCGATGCCGGTGTATCCGGTGGCTCCGAAGATGAATGCTCGAATGATCTTATTTTTCATGTTGGAATACGACGGTAAATCCTTTACGGATATAAATTAATGTATCGTCAGCTCATGATTCAAGGCGATAGTTCGGGGCCTCCTTAGTTATCACCACGCCGTGCACGTGAGATTCCTTCAAGCCTGCCTGGGTAATTCGCATAAAACGGGCCCTTTGTCTTAGCTGTTCCAGATTCACGGCGCCAAGATATCCCATGCCGGATTTGATTCCCCCGATGAGTTGATTCAGCGAGTTCGCCACAGGCCCCTTGGCCGGGACCATACCAACTATGCCTTCCGGAACCAGCTTGTTTTCGGTCACTCCTTCATGCTGACCATATCTGTCTGCGCTTCCTTCTTTCATGGCATCCAACGATCCCATGCCACGGTAAGATTTGTATGATCGGCCCTGATAAAGCACTAACTCACCCGGACTCTCATCAGTGCCGGCCAACAGGCTTCCAATCATCACCGAGTCAGCTCCCGCGGCAAGGGCCTTGGTGATGTCGCCGGAAAACTTGATTCCACCGTCCGCAATCAGCGGCACTCCCAGCCGTTTAGCCGCTCCCGCACAATTAATGATAGCACTTATCTGCGGTACGCCGACTCCGGCCACAACACGAGTCGTGCATATTGACCCCGGCCCCACGCCGACTTTTACACAGTCTGCGCCTGCTTTTACCAGGTCTTCGACCCCCTCCGCGGTGGCAACATTTCCCGCTATGATTTGGATTCCGTGGAAATTGCTCTTGAGTGCCCGGACAGTTTCCATGACATTCTTGGAGTGACCGTGGGAGGTGTCGATCACTATGACATCCACGCCTTTCTTAACCAGGGCCGCGACTCTTTCTTCGCGGTCCGGTCCGACTCCCACAGCGGCCCCGACCCGGAGACGGCCGAAGTCGTCCTTGGTAGAATTCGGGAATGTTGTGGCCTTTTGTATGTCCTTGATGGTGATGAGACCCCGCAACCTGTCATTCTTGTCTACTACCAGAAGCTTTTCTATGCGATGCTTGTGAAGTAGCGCTTTGGACTCCTCGATCCCGATTCCCTCGTCCACTGTGACGAGGTTCTCACGCGTCATTATATCCTCGACCTTCATGTCCAAATTTTCAACGAACCGAAGGTCGCGGTTCGTCAATATACCCTTCAAATAGCCTTTGACCGTGACCGGTACGCCGGAAATGTGATACCTGCTCATTATTTCCAAGGCGTCGGCTATTTTCGCGTCCGGCCCGATGGTGATGGGATCTACGATCATTCCCGATTCAGAGCGCTTCACACGATCCACCTCTCTGGCCTGTTCCTTTATCGTCAGATTGCGGTGGATAATTCCTATTCCGCCTTGCCGCGCCAAACTGATGGCCATTTCGGATCTTGTGACAGTGTCCATGGCTGCGCTGATCAGGGGAATGTTCAAGGAAATCTCCTTGGTCAGCATGGTGCTCACATCCACCTCGGATGGAAGAATTTCCGAGTAGGACGGCGTGAGAAGCACGTCATCAAAAGTCAAGAATTCTTGTAAATTCATCCAACCCTCTCCGTTCCGTAATATATGTAGGTGCGTACTGAAAGTTTCAGTGAACCGAAGGAGCAAACTGCATGAGGCGGCTCCGCTCGACCACCCTGGTAACGGTCTCGGCTGTGGATTCCAACAAAAGGTCCAGAATCCCGCCCCATTTCTTCTTAGGATAAACAAGCTCCGGTTCCGTTTTGATACCGCCTAGGTCTGCCGCTATCTTTACCGCATCGTAAAAATTCCCGATGGTGTCAACCAATCCCAATTCCTTGGCTTTTTCCCCGGTGAAGAATTGTCCGTCTGCAATGGCCCGAAGCTTCTCCAACTCTATTTTACCCTTCCGACCGGCCGCGACGTCCTTAATAAATTGCTCATGAACACTGTCAGCGAATGTCTGGAGAATGCTCCTCTCTTCTCCTGTCAGCGGCCTGACCGGTGTGCCGATATCCTTATACTTTCCCGCCTTGATTACGCTAACGTCCACGCCGATCTTTTCTATTATTTTTTGTATGTCCGGAAGCATCATGATGACGCCGATGCTGCCGGTTATGGTGCCCGCCGAACAGACGATCCTGTCCGAATTGCTCGCAATGTAATAGGCAGCGGACGCTCCCACCGTTTCCATCGAGCTCACCACAGGCTTTTTCTTTCTTACTTTCTCTATTTCTCTATAGATTTCCTGGGCAGGCGCAACCGTGCCGCCTGGGGAGTTGATACGCATGACAATGGCTTTGACCGACGACTTTTTTCTAAATCTTCTGAGTTGCTTGAGAATTTCGTCCGAGTCAGTGATAGTGCCTTCGATAGGAACAATTCCTACATTGTTGCCGCATTCAAGAAGATCCATCCAGGCCGAAGTTCCCTTGTCCGTCTCCAGGATCATGGACGCAGCGACCACTATCACGATGAAAGCCACCACGAGAAAGGCAATGAAAAGGATCGCCTTGCCGGTCCTGGATCTCTTCATTATTATTTCTCCTGTCTTTATTGTCCTTAAATATCAATATATTGTGTCTGCAATTACTTGAATCGTCAAACCTTAACAGAATTCTCTCCCGCCCGCAAGATTCCAACTATCGAAATTGTGACCCCTGTTGCTAGTGGTGAAAGATTGTCATTGTGACCCCGCTGAAAAGCGGAGGAAGCAATCGCCATTTTCGCGGGAGGGGCTTGCCAGTCAAAATCCCCCCACACCCCATAGGCATTAAAATCGGCATTCGTCATGGTTCCGTAGGAACCTCTGAAAGTAGCCCGGTGGATTTATCGCCGGGAAAAAAATGCAGCGGCAACAAAGGATGTCGAGTCCCAGAGGGACGGCTGAAACCGTTTCAGATTGTCAGACGTCCCTACGGGACGCTCAGATTTTTCTTGATCCCTGAAACTGGCGATAAATCGCCAGCCTACTATCGCATCGTCCCTCCGGGACGGCAGAACAACCTGTTATTTTAACTCCTATGCCCCCACTCCCCCCTTTACTAAGGGAGATTTGCACGCAAGACGCCTCTCACATGGGGCACTCCTCGCAATAGTGGGATGTCAAATAACCGATGAATGACGCCGCGCGTAACCGAATGCTCTATCCGAAATTCGGAAAGTAGCCAGTCGGGGCATGCAGTATCAAACCGGCAACGAGTCCCGAAGTCCTAGGCTGCCTCTGAGTCCATCCATCTCCTCCTCGCCGGTCAATTTAAGAAAAGCCTTTTCCAGATTTCCACCGGTGCTGACAATAGAATCCTTGATGTTCCCAGGCGTGTCCGACACTATCTTTTTACCGTTGTGAATGATTGTTATAATTGTGCAGATCTCTTCCGCCACGGCCAGCGTATGTGTCGAGAGGAATACGGCCATGCCGCGGGTTTCGGCCATCTCCTTAAACAGGTCCTTAACGAGACGAACGCCGCGTGGATCCAGTCCTACCATGGGCTCATCTATAATGAAAATCTTGGGCTGATGCAGTAGGGCCGAGCTTATGATCAAACGTTGCTTCATGCCGTGTGAATAACCTTCGATCAGTTCGTCCTTCCAATCCATGAGTTCGAAAATCTCCAGAAAATAAGTTCCGAGCCTTTCCAGGTCCTTTGACGAGACACGATAGATCCCTGCAATAAATTCGAGAAACTCCCAACCGGTGAGTTTTTCGTACAAATAAGGCCTGTCCGGCACGAATCCTGTTATCGCCTTGGCTAATTCCGGTTCGGTGGCCAAGTCGTGACCGTCGAGCACGATGGAGCCGGTATCCGGCTTCATCAAGCCTGCGAGCATTCGAATTGTAGTGGTCTTGCCTGCGCCGTTCGGCCCGAGAAAACCCATGATCTCCCCGGGGGGGACGTGCAGATCAATGTGATCCACAGCTACTGTCTTGGCAAATCTCTTGGACAAGTTTTCGACACGAATCATTTTGCGCTCCGCTATGCTTGCAGGTATCTAGTTCGCCTCAAGGACCTTCAATTTCAATTGGCCCAAGAATGAGATTACATTCACTTGCTTATCCACGTCGCCGTAGAGCAAGGCAATATGTGTAGGATCCACGGGGACAAGATTCATAAGCGGATCACCGGTGAACCAGCGGTCTCCTGCCCAGTAAGTCACCCAAGCATGATAGTAAAATCCGTCACCCGAATAAACCAGTCCTACAACCACCTGTGCGGGCAATCCCACCGCCCTGGCAAGTGCTGCGGCAAGCACCGAGTGCTCATTGCAAGCTCCCTGTTTGTTCGTCAAAACCGTGACTGCGTCAGGAACCACCGCGGTCGGCACTTTTTTCAGATTATTGTGAACCCAGGCGTTTATAAGGCGGGCAGCCCGAATTGGGTCTTTTTCATCGCCGAGGATCTTCTCCGCTTGCCGCCTGATCACGGAATCGTCGCTACGAATAAATCTCGATGACATGAGGTGCGTTTCCATTTTTGGATCGGTACAAGGGAGTCGATACGTTGCCGTTGGAAGAAGCTCTCTGTTCAATACAATTTCAGAATTCCTGTAGGATTGCCTGAAACCGTCACTGGGCAAGCTCCTTTGTCGATCACTTTCGACCTTTAGCCGCAGAAATTTGAGAGCCTGTGAACCCGGTATGGAACCCTCCAGTGGAACGGAGGTAAGGGAAGCCAAGTCCGGCAGTCCTCGAACGGCCTTCAGGTCTCTTGCGATTTCATTTCTATCGGAGCGGACTACCGTGATACCCATGGGCATAAGGCCTTTCAGGAGTCGTCCCTCGTTGTCCACCCACATCACCAGGTCCAGCGAGCGTAGGGTTGCCCTTACCCTCCAAGCCTCCTCCTTCTTCCCTGCTATTTCAAGGTCGGCCTTTTCGAGTACCTTAATGATCGTGTCCCATTTATTTCCGTCTAATGGATCGAAAATAGGTATGTGGTATTCATCGCCCACCTGAAGCCCAGCCAACGGCACCGGCAGGCCCAACGACCTCGACATCCTGGGGATTTCGGCTAATTTTATGCGCTTGACTCCTCCGCCCTGAGAACTGGGCATGTCCAGTACCAGATCTCTGCCCTCCATTCGACCATTCTGTTCAAAGGATATGATGCCGGAGGAAACCCTGAGATGAAAGTTCACGAGACGGAAATTTTCGTCAACGGTGGATTCGTTAAGGACGCGTACCGGCTTTATTTGGCCTTGAAGATTCAAGGAAATGTTGAGATCGTCGCGTATCTTCCAGTGTTCACCTGCCCGGACTTGTCTGGATCGCCCGAAACCGGAGTACGCTCCGCCGATTCGTATCAAGAACCAATCATCGGATTCTACAGCAGCGATATTCAGGCCCTCAGTGATTCCGGATGTGCTGGACAGGTATCGGTCTTTCAGGAGCAGCCCGACCAACACCAGCCACACTACGACTATTATGACTGTAACTATCGGCCTGAAGCGTGTGACGGATCGTAAGGAGGACGAGGACATCAATCTTTATCTTCGGCTCAAACGTTGCCGGCAGATTTCCAGAAGCTCTTCGTTAGTTTTCAGGACTTCTTCCGCCCGATGTTCGACGAGCCCAGCGCCTATTAGGATCTGAAAGGCCCGGTCGCGCGTTATTAGATCATCCGGAGTATGAGTATCGGTATCGATCACCAACCTTGCGCCGGTTTCCAGCGCCATCCTTGCTACATGGCCATTAGTGAGGGAATGGCCGTGTCTGGAAGTGATCTCAAGAAATACTCTTCTCTCCGCAGCCAGACGGGCATCATCATATGTTATAAAACCGGGGTGTGCGAGTATGTCGACTCCCGCTTCTATGGCCGCCCGATTTGTTCCGTCCGCTACCGGCTCCACTGGGGATTCTCCGTGACCCACTACAAGGACCGCGCCTAATCGCCTCGCATCCCGTACCAATTCCGGGATTTCCAGAGGCGGAGCGTGAGTGATCTCGGCGCCTGGAATTACGAAGGTCTTCTGAAAATGGTTCAGCTTGACGGTGACCTTGAGAAGGGCTTTCAGTACTGTTTCCAGGTTGGATTCATCCACGTGATCCGCCAAGCCTATAGCTCGGTAACCTATGTTTTCAGCCCTGCGCACCAACTCGCTTGGTACCAAAACCCCATCACTGAGCAAGGTATGGGTGTGAAAGTCAATCAAGGTTCACCTCCGTTGTCTCCACCATACACCCACTGGAATTAAAGGCCAAGAGGGCTTGATCTCGGCGCGTACCCTATTGATTTGCCGTTAACGCTTTTTCCGACAGATCTGCTTTCGATCCTGTCAGAAAAATCTATTTCATCGTCTAGGGTTTTATTCTAATATGGGCATTGGAGCCGTCTCGCCTGATTGAATTATTTCCGGGCAGGTGACGTATTTGTCCTATGCGCTTCCAGCGGCCTGCCGGCATTATCGGCAACAGGCGCATTATGGTCGGTATCCTGCTCGTGGCTTATCTCAGCACTGTCGGCCCAAACGAAAGACCCTTCCGGTTGCATACGGTGAGACATGGAAAAAAAGGAAGTTCGCGTAAAATGTAGCGGTTGCGCGACATCTTACAAGCTCAAGGTCCCGGAGACAGACAAGCCGATTCGTTTCCAGTGCAAGAAATGCGGTAAGGTTTTAGTAGTGCGTCTCAAATCGCCCGCTCAAACCGCGGAGCAATCACCGCCTGCTCGGCCGCAACCGTCTCCCGAGATGATGCCTCAATTGGAAACGACCCAGTTGCCCGAATGGTCGGATGATTCGGCTTCCGCTCCAGGCCAGTCCGTCGGTATGGTGGAAACTCGGTACTTTGACGCGCCAAAGGAACAGCCGGAGACTATGTCCGCCAAAGACCGAAGATGGCTGGTGCTATCCGACGAGCAGGTTAAAGGCCCGTTCAACGACGACGAAATCGTTGAGATGATAAAAAACCGGTCGATAAGCGCGGAAACATCACTGCGAATGGGGCAACGACCTTGGATCAAGGCAGTACAAGTTGCCAATTTCCGGGACTTATTCCCGGAAAGCCGACCCTCCGAAGAGATTGCTCAAGTAGGATCAGGGCCGCGGGCTCAATCGAGCGGTGCCGAAAGTCACCAAGGTACGGCGGAGTCGCCTTTCTACGAGCGGTTGCCTGCCATTGTTCCTTATCCGCTCGGTGGAGGAAAATGGCAGCCGCTCGCCGTTTTCGTAGCGGGTGCTTTTGCGGTTTCGATCATTCTGTCTATTAATTTCCTTATTGGCCTTCCATTGTCCATCCTCGGATGGATAGTCCTTTACGGATATCTGGCTGAACTCATGGAGGCTAGTGGACAAGCCCCGGATGATCCGCCTCCAGCTATATCTCTTGCCAAAATTCGAGAGATGGCGGCGGCGGGATTGAGAATTTTCTGTGTGCTTGCCGTCTATTGTCTCGTCCCTGTTTCAATATGCCTGACACTTATGATAGCCTTTTTCTTGAATGGCATGGAAATGCTGGGGTACATTTTTATGATACTTACCGTCGCGGCGTACGCGGCCTCCCTATGTCTGGCGTCTGCGGCCCTGGTAATACTTCGGCAGTCACATCGACTCGGAGAAGCCCTGAATCCCTCCAAAATTTTCTCGATTGCGGGAAAGGGTGGCAAACCTTATATGATGTTGGCTTCGGTTTCAGTGGGAACAGGCCTCATTTGCATGCTGGCGGTCCTGGCGGCGGTTTTCCTCGCCGACCTTCTTCCCCTGGGATCAATTGTGGTGGCGCTTCTCATGGCTTTGGTGTTGTCCTACGGGCATTTCATTTGGTTTCACGTGTTAGGCCGATATTCCAGAGAAAACGTCGCGTTCACTGATCAGGTTCTTGCCGCGGCACCGAGTCGATAAGGCGGTTCTTTCCAACGATGATGTATGGAAACCTCGGCAAAAACCTCTCGCGATTTCGATCCGTTCTGGCGGCATGGCTCGTCACGATATTGTTGGCTTCATCAGGGGCCTCCTTCGAGGTATCGGACCCGGTGTCGGCGGTTTTCGAGTCCCCGAATTTTAAGGGAAAAGAACCCATCCAAAAACTGCAACAGGCTGCCGAGTTAATCCGCGAAAAGAAGCTCAAGCAATCGGAGATGGACTTCGCCCTTTTGGACTGGGGGGATCAGTACCTCAGGGAACCGTCTGATCCCTTAGATAGATTGAAGAGATGGGCCCAGCTAAACAGTGACGAAAAGTTGAGTCATTCGAGGATACCGAGAGAATTTCTCAATCGAATGTTGCTCGCGGAATACCTTGTAGAAAAGACACCCTATCTTACATATACACCGCAAAAGAAGCTGGAGATCCTGCACAAACTTGCCCAACAAAAACTTGTGCACTGGTCTGTGTTGCTGGAATACGCAAGACTTTATGCCGGAGCAGTGGTCACAGGAGCAAAAGGTTACAGCAAGACCTCGCCCGTAGAGGCTTTGGGCAATCTAAAGAACCTCAAAGATCAAGGCCTGGTGGGCCTTCACTACAGGACGCCTACCGAGGCAATCCTGGCTGCTGAAGCCTTGGCTATGGATTCGGAATATACGAAGGCCTTGCCTTACGAACGTCTTGTGAAACTCCGGGAGCTGGAACGCAAGGGGCTGGTGAGCAATCTCTCGAAGAGAGAACTGGAACGTCTTCCGGCTTGGAGACTTCTTGTCGCTGATCCGGCATTTATGAAATCCGATGCCGCGGCCAAAGAAGAGCGGTTATCAAAATTGAAGGATCAAGGGTTGATTTCATCCTGGAGTTATAAGGACCTGGCAGCGATCTTCCGACCTGCAGCCATCGCCTCTCCTGCTCAGACAAGGCCGACCCCGGTCCCACAGAAAGCCCCGCCCCCAGCCCAATATGAGGAAGACGCGGGCGTAGCCCCTAAGGTTGAATAACTAGGAAGGAACGTTGTCGTGTGCGGAATAGCGGGTTTCATAGGTAACAACCGCTGGAAGGAGACTTCGGATCCGGCTTGGCTGGATACCCTCCTGTCGGGCTTTGAAACGGCGGCCGTATCGGATAATTGGGAAAATTTGAGCTTGCCCTTGAAGAGTTTGGTCGCGAGATTCGACGATATCATGTCATTCGGCTTGCACATGGAACTCGTCAAGCGCTCCGAAGTTTGGGCAAAAATGGAGCGATTGGCAGACACGCTCACCCATATATCAGGAAAGCTAAATGATTTCATAGCCGAAAGAGGCCGCTCAGACTTCCTTGAACTCCTTGCGGAAAATACCACGGACTGCACGTGGCAAATAAGAGAAGAAGTCCTTGGTAATGTGACCAGGACTACGAGTCTCTTGCCGAACTTCGGGCCGTCCTCCGGGTTCGGTCGTTCAGAGCACTATGTGGCATGGGCCATTGAGCAGGCCTTGGAAAATATCGACCGCCTGGAAGTTAGAGGCAGAGATTCCGCCGGCATATCTATCCAGTGCTTGGCCTCGCGTTCCGAGGGCATCGGTTTTCTCCCGGAACCGCCTGAGGGCCTTGGTGTGAATGAAACCGTCCGCAGGCGCATTCATCAAATTGAATGTCACGACGGATCACACGTTTTCATTTTCATTTATAAAATTGCCAATCTCGTAGGTAGGTTGGGAGACAACACCGGAGGTCTGCGCGAGGCGATTCGCAGTGATGAAGACCTCTGGAAAGTCGCCGGCATAACGGACCAGATCAATATTCTCGCCCATACGCGCTGGGCCTCCAACGGCATTATAAGCCTTTCCAACAGCCATCCGGCAGACGGGTCGCTCTACGGAAAAGAACACTTATCCAGCCTGGATGATAGAGAAGCCCAGTTTGTTCTCAACGGCGATGTGGACAACTATCACCAAATGGTGGAACAATTCGTCCAAGCACAGGGATACAACATCGACCCTACTGTAACTACGGACGCCAAGATCCTTCCCGTATTTTACCGTCTCGGGACCGATCCCGCTCTGCCTGCCGAGGACCGTTTCGCGGAGCTGATGAACAAATGCGAGGGGTCTTTGGCAGTAGTGATGCAACATCCTCATCACCCGCGGGCGCTATATCTCGGACAGAAGGGAAGCGGCCAGAGCCTCTTTGTAGGCAAGGTAAGCGACGGGGCTATTCTTGCATCTGAAGTCTACGGATTGGCCGCCCGCACTCGTTATTCCTACAGCCTTTCAGGTACTGAAAGAGGTGGGACACAAGTCAGGGTTGATGTTGCCAATCCCGCCGGTGAGATCATGGTAGGCCGTTTTCTCAAAGACTTGGGGCCGTTCGAAGTCAAAGCGGAACCCATTTACATCCATTCCAGAGACATCTTCCGCGGCTCGTACGATTATTATTTTGAGAAGGAGATCCATGAATCTCCGTTAAGCGTTCTCAAGACCATCCGAGGCAAGTACCGGAAGATTGGCCAGACGATTGATTTCTCCGTGGGAGGTGATGGGGCCTTCAATGGCCTATTGAAGCGCCTGAGAGACCCAAATCAGCCCCCAATCCGCCGAATAATGTGCATCGGCCAAGGAACCGCGTCGGTGGCCGCAATGGGTGCGGCTTATCTTATAGAACGAGCCCTCGCTCGATCGCGTATAAAGGTGGATTGGCGTAAGGCATCGGAGATGTCCGGATTTCTTTCGGATGAGCCGTTGGAGGACATGTTACTGATTGCAATTTCTCAGAGCGGTACGACCACGGATACTAATCGCACTGTAGATGTGGCCGGATCTCAGGGGGCCTGGATACACGCTATTGTGAATCGACGAAATTCCCCCCTCGTCGACAAGTCCAATTCGTATTTCTATACCAGCGACGGCCGCGATGTGGAAATGGCCGTGGCATCGACCAAAGCGTTTTATTCGCAAGTTGCGGCGGCCAAGCTCACTGCCCTGCTGCTGGCACGAGAGTTCGACTGCCTCACTCCTGAGGAGATCTTTCAGGAAATTCAAGAATTGGAGCTACTTCCCGAAGAAATTGAATCTGTGTTGAATCTCAAAGAGATTCTGAAGCAAAGTGCAGAGAAATACGGTCCCAGCAGCAGAAACTGGGCGGTGGTCGGAAACGGACCCAACAAGGTCGCTGCTGATGAAATCCGTATCAAGCTCAGTGAGCTCTGTTACAAATCGATCCCGTGTGATTTCACTGAAGACAAAAAGCACATTGACCTTTCCACCGAACCTTTGACAATTGTAGTAGCCAACGATCTTGCCGAGCAATTGGTCCAGGACACTGCCAAAGAAGTAGCCATTTTCAAAGCTCACAACGGCCGACCTCTCGTATTTTGCGCACGCGGCGAAAAACGCTTCCACGATCACGCGGAGATGTTCGTCGAGTTGCCGTCTGTCGGCGCGGGACTTGGCTTCGTGCTGGCGACGGTGGCAGGACATCTGTGGGGATTTTATGCAGCAAAGGCTATCGATTCACGAGCTGACGAATTACGAAAGGTTCGTTCCCTTTTGTCACAAGAACTGGAGAATCCTGAGCTTGTGAATTCTGAAATGCTTGCCTCTCGATTGCACTCGGTCCTCAATCTGATGGCTCAGGGAGAGATGAATGCGGCGCTACCCGCTTCTACAGTGGCCGCTCTATCCGTATACATGAGTCGCCTTGGCGTCAGCTCGAACGGGAGGGAAATCGGAAGATCGGAGTTAGAAGAGGGTATAAACCTGCTCAACAGGGCTATAGAAGAAATGACCAGACCCATTGATACCATTCGCCATCAAGCCAAAACAGTTACCGTCGGAATAAGCAGACCTCAAGAGATACTGCCTCCGGTCCTACTGATCGCCCTGGATAGGCTCTCCGTCCCACCCGGTGAAATCAAGGAACAGGATCGACGCATATTACGAACTGTTTCGCCGCTTATTTCTGAAGTGCAGGGCGGCCTCCTGTATCGAATCGTCCGTAGCGTTGACGGCATTTCGCCGGGTCTGAGCGGCGACGCTCATTTGATCCAAGTAACTGAAAGATTCGGATCATGCACAGGGAAAGAATCTCGATACGACCACCCGCGGCCTGCAGGTGGAAGCAAGCGTACCGTTATGCGCATCGAGAAATCCATTTGGTCTTCGGGCAGAGATGGAGTTGAGAACCTGGTAATAATCCCACTGTTTGATGAAGACAAGGGAACGCCAACAGGGATTTTGTTATTCCATCTCAATTTTGTAGCTCAGGCGACGGTCCAACAAAAATTGGGGGTTCTCCGCGGGTTGGGCAGTCGATATTATGATTTGGTTGAACGCCTGGAAGAGATATCCGAGCCCAGGTCCATCGAGGAGATTCTTGAACTCATTCCTCCTCGCGATATGGTCCTGGCTCCGTTGGAAAATCTTGTTCTCTCGCGTAATTTATCGACAACATGACATAAGTCTGACATTGGCTCCGAGGAAATTTCTTCCGATCATCCGCGTTTTCATTCCCCTTGGTTCTTGAAAATCCCACCGCGCTTTTCAGCGAATTAGGCAGTTTTCCCCGCTTCTTCCTTGCCAGGCAGGCGGGAATACTTCTTGACATTTGAGACAAAAAAATATATAAAAAACTAGTATGTTAATGCTTAAACATAAACCGTAACATTAATAGCGATGCGGAGGCCCTCGATGCTTACAAAAAAACAATTATTGGCCGTTCCGGTACTCATGGCCATCTTCCTGCTCCCCTTCCAACAGGGCGCCACCGCGTTTGAGCTTTTCCCAAGACCGCTGGATCAATACACAGTTCAGAGAGGCGATACCCTTTACGGAATTGCCGGTTATTACTACTCCAACCCTGCTTTATGGCCATTTCTTTGGAATCAGAATCCTCAGATCACAATAAAGGACGGGGCCGGCGCGCCTGAAAAGCAGCCTCTCGTTCCGGGAACAAAAGTTAACCTGTTTAACAAGAGGTCCGCCTCGGCTGTTGTTAATATGCCGTATATGCCTCCAACGGGTGTTCCTGACGATATCCGTTTCTTGATCCCTAAGGTACCAATGCAAGGAATCCCATATCCTAAGCAGTTCTTCAAATATCGTCTTTCTAAGCGCCCAATTCAGCTCTGGGGGTATATTGTCGCCTCCCCTGAACCTGAAACGATCAAAACTCACTTTCTCGAGAGAGACATTGTTTACATTCGTTTTCGGCCGTCCAAGAAACAAGCAATCCTTGTGGGTGATCGTTTAGGAATTTATCGAGACAAGGGGCCGGTTACCCATCCGCTAAACCCTGACAGACCCATCGGTTGGGTCTCCGAAGTGGTTGGCGAAGTCGAAATCATCAGCACCGGTAACGAACTGGCTACGGGGATCATCCTCGACAGTTATGTAGAAATTTCCAGAGGGGACAAGATATGTCTTTTTGTCCCAAGACTGAAGGAAATAGTCCCCACAAAGACGCACCGAATGTTGACAGGCACCATAGTCTATTCAGCCAGCCGAAACACTTTCTATCCGGACAACAATAACTTAGCGGATGAGGACGTGCTATTTGTGGACCGCGGAGAATGCGACGGAATGAGGGAAGGCATGCTTGTCAACATCTACCGCCCGCAACGTCTTGTACCCGACCCTTATTTCCACAGACCCATGTCCGTTCCGGATACATATGTCGGGGAAGGGATAATCCTGAAGGCTTTCGAGAACAACTCAACACTTCTTATCACCAGGCAGCGGGAAGAAATCGTGCCCGGGGCCATAATAAAAAGCGTCAGCGATTAGAACTAGTTGCGTATTTACGTTTCCCAAACTCGTTGTCCGGATGCGGCGTAAAATCGCGCTCTTTTATCTTAAGCAGTGTTTCATGTCCGGAACTGCTCCCAAGGAAAGTGCCTGCTGGCAAACAGTTTCCCCAACCATGTCATTGACTAAAATCCTTCCTTACATCAGAATCCTTGTGCAATAGAGTAGGCAAAGAGTTTATCATGTAAAGTTCAAGCAGTGGGTTGCGGGGCCAGCACATATCGGTTTAAAAATTTTCACGTCCGCCTTTATTAGCTCGGGACGCGAATGGCATCACAAATTTCAAGTGACGATTCCGTTTTGTTCGATTGGTTGGCTTTGGAGCGAATTCCCAGAGTCGGGCCGTTGACAATGGCAAGGCTGTACAATGCCTTCGGCAGTCCGCGCGCCGCTATGGAGGCCGATCCCAGCCGGATCCGACGGTTGACCGGACTAAATGATCAACTGGCTCGTGCCATTTCTGGTTTCGCGGCGCCGAGGGATGAAATCCTTAGAGACCTTGAGATGCTGAAAAGACTTGGGGCTCGAATTATTACACGCTGGGACCCGGACTATCCGCCCAATCTCAAAGAAATTTATGACCCTCCCGCGCTGCTGTTCGTAAGAGGGCAAATCAACAGCGAAGACAGTAGGGCTGTAGCCGTGGTAGGTACGAGGAATCCCACGCGGTATGGCATAGAAATGACGGAACAGATCAGCAAGGCGCTGGTTCAGGCCGGAATTACCCTGATCAGCGGCTTGGCTCGCGGCATCGACACAGCATGCCACCAGACCGCGATCAAAGAGCAAGGGCGTACTATTGGGGTACTAGGTTGCGGTATCGATGTTTCTTATCCCAAAGAAAACAAGAAGTTGATCCAAGAAATAGCCCAATCGGGAGCGGTCATCAGCGAATTCCGACCTGCGACCGCGCCTCTTGCCACCAACTTTTACAGGCGCAATAGAATCGTCTCCGGTCTGGCTAAAGCGGTCTTAGTGGTGGAGGCCACGCGAAACAGCGGTTCACTAATTACCGCCAATCACGCAGTGGAGCAGAATCGCGACGTATTTGCGGTGCCGGGAAACGTTATGAATCCGCGTTCCCATGGATGCCACCACCTCATCAAGCAGGGAGCGGGTCTGATTGAGTCCGCGGATGACATTATCGCTTCGCTTTTCCCTCCACACGAACTCAACGTTCAAGAAACCCTGTTTGAACCAAAAGACAGTGGCGAAGCTCTGTCGGAAATCTCTCAGACCATCCTGGAAGCACTGGATCCTGATCCCGTTCCTATAGACGTGGTTTGCGAGAACCTAAGAATGGACGCGGGCAAGGTGGCCGGCGTGCTCCTGGAACTGGAATTGAGCGGAATGGTTCGACAACATCCTGGGAAAATGTTCTCCAGAGTCCTTAAATAAAAAGCTCTCATAGTTTGCCGTTCAGGTTTCCAATGCGTACCAGTATGGTCATGGGATTTGACATTGACGGATTTCAACGCATTCTTGTCAGACAGAGCCGCCATTCTGTTGGAATTATTGGACTTCAATGTCATGAACTTGACTGTCCGGACAAAATTGTCAATAAAGTCCGACGAGCCGTTCAGATAATTCCGGGTCGGCCGAATTTCCCGAAGGTGAGTCCATAATGATAAGTCGCTTGGATGCGACAGAGATGGGGTTGCATGGATAAGGCCCTGGTAGTAGTTGAATCGCCAGCCAAAGCGAGAACTGTCAAGAAATATCTTGGCACTGGTTATGAGGTAAAGGCGTCGGTAGGCCATATCAAGGACCTGCCGGCAAAAGAGCTTGGAGTCCGTATAGATGAAGGATTTGCTCCGGACTACCAGATCATTGACGGTAAAGAAAAGATCGTTAAGGAACTGAGCGCAGCTGCTAGGAAAGCTTCAAAGGTTTTCTTGGCCACTGACCCTGATCGGGAGGGGGAAGCCATCGCCTGGCACCTGAGTGAGGCCCTGAACAAGCCCTCCAAGAGCATTTTCAGAGTGCTCTTCAATGAACTTACCGAAAAAACCATCAAGGAAGCGATCGCCCATCCCACTCGATTGGATGAGCAAAAGTTCAATGCACAACAGGCCCGCAGAATACTTGACAGGTTGGTGGGGTACTACATCAGCCCCTTGCTCTGGAAAAAAGTCCAGTATGGATTGAGCGCGGGAAGGGTCCAGTCGGTGGCTTTGAGGCTTATTGTTGACCGGCAAAGCCTTATTGATACCTTTGTTCCGCAGGAGTACTGGAGCGTCACGGCTATGCTGCAAGCTGATGCCCCCCCGAATTTCCGAGCTAAACTTGTGGAACAGGACGGCAAGAAAATCCACATCACGGATGCCCGAACTGCTGCATCAATGGTTCAGCAGGCCCAGGACAATCCCTTCGAGGTTGTCGATGTAAACCGCCGGGAGCGCAGCCGTAAACCCTCGCCGCCATTCATAACGTCCACGCTTCAACAGGAGGCCTCCAGGAAACTCCGGTTTACGGGCAGCCGGACTATGAGGATCGCGCAACAACTGTATGAAGGCTTGGAACTAGGCGCTCAGGGATCCGTTGGACTAATCACCTACATGAGGACGGACTCGCCACGAATTGCTCCGGAAGCGTTGGCCGCGGTTCGCGGTTACATCAAGAAGAGACACGGTGACCGCTACCTACCTGCGAAACCGCACGTTTATAAAAGCGGAAAGGCCGCCCAAGAGGCCCATGAGGCTATTCGCCCCACTTCCATGGACCTGACTCCGGAAAAAGTTTCGAAATTTCTCGATCGAGATCAACTGGCACTCTACACTCTTATATGGAATCGATTCGTAGCCAGCCAAGCCGCGGCGGCGGTTTTCGATATGACTACAGCAAACATAAGCTGCGGACGGATGCTGTTTCGGGTCACCGGCTCCGTGATGAAATTCGACGGTTTCCTGAGAATCTACGGTGACAGAAAAGAGGAGGAACCCGAAACACCTAAGGAAGATAACGACGACCAGGACACCCCGCTCCCATTACTAGAGTCCGGGCAAAAACTTACTCTTAAAAGGCTGCTTCCGCGACAGCATTTCACTCAGCCTCCACCTGCTTTTAATGAGGCCTCTCTTATAAAAGAACTCGAAGAGCGCGGGATCGGGCGTCCGTCCACTTACGCGGAAATAGTCAGCACAATACAGAGACGGAAATACGTCGAATTAAGTGAAAAGAGATTTCGCCCGACACTCCTCGGCCGAATCATAGCTAAATTGTTGGTGGAGAGTTTTCCCGACCTGGTCAATACTCACTTCACCGCGGAAATGGAGTCTTCGCTTGACCTTATAGAAGAGGGCAGAGCGTCCTGGACTGAAACGCTTGGCCGCTTTTATGAGCCTTTCCGATCAGAGGTGCAACAAGCAGATAAGAACATGAAGAATATAAAACGGGAAGGTATCCCTACCACAGAAATCTGCCCCAAATGCGGTGAAGCTCTGTTGATAAGATCGGGCCGATATGGGCTGTTCATGGGTTGCTCCGCCTATCCCGAATGCGATTACACCCGAAATATCGAGACTGATACCGCTCCCGAGACCGAACCGGTCATGACTGACGAGCAGTGTCCCAATTGCGGCGCACCGATGGTCATCAGAAAGGGTCGCACCGGCCGGTTCTTGTCATGCTCGCGTTATCCCGATTGCAAGGGGACGCGCCCGCTCTCAATAGGGCTGAAATGTCCGAAATGCGGGCAAGGCGATCTGATCCAGCGCAGAACGAAGAGGGGCAAAACCTTTTATTCATGCAGCCGGTACCCGAATTGCGATTATTCCGTATGGAATCGGCCAATACAAATGAGCTGCCCAAATCCGGATTGTGACTCCACAATAATGGAAAGGGTTACGAGCAAAAAGGGGGAATCGTTGCTGGAGTGCCCAAAATGCAAGTCCAAAACATCGATGCCCCGAGAGCCGCAACAGACGGCTACAGGCTGAGTAGGAGGCCCTTCGCTTCCTTCACTGCCTCCAATCGCAAATTGCCAGTCAATTGGAAGAGCGGATTGTGGAACAGGCGTCCCGCCTGTTCGCTGGAAATGACCGGCAAGATGCCGGTCCCACCGGGAAATCGCTGCTGTAGGGGCGGACGGCGTCCGCCCTCATTTTGGACGCCCCCGTCCCGCGCAGAACGCGGGACGGGGGAACATATGCCCCTAGCGCTTCGCTGGTAATGACACCTGCGAATCAATGATCATTTTTCCCGTTTGCCGAATAGGTCTTTCAGGCGTATCAGCACTGACAGGTCTCCAACCGCTCTGTACTTCTGCTGCATGAACATCTGCTGGCCGTCGGCTTTTCCGGTCAGGATGTCCATCCAGACGTCGAAGGGCGACTCAATGGTCAAATCGGGTTTCTCTGAGGCCCCTTCCTTGGCCTTGATCTTCCCGTTCTCGATCTCAAAGTGGCACACTCCCTCGACTTCGCCGGAAAAATTGAACTGGAGACTAGCCTTCGTGTTAGCTGCGCTGCCGGAGTTGAAGCCCATAGGCATGATCATCATAAAGGTTTCCAGAGAATCGGGACGAGGGACGAGATTTCTCTGATGAAATTCTCTGGGTGTCAATCCCGCTTCAATGCAGGATTTCCAAAACGCATTTGTCACTTTGGCAACGGAATTAAAGTCGCCTACGATGGGCCGCGTTATCCGTTCCATCGTCACTTGGGAGATTTTCCGGGATTGAACTAGTTCCCGACCCGCCTGCTCCGTGGCCTCAAGAACATCTTTCGTTATCTCGGCCATTCCGGGCAGGTTCAGCGATTCAGCCCCCGGTCGATAGATTTCGGCTATGAGCCTTTTGTTGAACAGAAAATTTGCGTATGAGGTGAGCTGGGCGAAGACAGATGCTTCCGGAAACCCGGCGACGGATAATATCACCGCCTTCGGCACACTATGGCGTAGCGGATGGGACGTCCTTGACTCAAGCTGCTCAAAAAAGGGCTCCAGGACCGGTAGTGTCCGCTCGATGAAAGCTTTCATGGCCGCGTTCATCGTGTAGTGGTACAAAGGTGTGGCGTACACGGCTATGTCGGCTTCCAGCCATTTAGGGAACAACTCATTAGTCATGTCATCCTTGTGAATACAGACCCCGGGAGTCTTGGTCCAACACGTGAAGCAACCAATACAGTTGTTGATCTTCTTTTGACGTAGGTGGATCGTTTCCACGACTGCGCCCGCGTCGCTCATTCCTTTTACCAACGCGTCCAGCAACAACCCCGTCTTGCTGATCCCGTCATTCCTCGGGCTGGAGTTGATAGCGAGAACTTTCATGGTGGTCTCCTTTTGTGACCGATTTGTCGCTCCTGTTTCTGCTCGCTGTAACCCTGGGGCAAGGCTCAGGTGCGGTGATTTTGCTTCTGAACATGAATTCGTCCTACTATTCGAAGTAGAAATTGGACTATTCTCAGTGGGACGTCCGAATTTCCGCATTTCAGCCAGTGGGGGCAAGCCCAGGCGTTTGAGGTAGTAGTCCGGAAACCGACGATTGAAGGGAAGGCCAACGCCCAGGATCAGACCAATGGGTATCAGGGCTCGGGTGATGACCGACGGATAAAGGCTCAATGCTATGCAAGTTGCGAAGATCCCGGCCCAGACAAAGGTCATGATTCTATTGATGGCCACGAAAATTGAACTGCCCCACACCTGTTTTGGCGCACGTTTCTTGGCGTAGTGGGACGTGAATGGAGCGAACCCGAGAATGGTCGGAAAGAAAGCCGCGGAGAACAGGCAGATGTAAATCCCGGTCACAGCATATTCCGAAAGGATCGTCCCGCTTGTTTCGGGCCACAGAGCAAGGGATACAAATAGCGCAAAGAAATAGGCGCATACCGTCCAGTCAAAGTACGTCGGCTTGTCCCAACGGAGCGCCAGAGCGATAACTACCGCACAATAAGCGAGCATTGCCGCGGCCGCGATCAACAGACTGACCGCGTCCCGTCCCAAGGACGCCCAGATTTTGAAAAAAGCCAGAGGAGGAAACGGAGCAATATACAGAAAAATCTGTTGCGTCCTTGTGGGATGCGGCAGAGTTCTTTCTGTTGCAGCAGATTCATCCGACATATTTCACCAATCCTCAGACGAGCGCAGCGCGGAACCGCGCGGCCATTAAGAATTGAAACTCACTCGCATCACGTCCAGTCCTCCATGAGCAGCCCGAAGGCCCTCTTACCTGCGATGAGCACGCCGCTATACCCGCCCCCCGGATCGCCCCACGCGCTGGACAGATAAAGTCCCTTCACGGGAGTTCGATTGGGGATACGCGTCATGAACGAGTTATCCATGCTTTGTTCCAAGCCGTATATCGCGCCGGCTGTGTTCAGTGTGTAACGGACATTCGTCAGGGGGGTGGCTGATTCCTGCACTGCGATCATGGATCTAAGTCCAGGAATCAGTTGCTCTTCAACGCGTCGAATCAGTATCTCGGTAATTTCCCTCTTTCTCGCGTTATATTCTGTCTTCCTGCTGGCCCAATAATCCTGTTCGAAGCGCTTCCAGGGCTCGTATCCACTAATGAAGGTTATGTTCAGGGTAGTAGTTCCACGCGGTGAGAGTTCTTCAGCGAGGTTGTTATAAACGCATACCCCGATGTTGCTCTTGTCGGCTCGGCCTTCAAGGCTATACTGATGGGCCTTTTCAGGATCTTGCTCGGCCCTCAGGAAGACGTGGGAGCTCTTGACTGTGTCGGTAATGTCTTTGTTCAGCCCAAGCCATACCTGAAAGGACGAAACACTGGGCTTGAGAGCACCGAGTCTCTGCCGGTAATCCGAAGGCACGGACGCCCCAGGAAGCATGTCCGAAAAGAGGCTCACTATGCTGCAGTTGGCTGCCACAGCTTTGGCCGTCAGAGATTCCCCTTCGGACGTCTTCACTCCCATTGCCCGGCCGTCCTTGGTAAGCACCTGCGCGACCCGCGTGCTTAAACGAACCTCACCGCCGTTGGACTCGATCAATTCAGCGATAGCGTTGCTGATGGCCTGGGAACCGCCGGCAGGATAGGAGCCGCCGTATCGAAAATAGCCTCCGGTCGCGACCATGTAGTAGAAACCTGACAGCTTGCTCGGTGGAAGTCCGTAGTATCCGCAAAAGACCGACATCACGGATCTCAGTGAAGGGTCGGCCGTATATTCATTCAGGTAGTCGGCCAGGGTCTTCTTTCTCGCCGCCCACAGCCGCGGGAAGCGCAACGGGAACAAGGCCTTTCGCAGTGTGGTCAACTCGCCTTCCTCGAAGAGCCTCTCCGTCTCCTCGCTCACGCCCACAGCGTCAGCCATGAACGCCTGTATGCCTTTTTTCTCTTGCGGGAATTTCTCTATGAGGACCTGCTCAAAAGCCTTTGGCTCCCCCCCAGGGCAGGCGATGTCCAGACCTGTGCCGAGGACTCTAAACAATTCGCGGCACTTGTAGAAGCGAACCTTCTTGAGGACCTCCAAATCAGTCAGGATTGCTTTCTCTGTGCCTCCCAGCGCGGTCTGGTGGAGAGATACATCGAATGTGAACCGGCCTCGATCACGGGTAAAAGTGGTGGCGTACCCCCCTGGAACGTCATGGTGCTCCAGCACGAGAACCTTGAAACCTTGTTTTGCCATGTATCCGGCAAAGGCCAGTCCTCCCAGTCCCGCGCCGATGACGATCGCGTCGTATTCGCCTTCCTTCGGCCGCTGGGCAAACGCAGGCGTTACCGCGGGCACATGAAGCGCCGCAGCGGTAGCCCACAACGCGGAAGCTTTGAGGAAGACCCTCCTATTCATCAGATTGGAATTAAACAGAGACATCGAGAACCTCCTTCGGCAAAGACCAGAAAAGAGTTTCTGGGGAGGGCCTTTTTTGCAAAAACGCCCTCTCCAGGCCCCTCCCCAAAAACTCCCAAATGTTTTGTCGCAGTGAAGGGCTGGTCTGTTCTGGGTCCCGGGTTCTGTCGAAATGGCATCGAACCCAGTGCCAAGAAAAGCGCGGTCCTTACCGCCAGCCATATAAGAGTTTTTGCCGGAGGGGGTGCGGGGGAATCCGGCTTTTTGCAGAAAGCGGGTTCCCCCGCATTCTTTCTTTCCTTACGACGCACTGTTACTCCAAGGCCTTGACGACCTCGCTGAGATTACGCGCCAGGTCCCGAGACATGCGGAGACCAAATTGGAAGCAGAGTAACTGGAATCGGTCGGCACGAGCTTCAATCTCAGGCCCGAACGTTTCCAATTGGTTGCGCATTTGCTCTACGGAATTCAGGTGCTGAATGGCGATTGCTTTTCGCTCTTCGGGCGCCAGATAGGCGAAGAAGAAAAGCCTCATCAGAAATGAGCTTTTGTGCCGCTCAGGCATCAATGGTGTTCGCAAAGATTCGAGAAAGACTTTTCGCCCTTCTTCCGTTATGGTGTAGACTTTACGATTTGGCGCGCCGTCCTGAATTTCCACAGTTTTGGAGATCAACCCGAGTTTCTCCATTTTCTTGAGTGCGGGATATATGGACCCGTAACTAAGGCCGGAAAAGAACGAGAACGACATCGAGAAGGCCTTCTTAAGGTCGTAGCCAGTCATACTGTTGTGCATGAGGAAACCGAGGAGAACCGATTGGACGTCCATGAGACCTCCTAGGATGCAATGATATATATCGTATCGATATATGTCAAGACAAAAAAACGAAAAACGAGCAGTAACTGTTTAACTGTTGCCAAAGATTTTGTCCGATTCGAGGTCGCCTTACACAGTCATTCCGGCGGGGGCCGGAATCCAGCCCTGCGCAGAACGCGGGTTGCCGGCACGAGAAAATAAGCGGCCAGCGGGGATGCTGGTCACCACCGGATCAGAGCCTGCCTCGTGGTTAATACTGGTGAGTCTGAACTCCAGGGGAATTCCTACAATGATGTTCAGTGCCTCTTTTCGTCTCCCACCGCGATCGGAGGCGCAGGCGGTATTGCTCTCCATTTTACTGAATCGAATGGATTAGGCCGGGAGGACGCGGGAACCGCTACCGGTTGAGGAGGTTGCCTCCATTTCTCGATATATGACGTAATATAAGCTTCCGCGGTGTCGACCGGATAACTGATTATTTTGCCGAGGAACCAGAAGACGTATAGCTGTTCTGAGGGCTTGGGAAGCTCCGGACCAGCGGGATCCGCCGAAGAATTACCCGACTGCTGAGCGGGTTCGTCGTACGCCGGTCTGACCGGGATCACATTGGCCTGCGGTTTCCCGGCCTGCCCGAAGCAGGTTGCAGTAACCAAAAGAACTGCCAAAAGCAGGATTGGAACGACTCTCACCATCAAATCACCTCCGGCAGTGAGTTCGTGTCCCCTCTATCACAACTTTTGGAAAAAGACAGATTTTTTTTCAAATGACTAACAGTCTAATGTGCGCTCAAGTCCTGTCCGGTAAGAATCCGGTAGATTTCCAAATACTTTTCCGAGGTCCTGAGGACGATCTCTTCGGGCAACGCAGGAGCAGGCGGCTTTTTGTCCCATTCGATTCGTTCCAAATAATCCCTGACGAATTGTTTGTCCAACGAGGGGGGGGATATGCCGGGCCGATACTGTTCCATCGGCCAGAAACGGGACGAGTCCGGCGTGAGCGCCTCGTCAACCAGTGTTGGCACGCCCTCGACGAGGCCGAATTCAAACTTGGTGTCTGCTATTATGATTCCGCGCTCTTCGGCCTTGCGCGCTCCGAAGAGATAAAGTTCGAGGGTCTTGTCTCGGAGCCACCGGGCCGTTTCTGCTCCCATCAGATCAATTACTCGACCGAATGAAATGTTTTCATCATGGTCGCCCTGTTCCGCCTTCGTGGACGGCGTGAAGATCGGTTCCGGAAGCTTGTCCGCTATTTTCAAATCAGGCGGTACGGAAATACCGCATATCGTGCCACTCGATTGGTAATCCTTCCAGCCACTACCGATGATGTAGCCGCGGGCCACACATTCCACCGGAAAAACCGAAGCCTTATTCACCAGCATACTGCGACCGTCGAGAACCGAAGCAAAAGATCGGCACTCTTCAGGGAACTCTGCTACGTCGGAAGTCAACAGATGATTAGGGACGATATGCTGCGTTTGGCTCATCCAAAATACGCTGAGATTGTTAAGCACTTTTCCCTTGGATGGAATCGGGTCCGGTAGGATCACGTCGAAAGCGGACAATCGATCGGTCGAAACAATCAGTAACTTGTCCCGAACATGATATACGTCTCGGACTTTACCGCGGCCCGCAATGCGAAGCGGAGACAAATCAGTCTCTCTGACGACGTCGGCTTTCATATGCACCTTCCCTATCCGGTGGGTCCACCGCGATCTTGTTGAAATTGATAATCCATACGCGGTAAAAAGTCATCTTAACTAACATGGCAGTTATCATGACGCAATCGCTTTCAGACAATTCTTTGCCTCGCAAGCATCCGTGCCGGGACTGTAAAATGTGTCAGGGCTGTTCCGACAGCAGGTGTAACCGCTGCCGCGACCGACCTGCCTCGGGGGGACAGCGACGGAAACTCTCCATCCAGGAACAGATTTCCCTATTTAACAGTCTCAATCCAGGCCTGGAGCCGGTCTCTGTCCCAACCTGTGATTTGAAGTAGATCGGCCTTTAGTAGATCTGTCGAGCCTAAATGAAATCAGCTCACACCTCGGACAGAGGTGTCATCCCCCCGATTCCCTTCAGTTCGACAACTCTGTAAAGCGTCATGGGAGTGTCAATACCTTTGAGTTCCACGTCAGGCACTGCGACGACTTCCACCACACCGGCTACCCTGGAGTAAACCTCATGGGTGATTAATATCTCGCCCTCCCCAGTCTGTTTTTCTACGCGGAACGCCACATTGATCGGGCTCCCCACAGCGCCGTATTTCTTTCGTTTTTCGGAACCTATATTTCCAACAACCAGGGGACCGCTGTTGATACCTATTCCCATCGTTAGATCGCCTTGGAGCTGCCCTGTCAGCCTGCGCCCTGACGGTGGGACCGAGTCGCCGGCTTCGAAGTATACCTCCGGTACGGTTTGTTTTAGCTCTCTATTTAGATCGCTCATCGCGCGCTGCATCGTCACCGCGCAGTGCACAGCTCGCAACTGAGACTCGGGCACGCGTCTGGGAGCGCCAAAAAATGCTAATACGCCGTCGCCCATCAGCTCGTCTATAGTGCCCCCGTGCATCATGATTATATCGACCATCCGCTCGAAATATCGATTCAGAAGTCTCACAACAGTTTCAGCCGACACCGATGCAGACAGAGACGTGAATCTTCGCAAGTCGGACACCAAAATGGTGACTTCTCGCAATTCTCCGCCCAGGTTCAGCGTGTCCGGCGCTTTCAGTATCTCTGAGGCCACATCTGGACTCACGTAGCTACCGAACGTATCTCGGATAAAATCCCTTTCACGCAAGCCTTCCACCATCTTATTGAAGCCCTCGGCCAACGCGCCGATTTCATCGTTGGAAACAACTGCAACGCTTACATTCAGATCCCCTTTGCTGATCTGCTCCATCGCCGAGCTCACCTGTCTCAGAGGTCGCGAGACACTTTGTGCAACCAACGTCGATAAACGAATTGCAGCCAGGACGCCTAGGGAAAGCAGAAACCCGATGACCAGAGGCATGTTTGACAGAAAGCTGGAAATCGACACATGCCCGGCATTTATTTCGTGGATCAGGCTCAGGGTGACGTAACTGACCATCGAGACCGGGACTATTCCTATCAGCAGCGAGACCACGAGCATTTTCGGCAACACGTTTATCCGCACCGATTTTGGGACGCTAGCAAGTAGATGGGTGGGGAAGAGTTTCTGCATCTCGCGGCGTACCCACCATTCCATTAAGAAATAGACCACAACCACGCTAAAAGGCGCGCCGATAAACACGATTGCGGCAAATAGGCGGATGGTGGAGGGCCAGGGTCTGCCGGCAAGTTCCTGAAAAAAGAGCGGTAACAGGACATAGCAAATTCCCGCGCTAAGCCATCCCAACAGGGTTAAAGCAGCCGTCCTGAACGGCAAGTTCATAAACTCGCTCAATACGGACCGTAATGCATCGGGGTCCGACTCTTTCCAGTAGCCGCCGAGATTCTTCCAAATTGATCCCCTGTGCTTGTATCCGAGAACCGTGGTTCCCGCGAACACTATGCCCATAATAATCAGGAAAAACAGGATACTGGTCCTGTAATCAAAGCTCCACCCTTCAGGCCGGAGGCCGGATTCGATGAACGTGAAATAAATGAAGGTCAAGATTGCCCCGGTAACGTTCGGCAGTATGCTGAGCGCCACCAATACCCACCGCTGGCCTCTGTGCTTGAATCCAGGCTCTTCCGTCATATCAGTTCCCTCTTCTCGGATCCCGGGACAACCTAAGAAGCCACCAGAACAATTCGCACGTCCATCACGTTCGTACGAGTCGGCCCGGTGATAACCAGGTCCCCAAGCTTCTGAAAAAAATGGTACGAATCATTATTCTCAAGAAACGTATCAGGGTCGAGATGGCCTGAAGAGGCCCGTGAAAGAGAGTCGGTGTCTACCACCGCGCCGGCCGCGTCCGTTGGGCCGTCCGAGCCGTCGGTGCCCGCACTGAGGAACAGTGTACCCGGTAATTTGGCCGCCCTTTTCACCAGAGATAGAGCAAACTCCTGATTGCGCCCCCCGAGACCGCTTCCTTTGAGCTTCACGGTTGTTTCGCCCCCGCTAAGAAGGCATGCCGGCGGCTGAGCCGGATTGCCTGTGGCGCGGACCTCACTTGCAAGGGAGTAATGAAAGCCTGCCGCTTCCCGCGTGTCACCTTGAATCGAGGATGAGAGTATTATCGTATTATAGCCTAGCGCCTTGGCCTTCTTTTGTCCTGCAAGCAGCGATAAGATGTTGCTTCCCACGATCACGTTCCGAACCTTGCTAAAGATGATGTCGCCTTCTTTTGCCGTATCCTGGATGGAGCCTTCCACGCCCGAACGGATTCGGTCGATAATCGGCTTGGGGACGCTTTCCGTCAGATCATACCGTTCCAAAATCCTCAAGGCATCCGGAAACGTCGAGCTGTCTGGAGCAAATGGCCCAGACGCTATTGTGCCCGGATCATCTCCAATGACGTCTGAAAGCATAAGATTGACCACGAACGCGGGGTAAGCCAGCCGAGCAAGGTTACCGCCCTTAGTAAGGGAAACATGCTTACGCAACGTGTTGATTTCCTGGATGTCCGCGCCTGCGGCTAACAACTTGGCAGTGAGATCCTGTTTGTCTTTCAGACTGATTCCGTCTGCCGGGGCCGGCAACAGCGCTGAACCGCCACCTGATATGCATGAGATGACGACGTCTCTGGGGCCCGCCGCCTCCAACAATGCTGCGATTCGGACAGCCGCATTCTCTCCGGCCGCGTCCGGCACCGGGTGACCGGCTTCAAGAACCCGAATTTTCTTGAGATCCATTCCGTGCCCATATTTCACACAAATCAGGCCACCATCGATTCCGTCGCCAAGAATCTCCTCAAGGGCCTTTGCCATGGGAGCGCTGGCCTTTCCCGCGCCTACCACTATTATTCTGTCCCAATCACCTCGCCTAATCAGTAAATCATCATTTAGAAACAGGTTGCCATTGTCGATGGTTATATGGCGTTTGACCGCCTCCTCCGAATCCGCCGCAGCCAGACACGCATCCAGTATCGAGATCGCGTCTGCCCGCAACCTACCCAAACTCTTCCCGGGCGGTTGCTGCATATCTATTCCTCTCAAGAAAGATCCTGGGTATTCCTGCCATTCCCAGGGCGCAACCCGACGCATCTTCAGCCCCCGACAAATGAGACTGCTTCCCGGGGAACGCGGAGCGCCAGGCTTGCAACCATGAACGAATCGGACAAAATTTCAGAGGATTAATATATCTATCATCTGCGCGACACAAGTTCCAGACTAATCCGCCCATACATTAATGTGATTTATTATAAAAGACTTTCAACATGCCGTTAATTATGATATATTAGTCTTGACTATTCGCTAAGCAGTGCCCTGCGTTCGAGAGGAATTGTCATGAAGAAACGGATTTGTCTTTGGATTGCCGTTATCATTCTAATTCTGACCCTGCCGGCCCTCACGTGGGCTCGTGGCACTAGGTATTTGATTAATTGGCCTGAAGAGCACATCGGACTTGTTTATGTGCAGATATATGATATCAGGTGTATCCCACCCTATGAATTATTAGATGATTTCAAAGTATGGGTGACTTGGGGCAAACAAACCAAGTGTTACAAAATAGGAAACGGGGGCACCTACGTGCTGCAGTTCTACAAGTATGGAAACTGTAAAGGTCCTATGATAATTTCAGGGAACGCTCACTCTTTCAAGATCAGGTACAGTTTAGCGCCTCCCTGGATCTGATCCGGATGCGCTCGGAGGCACTTCCGATGCATCACTGCCCGAGCGTCCCGATACCAATTGGTGTTCATGCCTGCAAGAAATTCCCCTCTGACCTCCTCTATTAAAGGAGGATTTGAATGCGAACCCGTATGAGATAATTTTTGCGCACCCAAGTGATGAGCAAGAACGTACTCCTGCTGGACTGTTTTGGCATAGATTCGAGTATTCGCGTCATCGCCCTGACCGGAGCCGGCGGCAAGACATCGTTGATGTACGCGTTGGCGCGTGAAATCTCATCGCGTCGCCAAACAGTGGTGACAACGACCTCTACCAAGATCTTACCTCCGACGCCTAATCAGTCGCCTCGTCTGCTGCTTTTCCAGGATGACCCGGAACTCAAGGAGCTTCCAGAATACCTTTCGCGTTTCTGCCACGTGACAGTAGGTCGAACTGTAAACTCGGCGAGCGGAAAAGTCGAAGGGGTCTCGGATGAAGTTATCGCCATGTGCCTCGAAAAGGCTGATAAAGTGATCCTGGAAGCAGACGGCGCGGCCGGGCGGCCAATAAAAGCGCCGGAAACTTGGGAACCGGTGATTCCGCATTTTACTGACCTTGTCATTCCCATAGTCGGCCTTGATTGTATAGGTAAGCCGGCGTCCGAAGAATGGGTTTTCAGAATTGAGAAATTCCTCACACTGACAAAGTTACGAAAAGGAGGAGCTATTACACCCGAGTCGATAGCAAAAATGTTGAGCGATCCCAATGGTGGCCTGAAAGGAGCCGAGGCAAGGGCGCTGGTGGTACCGTTTCTGAACAAGACAGATCTATTGGGGGATAAGGCAGTCGTGGACGTGATAGTGAAACGCGCCTTCGCGCTGACAGGGAGAATAAAGCGTGTGGTGGCGGGGCGAGTGAAAGGCAAGGTCGAAGCAAGGAGTTTTGTAGTCGGTTCAGGTCACTTTTGAGGTGAAAGCTGACGGCATTCCGAGTTGTCACGTTTCGGCTGTCGATTGATGGAAAGTTTCGGGGTTCGGTTCGCCCGCGTTCTCATTTTGGCTGGGGGCCAATCTGCGGACTGTTTCGGGGACCATTTCCATTCGGGCCTCGGAAGGTTTCGAAATGATTATATCCCGGTGAATTTCTCCTTTCTGGATGGTCTGAAAGACTTCAGACCGGGCCAATACTGTGTTGTCGGCGTCAAGCACCTCAAGCTCACATTCCGAGTTAATAGGCACTCCGGTAAAGTAAAACCTTCCCGACGCGTCGGTCCGGCTTGAAGATGAAAAGGACCCTGCTTTGCAAATACATCTAATCTCAACATCGGAAACAGACCCACCTTGGCTTTCATCAAGGACCTTCCCGGTCACCGCGCATTGTTCTTCAATCATGCGCAAGTTTACCCCTTCAATCTTACCGCTCTCAAAAGCCAATTTCAGAGACTCTGGATTTTGGACCTGGTGTCCTCGCTTGTATGCATGCAGCACATATTTTCCCGGCTGGCTGGCGCGCACCCAAAATTCCCCGGTGCCGGGCTGGCTCCGGCATGATTGCCCCTGACGATTGCCGGCCTCGTCGGTGAGGTACACGATTACGGACTCAACACCTTTACCCTCTGAATCCGTAATAAAGCCCGAAACCACCAACTGCTCTTTTTCTCGGCGTTCACTTTCTTCAGGCGATATGAGCTCAACAGTGGAGTGAGGTTTGAACCTCTCGGTCCTTAATTGCTCTTCGGAGACAGCTTCGGAGACCCTACGAACAACGGGTTGAGGCGCCGTCCGAGAAACAAAATGAGGCATGGGATGATTTATGCCGTCCAATGGCGTTGGAATGTCCCGCCCAGTGCCACTCCCGTCTTGGTTTGGGCGCTTACGCACGCCAAGAATAGTGCTTTCCGGATCTGAGAGACGTAGGCCGCCTCCCCCGGACCCGATGGGCGTGGAAATTCTTTTATTTCGCCTTACTGATTGAGTCTTGGAAGTCTTGAAAACCGTTTTGTCAAATTTTCCGAGTAACTTCAGGAAGCGCAAAGGCGACCCAAATTCAACCGGCACTGAACCCTGAGCCACGAGATTCACCAATGCCAGAAGGAATATTAGGAAGAGAATAAAATATGCTGCCGGATGAAGATGTGTGAGCGCATAAATAAGCCCGGATTGGTCCTCTCCCATTGCGGACGCGGCCCAGCAGAAATCTGTAAAAATACCGCTCAGCAATAACAGGAAGCAAACAACGCGGGTTTTGCCATTCGTTGAGATACGCGACATATAGCGAGGCAAATTGATCGCCGCGAGAGGTGATGCCGACCATGAAAACGGGGGGCTGGGAATACGATACACCCGGTAAGCCGCTCCTTGAAGTTTACTCCGGTCGAGCCAGCATACGCGCCCACTATGTGGCAAGCGCTGTAAGGCAAATCGGGCACGATATCTACCACCAAGCCTCTAAAAAGTAAACACAAATGAGGGCTTTCCTTTAAGATTACTTTAACTCAAGATATTGCCACGAAGCAGAGATTGGAATCGACTGGCCGCTCGCAGCGTACCATTGCGCCAAGCGGCCTTTTGACGTTTCTTCGCTTCATGATCCTAACAAGGAATCGCTCGGCCCCATCTCTTAATACGGAATTCTCGGTTCAGACGGAAATTCGATTTCATGCCACATTTCGCCCCAGAGCTCTTTGAACCGGGGGCCCAATCTTTCCACGAGCTTGGGCCAGTGCGTCCTTTTCTCCTGCAATTCGCCAAAGATCTCCGCGACCAATTCGGCAAGCCTCTCCAGTTCTTCTTTGGGCAAAAATGAGACCGCCCCTTTGTCTATGGCTTTCTGAAGACTGTCCGGGGTAAGTGCGTGGGCCGTGAGCATCACGGCATGCAGCCTTTTTTCTCGGGCGAGATCCAGAAGGTCAAAGCCTTTCACTCCCATTATGTCCAAAATTACAAGATCGAAAGTCTCCTTTTCGAGATGTTCTTTTGCTGAATTGAAATCCACGGCAGTAACAACAACCGAAGATTCCAATTGTTCCTGGATAACTTCCAGGACGTCTTTCTCATCATCCACCGCCAGGATTCTCTTGCCCTTAAGAATCGTCAGGTCAGTCATCTCAACCTCCACCAAGGTAGTCAGACATGAAGTGCTTGTAGCATGGTCTAAGACCTGCTGTGATTTTCTCGGCCTGCTTCTATCATGGATCAATACCACAACAGCGGAAGGCCCGTCATTGTTACCAAGAAATCCTGGAGTCACGCGGGAATTCGATCTGATGCCACATTTCGCCCCATAGCTCTTTGAACCGCGGACCCAATCTCTCCACCAGCTTCGGCCAGTGTGTCTTTTGCTCCCGCAATCCTTCGAAGATCTCCGCGACCAATTCGGTGAGCCTCTCAATTTCTTCTTTTGGTAAGAATGAGACCGCTCCCTTGTCTATTGCTCTCTGAAGACTTTCCGGCGTAAGTGCGTGGGCCGTAAGCATCACTGCTGGGAGCCGTTTCTCTCTGGCGAGTTCTAGAAGGTCAAAGCCCTTCACTCCCATTATGTCCAAAATTACAAGATCGAAAGCCTCCTTTTCGAGATGTTCCCTCGCTGCACCGAAATCCAAAGCAGTGACCAGGCGCGAGCTTTCCAATTGTTCCCGGATCACATCCAGCACATCTCTCTCGTCGTCGACCGCCAGGATTCTCTTCCCCTCAAGGATCGTCACATCAGCCACATTGACCTCCGCGAAAGTGGTTAAACATGAAACAATTGCCCTGTGCGCCGAATCCGGTCCTTAACTTTACGAGCAATAGTCCCCACACCTGAATTGCGAGTTCGTCGCCGAACATACACTAACCTCTGTCATTAAGATGGGTGCTGAATGATTTTGAGTCAAGACGCCTCAACTCATGCATGCAGCGCTGCTGGTAATGACACCTCTGTTGCGCCTGCGTAAGACTGTCATCCCCGGTATGGCAATCGTCCATGACATGCATTATTGATGGACATTCAGCCCACTTCGCGTTATACAGTGCTATTCATTAGCACGGCGAACTAAAGAAAAAACTGTGAGTGGGGGAAAAATCTTTGCAGACCCGTCGGCTGCAACAAGGGAAGGCTCCGGCCCTAGGAATCTCTTAAACCAACCGAGTGAGTCCGCAACATGCAGCAGGGCACTTTGGCTCTGATGAAACAGATCCGGTAATTCAATCGCGACTGGAATCTCGCAATCCTCAAAGGAGGAAGCATATGGTTGGTTTGCTTGGGATCGTTGTTCTGATGCTGCTCATGTTCTTGATAGAATTACCGGTGGGAGTGGCGATGGGCCTGGTCGGCCTGGGGGGCATATGGTGGCTATCTTCGCCAGCCGCAGCCTTTTCCATGTTGGGCACCGAAGTTTGGTCAACCTTTTCCAATTACGGCTTGACGGTCATTCCACTGTTTGTCTGGATGGGCCAAATCTGTTTTTATTCCGGGGTCAATGAGAGTCTTTACAATACAGCCTACACATGGATGGGGCGGACCAGGGGGGGCCTCGCCATGGCCACCATTCTGGCCTGCGCCGGTTTTGCAGCCATATGTGGATCCAACACGGCGACCGCCGCCACCATGACTTCAGTCGCGCTCCCTGAAATGAGAAAGCGCAACTACGAAAAAGCCCTGATGTCCGGTTCCATTGCGTGTGGTTCCACTCTTGGCGTGGTTATACCCCCAAGCGTGGTGCTGCTCGTCTATGGAATCTACACGGAACAATCAATCGGAAAACTGTTCTGGGCCAGCACGGTGCCGGGCCTCGTCATGACGGCGCTGTTCTGTTTTACTATATATATCCTTTGTCTGCTCCGTCCCGAAAGCGGACCGGGTGGACCACGCACCTCAGTCCTGGACAAAATCAAGGCCATACCGGGCGCATTCGAGATGATAGCGCTTTTCTCTCTTGTCATGTCCGGACTCTTATTCGGCTGGTACACCCCCACAGAGGCAGGCGCAGCGGGGACCGCCTTCGCCCTTATCATCGCGTTGATTCGCAGGAAGATAAGCTGGACCGGATTTGTCGCCTCTATAGTAGACACCGTGAAGGTCTCCTGCATGATCATAATAATTGTCACGGGCGCGGTGATTCTGGGACGGTTCCTGACCATGAGCGGTCTGCCGACTCAGATTACGGAGTACTGTGCCACACTGAACGTTCAGCCGTGGGTAATAATGGCGGTCATCCTGGTTGTTTATGGCATAGCAGGGTGCGTCATGGATGCCCTGGGATTCCTGTTGGTCTCGATACCAATTTTTTTCCCTCTGGCCATGAAGTTGGGTTACGATCCAATTTGGTTCGGGGTCATAATTAACGTTGTCACGACTCTGGGCGCGATAACTCCGCCGGTGGGCATATGTGCATACGTGGTTGCGGGAATGAGCGGAGACATCCCCCTTGGGACGGTCTTTCGGGGGGTGATCTGGTTCATCCCGGTTTACGTGATAACAATGGTCCTTCTGATCCTTTACCCCCAAGTGGCCTTATGGCTGCCGTCGTACGTGAGGTAGGATAATATATTGTTTCATACCGAACGGGCTTTCAAAGGAGGCAACAAAAACCGGCAATTACCGACAGGAAGGCCGGGCCGCCGCCGACAGCTCCACATCATCGCGGGAGGTTTTTGAGATGAAGAGTCGAAGTATTTTGCGGATTTGTGCCATCGCGTTGTTTCTTTTGGCTACCGTCCACAGCTCGCCATTTCTCGTCTCATCGGCCGGCGCGCAGACCATCACTCTGACCTACGCCAACTTTCCCCCGGCCCCCACATTTCCCTGCGTTCAGATGGAGAGGTGGGCTAAAGAGGTGAATGCTCGCACGAATGGAAAAGTGGTGGTCAAGACTTTTCCGGGAGGCACCCTGTTGGGCGCGAAGAATATGTTCGACGGGGTGGTAAGCGGTGTGGCGGATATCGGGTGCCTTGCCACAGCATACCAGCCGGGCAGATTTCTGTTCCTGGAGGCCATGGACCTCCCATTGGAGTTCCCCAGTGCCGAAGTTGCCAGCCTTGCTATGTGGGATCTGTATGTGAAACACAAACCTAAGGCATTCGACCAGGTCAAAGTCCTCACGATGTTTACATGCGCTCCGGCCAACATCATGTCTCAGAAACCGGTGCGTAAGCTTGAAGACTTAGAGGGCCTTAAGTTGCGTGCTGCTGGGACCGGGGTGGAGATCATGAAGCTTTTGGGAGCGCAGCCCGAAGGCATGCCAATGTCGGCCGTGCCCGAAGCTTTGCAGAAAGCGGTGGTACACGGCCTTGTGAGTTCGTTGGAAGTGATGAAGGACATGAAGTTTGCGGAATATTGCAAGTTCGTTACCATGTGCGACCTGTGGGTTGTGCCCTTTGCCGTGGTCATGAACAAACAGAAATGGGAATCACTTCCTGATGACGTGAAGAAGGTTTTTGACGATCTGAGTCGAGAACAATCCAAATGGACCGGTGAATACGCGGACAAGCACGCCAAAGACGCTTCTGAATGGTCGAAAGAAACGGAAAAAGTGGAGTTCATCACTCTCCCTAAAGAAGAAAAGGATAGATGGACGGCCAAGATAAAACCGGTAATACAACAGTATTTGGACCGCACCCAGAAAGAGGGGATCAACGGCAAAGAGGTATTGGACGATCTGACGAAGCTGAAGACCGAACTCTCCCGTACCGGAGGAGTAAAGTGAAGCTGGCGGGGACACAGGTGATCTTATACCGATTCGCATTCAAATCCCCCCATTACCCCCTTTAATAAAGGGGGTTAGAGGGGATTTTCCTACAAACTTGAACGCGAATTGGTATTAGAGGCCGTCACGTGATTGTGCCGCTTTGTTTTCGGGAAAATGAACCGATTCGTCTGAACTCTCGGGTGCCACGGGCCTGTTTGCAGGCCCATGATTCTTGGTTTTCGTTGGATTCAAGGGGACCGGCATGGAAGCACTTAATAAGGTGAATGAGTGGTTCAATGGTGCTCTGACCTTTCTTGGCGGGTTGGCGCTCGTTCTTATGACATTGATCTCGTGTGTTAACATGGTGCTCAGATTGTTCGGACATGCGCTCGCGTCCTCTTTCGAACTGGTGAGTTTTCTCGGGGCACTGACCGTTGCCCTGCCTTTGGGGTATACCCAGATCAAGAAGAGTCACATAGCCGTTGACATCCTCTCCAGCACTTTTTCACCGGGCTCGCGCAGAATCGTCGTCGGAATCAGCCTCGTTCTCGGGATAATTCTGTTTTCCGTCGCAGCATGGCAGGTCGGTGCGTATGCGGAAATTCTGCGCAGAACTGGTGAGGTGTCCGAGACTTTGCGGCTGAGCTACTATCCCTTTGCTTACGGTGTCGCGATTGCTTGCGGCAGCATGACCTTCAGCCTGCTGGTGGATTTGATATCCATGTTGGCGAAACCCACATCGGCGGGTCAATGATCGCTCCTTGTCCTGAGGCCATGTCTGGCACCCTTTTGCGGATGTGGGCGCGCTGATCACAAATGATAGTCCCTGAGTAATTGGTGTCGCTCTTCAGGGTCCTCTTCATCAAATAGAAGTGCGGCCACAGTGTTGAATATGTCCGAGAGCTTGACCAGACCCTGCAATTTGCCCTCGCTCATAACAGGAACCAGGGAAATGTTGTGATCCATCATTATGTCAAGGGCCTTGAGAATGCTGTCCTCAGGCTGAACTGAGCCGGCGAACGGCACTACAAGCTCACTGACGGGGGGCGAAACATCGGGATTCTCACAGGCCTGAAGTTGCTTTTCCCAAAGATGCTTCACGCTTTTTAGTAGATCGGTCAGATGCACGAACCCCAGAAGCTGGTAATTCTCGTCAAAGACCAATGGAGTTGAATGACCGTGTTCCAGCTTCTGCTCATCAGTGACGATCCTTAACAGCTTGATTGCCGTGCACACGTCAGCGTCCGCCCTGATCGCCGGCCATTCCTTCGGAAGAATCATGAGTTTTGAAACAGGTATTGAATGGGGCATATCGCACCTCTCGCAGTATTCATTCCACGCCGGGTTCGCTGCCGGGCTTCAGTAACGCAACAACAGAAACACCGATGAAATGATCAAACTGATCAGGGTTATTGGGGCCGCCTCTTTCATGAAGCCGTAAAATGTGATCTTGTAGCCGGCCTTTTCAGCTATTCCGGTGGTCACCACGTTGGCGGAAGCGCCAATGATAGTACCGTTGCCTCCAAAACAGGCCCCCAGAGACAACGCCCACCATAATACCCCGGTTTCGGCCCCCGGCAGCGTCTTGGTCAGAAAGAGCGTTATCGGCAGCATGGTCGCGGTATAGGGGATATTGTCTACGATAGCCGAAGTCACGCCGGAGACCCACAGTATTATCAACACTGCCACCCAGAGTTTCCCCTGGCAAACATCGAGTATCCAGTCCGCTATCACCTGAAGTATGCCCGTTTGCTCCGCTGCCCCCACTACGATAAACAACATAATGAAGAAGACTAGCGAGGGCCATTCGATCTCTTTCTCCAGCATCTCCACAATATCCAGTTTGCTTACCAGCACGATCAGCGCCGCACCGAACATGGCCGCAACGCTCACCTCCATGTGAAACACACCGTGAAAGACGAACATCCCGATCACCGCCAGCAGCACCGTCCCGCCAAGGGTTAGAATCCTGGCATCGGTGATCTTGTACTTCTCTCTAAGAAAAGATATCATCTTTGGCACGTCTTCAACCTTGGCCCTGTGGTAGTCCTTGCCGTAAACGAATTTGTTGTAAATGATCTGTGCCGCCATTGTCACGATTACCACGGGAGTAAGATGGATGACGAACTCATTGAAAGTGATGCCCGCGTACGATCCGATCATGATGTTCGGCGGGTCGCCGATGAGCGTGGCGGTACCTCCGAAGTTGGATGCCAGGATCTCAGGAATGAGAAAAACAAAGGGGGACACCCCGAGCACGACCGCGATTTCCATTGTCACGGGCGTGAGGAGAAGCATGGTGGTCACATTATCCAAAAAGGCGCTGACCGTCGCCGTAACTATGCAAAGAGCAGAAGAGAGTAGAAAGATCTGGCCCCTGGCCACCTCGAAGGATTTGTAAGCCAGCCATTGAAAAACGCCGGAGACCTTCAACACACCCACGATAATCATCATCCCCATGAGGAGGAAGATGACGTTCCAATCCACTGCACGAAGGGCCTGTTCATACGTGAGCACATTGAATGCCTCGTTGTAGTATCCAAATGTGTGGGTGATGAACAGTATCACAACCGCGCCAAGAAACGCTGCCAGCGTCCTGTGAACAATTTCAAAAGCTATCAGAACATAGACACCGAAGAAGACTATCAGCGCAATCCAGAATGCGGTCCCCTGGAATCGCTGCATGGAAAAAGCGGTATACGCAAGAAAATGGGTGAGGCCCTTTTCATCAGGTCCTTCCTCGTACACTTTTAACGGGATCAACTGCGAAGGCCGGAAGCTTGGCCTGGTGATTTTGACGGCCCAGTGGCCGTCTTTAATCTTCTCGGCCGGCGCGTGAATTTCTACGCTGAAAAGGCCGTTTCTCCCCGTTGCCTCAATCTTTGCCGTGCTGGGATCGTGTGCTATGCCCAGGTAAGGCCTTCCATTGAGATGAGGCAGAACATTTGCTTCACCCAGGGGATTGCCCGCCGAGTCGAGAACCTTGCCTTGAATTATCAGAACAGCGTTTCCGGAATTTGGCTTGTCGCCCAAGCAGCTCCCCGAACCGAACAAAACCGCGGCCAAAGCCAGAATGAACGTCAACGAGTTAAGCTTCATAACTCATCCTTTTGCACGATGTACCCGTAAGTGATGAAGAGGAGCATTATACCAAATAGGCCTGGAACCAATGGAATCATAGCAAGGGAATTCCGCTGCGGTCCACAGAATTATCTGATCAGAGGAAAAGTCTGAGAAACAATCTGAATGCCGTAAGAGATACAATATATAATAATCTACTTTATATTTTTTTCCAAAATTTATGAGATAATTAGTAAAAATATTATTGCATTCCCATCGGTGTGTGATATTAGTGCCCAGGCAACGGGACGTGCGCGTCTCAAAACTCAGGAAAACAGGAGTTGAGCGATGAAGAAGACCTGGATAGTGTTGACGATGGTTTGTTCGATTGTTGTCGTCGCTTCTTGCCTGACCGCCCTGGCACAGGACGTGTCGACTCAGATACGGGCCCTGGAACAAAAGGCCGAGAGAATGCAGAGCCAGATTAATCTCGCCAAGCAACAGAGCGACATGAACCTTGATGCTCAGATCAAGACACTGAGGGCCTCGGTCGACAGCCTGCTCGGACAGAGGGTGCAGCTTGACGCACACATAGCCAGATTGGAAGGGCAAATTGAGGACCTCAAGCAGAGTTCCACCACCAGTGTTAACAGGCAGGTGAAAGAGTACGAGGCAGAACTGGGTAACATCAAACAACAAATTGGGAGTTTGATGTCAACGAAAGATGCAGCGGCGGCCAAGAAGTCCGATGAAAGCAAGCCCGCCACAGGTCAGGTTGGACAATAGAATGCATCGTTACAATGATGGCGCTCTGACTACGTGCGGTGATGTCGTGGCGAAAGGTCCCTCCGGGCTCGTGAGCGGAAAGCCCGCCTTAACAGGAGGATCGTTACCGATCCGGGATAATGGGCTCGGGGGACCGGCATCTTTGATTTTTCAGGGCCTTGACACACACCTGAATGCCGATGAACCGGACATTGCGGGAGGTGCCCACAGGGCCTCTATCCACCCCGTATGGTCAGGACGCACGATTTACAGGTGACTTATCCGCTTACCAAAGCCGTGGAGAGAGTCCCCGGCCGCGCTGATCGTGCTCCGATTTAGAGATAACGTGAGAAGTGAGAACGTCAGGGATACATCTCTTGGTGTTGCGCAGAACCATAAACATTTTGCCACTGCCACATGATATTGTGATTAACTAACTAAAAAACAGAGCATTAGGCCTTATAATTGACTTTTAGGTTTAAGTATGTTAGGATGCTCTAGTGATGCGTCAGATTTAAGTGTTGGTATAAGGTATGGATACCAAATCAAAATGGCTGGCTGCTATCTTCCTCCCTTTGCTCGTGTCATGTTCGTCTGTCACTGGAATAGTTAAGAAAAACCCAGAATTAAAAGATATACCTAAACAACAAACCGAGGCGGCCGCGAAAAGCGCGCCTGCCGGCAATCCTCACCAACAAGGCGCTTTTCACGTTGTGGGGCCGGACGAGACTCTTCAGCATATATGCAACGTTTACGGGCTGGATCTGTCAACAGTGGCCAAGGTTAACAGAATTCTCGCTCCATACTCATTGAAGACCGGTGACACAATCTTTTTGCCCGCATATGCGCTCCTGGATGCCGGCGAGGAACCCGCGCGCGGCTCCACGGCAAAGGGCAAGAATGAGAAGAAACAATCTGCCAGCGCCCTGGCAAATGCTATTAGAGGCGAGAGAGATCCTGCGGTACCTGATCTCAAGTTTCCCGTCCCGGGAGGCGTCCTCGCCTCGCCTTTCGGCCATAGATGGGGTCGATTCCACCGGGGTTTGGACATTGCCGCCGGCATAGATACTCCCGTGCTGGCCTGTGCGGACGGCCGAGTGATATTCACCGGCAGCAGGAAGAGATTTCGTAGTTACGGTAACACAGTGCTGATCGATCACGGCAAGGGTGTGTACACGTATTACGCGCATCTCAATAATGTGGCAGTGACAAAAAATCAGAAGGTGCGCCGTGGTCAACAGATCGCGTCTGTAGGTAATTCAGGACGTTCCACCGGCCCCCACCTGCATCTGGAGGTACGCGTCGCCAACAACATGTTTAATCCTCTCGCATACTTCTCACCTGTAGAACTCACCCGAACGCGTGTAGCCAAGAGGTTCGAGCCTTCTCCTATGGGACCGATTCGTGCCAAATGGCAGATCCCCGATCTACTTACCGCTCGTCGTTGAAACACAAGCTAGCGAGTTTCATTTTTTTCCGAATCATGCTCCTTTCCATAAAGGCGCTTTAAGGTTGCTTGGCAAATAGACTTGTTCATGAGGGCGCAAAGAATAATTCGCAAAGCTATTTGTCGGGTTGCTATTGAATTTACACAACTTTTTCCATATGTTATGGCTGCAACGATAACTCTTTTCTTAAGTGCGTTTTTGCATAATTCAGAACGCTATAGTTTTGATGCTTGACAGAGTTTGACTAACCTGAGTATTTTCAAGGGTGGCGTCGGTCTCTCACAGCTTCGATAACATTCCATCTCTCAAAGAAGTGTGAGATTCGATGAGAACCCCGCAGATAAAGGGGGTGCTGCGGATTCTTGAAGCCGAGACACGCCTGTTCCTCGTACCAAAGGGAAATTCAAGGCCACACATAGAAAGGAGAAAGAATATGGCGGAAATAGGACACGGTGGCAAACAAATCGTCGAGCGCATCATGGCGCCGGCCGAAGCGGCTCAGAAAATAAAGGGGCTCAAAGAAATTCCGATCCGGAGTCAGCTCGCCAATGAAGTAATCGACATAACTTATGGTTGGTTCACGCCTCTTCAGGGCTTCATGGGAAAGGCGGATGTAGACTCTGTCTGCAAGAAGATGAGATTGGCGGACGGGGTTGTATGGAGCATTCCCATCGTATTTGATCTTTCTGACAAGGAGATAGCCGATTACGGTGTGAAGCCGGGTCAATCGGTTCTGCTCACTTTCAGCGGCAATCCCATGGCGATTCTGGAGGTCGAGGAGATATATGATTACGACAAGAACGCCATGTGCAAAGCCGTTTACGGCACCGATGATCCGAAGCACCCCGGGTGCGCTCGCACCTTTCAGTATAAAGACAAATTTGTCGGGGGCAAAGTGACGCTGGTGAACCGTCCGAAGATCAACCCACCGTACGATCCGTACTTCATTCCGCCTCTGGAGATGAGGAAGAGATTCAAGGAAAAAGGCTGGGAAAGGATTGTGGCCCACCAAACAAGGAATGTGCCTCATACAGGACACGAATGGCTCATGAAAGGAGCCTGGTTCCAAGCCTATGCCGAACTCCCCATAGAAAAACCCCTCGTGGGAGTCTTGGTGAACGCCATTATTGGTGACAAGCGGAAAGGCGACTACATCGACGAAGCCATCATTCTTACCCAGGATGAGTTGAGGAAATCCGGCTATTTTGGCGATCACAACCACATGACATCACTTACCTTCTGGGACATGAGGTATGCAGGTCCCAAAGAGGCCGTGTTTCATGCTGCACTGAGGGCCAACTTGGGCCTCACTCATCATATGTACGGCCGGGATCACGCGGGTGTTGGAACGTACTACGGCGCATATGACGCTCATCACCTTTTGGAGAGTGTCAAGAACGACCTATCCATCGTTCCGGTTTATTCGATGAACTGGTTGTTCTGCCCGCATTGCGGTGAGATCACGTCCGAGGGGCTGTGCGATCACAAGAAAGAGTGGCAAAAATTCAGCGGGACCGTCATTCGGAGCATCGTGCAAGATGGAGTAAAGCCGCCGCGCCTCATTTACAGGCCGGAAGTGTTTGACGTGATGATGGAGTGCGGTGAGAAATACGGATTCGGGTCCCCGTTCGTCGGTGATGAATACCTGGAAAAGAGAATACCGGTTTTCGAAATTCCACCCATGAAGTAGGAGGTGATATCATGGCAGAGGAGAAATTCCCCATTAACATCTGGATTAATGAAGAAAGATACGACAAATTGAGACAGGCCGGATTAGGCGATCTCCCCGAAGAGATGCTGGCCGGCCTGAAAGTGCTCCGAGTTTACGCCAACGAGGCTGAAAGGGACAAGATACTCAAGACATTCCCGACGGCCAAATTCGATAGTGCTACAACCAAGAGCATCGAGTTGCTTCCCAGAGAAGTCAAGGACAAGATTTTTGACAAAGTTGTTGAGAAAAAGTCAGTCGAAATAATGTCCGACTTTCTGAAAAGCTATTAGACAAAGATAGGAAAGGGAGTGGCTCAAACGTGGGCCGCTTCCTGTACGAGTAAGAAGAAGAGGGTCCTGAAAGACCCTCTTCTTTTTAAAAGAATCAAACTGTCCGGGCTGTGACGCCTTGACCTTCGTCTGCTGCGGTTCCGCTGTATCCATCAGCGCGGGATGCGCCCACAGAGCCTTGACGAGTGCCACAATGAATGGTAACTTTCCAGCCCATCGGGACATCCGCTTTCCCCTTTAGAAACATGCATGGAACTGTGCTCTATCATGTCGAACCGGATACCGGTATTCCTCGAAATATTCGACGCTCCAGAGGATATGATTGTCCCATCGTAGTCAGCAGACGCGTCTTAAGTCCGGAACCTTGACGAACCGCTCTATCATGAGGCATAAACTGGGGTAACCGATGCCCGGCTTGGGACCGGTGGTCGGTATATTATGAGGAATGGGCTGAAGAGATATCAAACACTCGTTGACCAACGCACGAGGAACGGCTTAGACAGGCTGTATTAATACGCGGCCACGAATGCAATCCTTGAGCATATTGTGTTGTTGCATACGTGGCCAGGACATTAGCGACCAACTGTAATGACGGATCTATTTGATAAGTGCACGGCCTTTAACCGCGACATTGAAGCGATGTCCACGGGGTTTTATCCTTTCTTCAGGGCGATTTCCAGGATGGATGGGCCTCACGTTATCGTGGACGGCCGAGAGCTGATAATGGTGGGCTCCAACAACTATCTTGGACTCACTACGCATCCCAAGGTCCGGCAGGCGGCCATGCGAGCTCTGAAAGAATACGGGACAAGCTGTTCCGGCTCCCGTTTTCTTAACGGCACCCTCGAGCTTCACGAACAACTCGAGGCGTCCCTGGCACGCTTTGTCGGAAAACAGGCAGCACTAATATTTTCGACGGGCTTTCAGACGAGTCAGGGAGTGATTGCCCCGCTTGTTGGCCGTTCCGATACAGTTATTATGGATCGGTTGGTCCATGCAAGTACCGTTGAGGGCACCAGATTGGGATTTGGAAAGGTCAGGCGGTTTCTGCACAGTGATGTTGACTCCCTGCGCAGCTATCTCGAAGTTAGTACGGACGGCACCGGCATACTGGTCGTCGTCGATGGCGTATACAGCATGGACGGTGATATAGCGCCCCTACCGGAGATCATAGCGACAGCCAAGGAGTTTGGCGCGCGCATCATGGTGGACGATGCGCATGGGATTGGAGTGCTCGGTAAGGAGGGTAGAGGCACTCAGGAACATTTTGGTTTGAACGATGAAATAGATATCGTGATCGGGACTTTCAGCAAATCTCTGGCTTCCTTGGGCGGCTTTGTCGCGGGCGATGCGCGGGTGGTTTCTTACATCAAACATCATTCCCGCGCGCTGATCTTCGCCGCGGCCATGCCGCCATCATCGGTGGCGGCTGTCCAGGCCGCGCTTGACGTCATCCAGACAGAGCCCGATACGCTGGAAAGACTTTGGAGGAACACGAGGTTTCTTACTGAAGGGATGCTTGACCTGGGCTTTGATATAGGACCCACACAAACTCCTATAGTGCCTCTGATCGTCGGTGATGACGCCCGAGCGGCGATTTTGTGGAAGCGTTTGTTTGATGAAGGATTGTACACGAACTGTGTGGTGGCGCCCGGCGTTCCACGAGGCCAACAGCGGATTCGAATGTGCGCGATGGCCACGCACTCTGAGGAGGACCTGAAGAGGACGGTGGAAATCTGCGCCCAGGTTGGCAAAGAATTGGGCTTAATCAAGTAATGGAGATCTGAAAATGACACGAAGCAGACCCGAAAGAAGATGGACGCGCTGTCGTGCTCGAGTTGCAACGCTGGCGGGCCTGATATTGGTAGTGAGTGTATTCGGCCTATTGCAGGCTGCTGCTCTCGCCCAGACAACCCAGGCCGGCACAGGGGGATCCCGCTCTGAGTCAGTGACAACTTCGCCCGCTACTCAGCCGATTGAAAAGGGTGATTCGGGATCCATCACAGACCAGCGCATACAGCAACTTGAGCAGGTACTTGAATCGATAAGAATAACCGGAGAAAAGGCCGAAAGCCGATCCTCTTTTATCAAGATGGTCAGCTACGAACTCGTTAGCTATCTGAGGTGGATCGTAGCTGCTCTCATAGCCATAGCAGTCTGTTTTCCGGTTACCATATGGCTGATGAGCAGAAAACGAATACTCGGACTCTCCGGCTTTTCCGACGAACTTGCCGCCACCTTGTTGATGGTTGAGGAACGTCAGGCCAAGCTCGCTAATATTTTGAAAGAGATCCAGGGTGAAGTTGATTATCTGCACACAATGTCGGTCCCTGACCTGAAGAGCCTGATCGCTCAAGCTGAAAAGTATCTGGAACAGAATGAGCGAGACCTCGAAAAGGCGGGCGGCGGCAAAGGTCGCTCGGGCGGAGGCCCTGAATCAACGCCGCCCCGACACTGAAACGCTCACACGGACGAATCCTGCGTCAGCCTGAGTTGCCGGCAGGGGGTTCCCGTAAATTAATGCGCAAGGTCGATTGAATTCTACGGCAGAATCTTCACAGGGGTGCCTATATTGACCCGGTCAAAAAGTTCTTCCACCTCAAAATTCCACATGGCTATACAGCCGTCGGTCCAGTTGTGAGGTTTGGGAAAGAAGAGGATCACCCAGAGTCTCCGATACCAATCCGTCGGATAGCCGTGAATGCCCACCCAGCCGCCGAGCTTCGTATCCCAAGGAGGAGTTCTTCCGCTTTGACTGCTGCTTATTATTGAATCCCTATCGTCTAGAGAAATCAAACCCTGCTCAAAAGCGGCCTGGGCATCTGCCGCTCCCGGGTAGCTGATTCCAAGAAAACGATGGAAGCGGCTCGCCGTAGATTTGGAACAGATGTAATAATCCCCTTCAGGGGTTTTCTGGTCACCTGTGATCCTCTTCGGGCCGATAGGATTAAGGCCGAGACACACCTTGTAGGTCCTGATCTTGCCGTTGTTTTCATGCAGCTCCAAGGCCTGTGTGCCCTTGAAAATCACTATTCTCGGTCGTGACTGCCCAAGCGAGGCCCCTTCAACAGGCCAAAACGGCATCGGCCAAACTTGTATCGGCAGCTGGAGCATCGCCCCAGCCAGGCATAGCAGAAGACCTATCTTCTTCCATCTAAGGAACATTTCTCGAAATCGAGGGTGAAGTGACAATTTGGCCAATTTGTTATAGTCGGTCAAAAAGTAATGCCTAACATACCGTAATTGCTGTTTAATGTCAAGAAACTCCGCAATCGTCCTTATGAGTTCCTTCACTTGGCCGCGGCGTTCAGTGTTTCAATGAGGATGCATGCACCATCTGAAAGTCTTCCCTGCCCTTCATAATAGACATCTTGAACCGAAACTCCCTTGCCATGGTAGATTTCATTCGCTTCGTCATCCGGTTTTAAGACCGCCCCTTTCAGCGACAGGCCGACGAAGACACCCTTTGACCTGGAATAAGACAGTATGCCCGAACTCAAGGTCACGTCCGTCTCAGCAGAGGCCTCTCTCCCAACCGGTCCTGCCGCCACCGAGATGTCCGCGCCAAGAGCGAACCTGTCCTCCAGCAAGTTTCGTATACTCGACTCGTTCATTACCAAAAGGATGAGGTCCGTAGACTGGGCGCCGGCTTGAACACCTAGACTCGCTGTCCGGATGGTGAAAAAAGCCGGCTTGCTCCACTGAGCCGTCTTTTCATCTCGGCGCAACATGACGCCTGAGCCGAAGTCGATGCCTACTACTATCCCGAGCTTCAGCACGCCGGGAAAGATGGCCAGCCCGCGGCATCTCTGGAGCAGGTCAGTCGGGATACCCCCATCCGGCATGTTCAGGGCGCTTCTCAATACTAGATCGCAGTCCAGGATTCTTTTATCCAGGTCATCTGCGGATAAAGCCGACGATCTACCCGGCTGCAGCATTATAGCTGCTGTGATGAGGCAGATCAGCGGAAATTTTATCATCTGTCGGCCTGCATGCCTGTGCCTCCTTTCGCGGAAGCACAGGCCCATGAGATCAGTAATTTTCAATGCTTAAATGCCCGCTGATTCGTGAACATCATTGCCACCTTCGGGTTTGCCTCGTTGCACGCCTGAATGGACTCGAAATCTCTGTCCGAGCCTCCCGGTTGAACTATAGCCGATACTCCTTGACTGATACCGACATCTACTCCATCGCGGAATGGGAAAAAGCCATCCGAGACCATGATTGACCCCGGTAATCCGGCTTTCTGCGTCCGTGTCTCCTGGTCTAGTTCCTCGCGTTTCGCCGCGTCTTTCATTTCATTGAAGGGCATCCCATACCGTTCGAAGCACAAACGATCCCGATATTTTGTATATGCCTTGAATACTGCCAGCTCGGCAACACCCACTCTGTCTTGTTCACCTGTTCCTATTCCAACAGTGCATCCGTCTTTAACGTAAATAACGGAGTTAGAGCTGACCCCTTGCTCAACAGCCCAACCAAAAACCATGTCCTCGATCTCTCTTTGTGTGGGGGAACGCTCAATGGCATACTCTTGGCCGTGATATGTAACCCTGGCAGGGACGAGGTCCGCTCCGGACCGAATCGCATTAAGCTGAGACTGCTGGATAATCAATCCTCCGTCCATCAAGGATTTGAAGTCAACAATACGCAGATCCAGGTATTCTTCCAGACGGCTTATGCCCGGTAAAGCAAGAATACGGAGGTTCTTGCGCCGTTGCAGTAATTCCACTGCTCCATCAGCGTAGTCAGGCGCGGCGACGACTTCAAGATAATTCTCGGAGATCATTTCAGCAGTAGTCTTGTCCAGGCTTCGGTTAAAAACCGCGGCCCCGCCAAAAGCGGCTATTCTATCGGCCATGTTTGCCCGTCTGTATGCTTCCGCAAGGCTCTCATGAGTAGCTACTCCGCATGGATTGTTGTGTTTCATGATCGAGCACGCGGGCTTCTTCATCAAATATTTAAGGATATTCAATGCATTATCGACATCCGTGAAATTGATCTTCCCGGGGTGTTTTCCGGATTGAATCATCTGAGATTCCGTGGTGGAGCTAACCAAACCCATACCGGGCGCTATGAACCTGCAGTCTCCCAGAGCGAGGTTGCCCCCGGTTAATTCGTACAAGGCCGATTCTTGGCCGGGATTCTCGCCGTAGCGAAGACCCTTTTCTATGAGTTCTCCCGAAGAATCCGGGATCTTCCATGATTTCTTTTTGTACTCCAGGACCTGGTCACCAAAGCTGATCTTCAGTGTCGGTGGAAAGTGGTCATCCATCACAGTCCTGTACTTTTTCTTAATATCTTCCATAAAGTTACCTCCTTTGGGGCCTCCGCGCGAATGCAAGGGCGACATTATACGAATTCGCCGTTTGCCGAGCAAACCCTTATTAACGATTTTCGTAACCATAGGGTTGCGAACAGTGAAAGACTGTCATTGCTGCGACCCCCTACCCTAGCACGCGGGAACTGTGAAACGGAGAAAGCAATCTGCTTGGTTCATCCCCCGGCCCCCCCGATTGTAGTCTGCGAAAGGCTTTGATCCGGTAGGGGTCGGCGTCTCTGCCGACCCATTTATTCCCGGCGCACCGGCACGGAGGCCGGCGCCTACCGATCTTGATACCCCGCGCTCCTCGTGAGCACGGAAGCAATGCTCCCATACTTCAACACCAAATAGAAAAAGACAGAAAATTTTGGCAATTGTTATATTGAGCTGTGATACTTTGGAAGAAATAGCATAGGAGCAATCCACGTGAAAAAAAGACCCTTGCTCGCTTGGTTCGGAATATTCGTGGCAGGATTTATCGCAGGAATTGTCTTTTCTGCCTGGAAGCTTGAAAAAACGACCGGCCTTTCCCCGGCTCCTTCCGTGATGCCGCGTCAACAAGAGGCTCCTGCGGATATCCGTACACGAATGGCCGATCTCGAAAAGAGATTGACGGTGAATCCGAATGATGTGGACGCCCTCATTCAACTGGGAAATGACTACTTCGACGTTGGCAATCACGAAAAGGCTATAGAAACCTATCAACGAGCCCTCCAAATAAACCCTCGCAATCCTGAAGTGTTTACGGACATGGGAATCAGCTACCGCAAGCTGGGAAAGAGCCAAGAAGCTGCCAACGCCTTTCGAAAGGCACTGGAGGTCGAGCCTGATCATCCTATCGCCCTTTTTAATCTGGGAATAGTGCTGCGGGACGATCTGAAAGACTATGCAGAGGCCCTCAAGACGTGGGAGGCTTTTCTGAAGAAAGCGGGGGACTCTCCGCACGCGGTAATGGTGCGGCCATGGGTCCAACAGTTGCGTGAAAAGCTCGGCTCGGCTCCGTCCCAAAGCGATGACCGTGCCGGTAAAAATGTTAAGTCGGATGGCAATAACAATATTAAATAGTTTAATTAAATATATTGTTCTATAACAGAATATATTACATTATATTAACATGATATAGTTTATCAATTGACTACCATACCACCCTCATGATATTATCGATTTTCAAGAAAACAACTTTCGACATAACGATCCGGCATTGTTTGCTGTCAACGGGTAAATTCAGCGGCTTTTAAGAACCACTGATTTGCGCCTGGCAAGACTCCCTCTGATGCGGGCTGAAAAACTTGCATCATGGGCATGTTCAATTCTTCTTTGGTATTGTGAAATTGGACGGCTGTTGCCGTCTACTAGGAAAAATGGGTATGGTTCTGATCCGTTTGGTTTTGTTCTTCGCTGTCACCATTTTGGTCTTTTTTGTTCCCCAAACGATCCAGGCTCAAAATCTATTGCCTTATCCTGCAGCGACATATCGAGTTTTCCGAACAAACCTGTCGGAAGGGCTTTCTTGCTCTTCGTGCTCGTTGGCCGCCAGAAAATTTCTTAACAGCTTCACTTCCTATCAATTCCCTAATCCGTTTTCGCCCCAACAGGACCCTCTGAGTCGATTGGAATTCCCTTTGGACCAGTGGTTCATCGGCATCGAAAGTCAATATCGGGGAAGCTGGTGGTCACTTAGCGGCCAGGGTTGGATAAATATCACCCGAGAGAGTGGATTGAAGATGCAGGACAGCGACTGGGATGACGACGGTCGGCCTTCCCAGAAGACGGTTTTCAGCGAATCTCAATGCAGATTGAACACGGGCATTCTTTTGGATGTGGCCGCGACGTTGGGGAACCCTGTTAGGCGATACTTTAACTTCACCCCATTGATCGGCCTCCGGTATCAGTATTTCTTTTTCACCACACACGACGGATATCAGACAGCGATTGGAGGTTGGCCTAGTGATCTGCCCGGCGACGGAATAGATTTCAAGCAGTTCTTCTACCACATCTATTTCGGCGGCGCCTCGTATACGATCTTCAATCTCGGAACTGCGGGCATTCCTCTGACCAGGTTGCGTTTGGATGTCCAGGTCGATTACGCACTGGTGCGAGGTAGGAACGAAGACGCACATTTGCTTAGGGAAGGTAACCGTGTGACCGAGCAGAACACCAGCGGGCACTGCTGGCATGTGTTTGCCAGCCTGGGGGTTTTATCCCGGGATAGGCTGAATACCCGAATTGAATTCGATATAAAACGTGTCTTGACCAACGGCGGACATTTGTTGACCAACAGCATGTTCGACATAAATTTCTCGTTCGACGGCTCCAGGGTCTGGTCCGATCAGGTGTCCCTCTCGGGGGTAGTTGAGGTCGCGCTATAATATGAAGAAAACTTTTTGAAACCATTCCTCACTGACCCAGGACTAGCCCGGATGCGGTGAACAAAGCGAATCGCATCGCCGGAGAAAAGGCCGCGAATGATGCGGTTCCTGCCGGTCACCGCATCCTACGGATCTACAACCCTCCCGTCGACGGAGGGCTTGGTAGGCACCAGAGGGTGGGAACGGGGGAGAACATAATTTGAACCACTAAGTGCCACTGCTGGCTCGTCTAGCAGTGCAAGCGCAGGAGGCCTTTCCACCTCGTTCCCAGGCTCCAGCCTGGGAACGCGTGTCGTCCGGGCTCTGCCCGGACATCGTGCGTAACTCCTTTACAGAATTTTCCGGCTGCACCACAAGGCGTAGGATGCGGTGATGCCGCGGTACGCGGCGGAACCGCATCATTCGCGGTCTTTAATCTCGTGGGAGAGGCGGCGCCTCCCCTTATACGTTCCCAGGCTGGAGCCTGGGAACGAGGAAAAAATGATCATAAAAAGGCGCCTCGGGTGAGGGAGTATGATCAAAGAAAGCGACCTTGCATAGGGGGAACAATACGAGCGCTGCTGATTCGCTCACGACCAGAAGTAATTATCCTGTTGGGAATCGACTGCGTGGATTAAATTGTGAAGGTTGATTACGGACAGGACACTAGAAGTGCGCCGCGATCCCAAAATACGCGCCTTGCCAATGTGCCTTCAAATGCAGTTGGTCTGCGAGCCCCGTGCCGTTGGGGAACCCGGGAGGGTTAGGGATCGGCACGAGTTTCTTGTCCTGAATTGTGGCGTCTGTATTAAGGTATGTAGAGCGAAAGCCGGCCTCGACTTCAAAAGAAAATGTGCTGTGGCTTAACCAGCTTATTTCCCATATGACCGGCCGGAGCCCGCCTCCAATTTCCCACTCGGTGACCTGCGCCATGGTACCGCTCGTAATGGGGAATCGAAATCGTGCGCTGCCTATTAGAGGCACGCCCTTTATGCGCGCCGGAATGACTTGTCCATGAATCCCGAGGGTGCTCGGATACAAGTTCGGTTGATCGCTGCTATACAAAAAACCCCTCGGATCTAGCACATAATTGGTGGGAGAAGCTAGCGGAAGAGGGTTGAAATAAGCCTGCCAAGTGGCCAAGTCCACGCTGCGGTCATACCACTGCACAGGACTGAAATGCCAGTCGGCATCGACACCAAATTTGAAAAAGGGATAACGTACGAGATCCAGATCCAGTCCGAATCGAGACAAGTCTACTTGGAGTGTTGCTATCCTTTGATCGCTGAGATTATCGGGCCGTCCCGTAAAAGTGTAGCTTTCTCCAATCAAGCGTAACCCAAGCCGATCAACGTAGAGCTCACCCCAAACTTCGGCGACCGGCTGTGGGTCGGATGTGACGCCAAGACTACTATCCGTTAGATTGTAGCTAAAGGTTCCGTTCGTGACGTGTCCGCTCGCGAGCCTCGGCAGGATAATTCGAACCCCGCCTACGGCCCGGTAATCCGACCAGTCCCACCACGCGGCCGACCCCCACCATGATGATAAGCCTTGAGCCGCAGCCGTTCCTGGATAGACAACTGTCACACCGATCACCAGCAGTAGCAAGATGTGACCGGCTGCCCGAATGGGGATTTTTGTAGTCAATCCATACCTCTTTGGCAGAGACTCCAGAACACCGAAAAACCGCATAATCACGCAAGAATATATCGCATGTAGAGGCCCGGTGTCAAGAAATTACCCTTTTGAAACTGCGCTACGCTACCGCAGGCTCGTAATTTA
>DATJPW010000052.1:0-8376 GCA_035506215.1 Desulfomonilaceae bacterium
CCATTCCGTAGACACCGCGGCCAATGGGGTCCAAGCTCTATCGATGTTGGAAGGCCGACAGTATGACTTGGTTATCACCGACCTCAAGATGGAGAAGATGAATGGTATTGAGTTGCTGCAATCAATAAAACAGAGGACCCCCTACAACGATATCATCATGATCACCGGGTATGCCACCGTGGATTCCGCGGTGGACGCCTTAACAAAGGGTGCTGCGTACTATCTTGCCAAACCGTTTAAAATTGATGAGCTGCGCTCCACAGTGAATCGGATCCTCGATAAGAAACGGCACGCGCAGATTACGAGAGGGCCAATCCTGTGCTTTGCAGGACCGCCGGGAACAGGGAAAACCTCCATTGGGCTGGCCATCGCAGAGGCTATGGAAAGGAAATTCGTGCGCTTCTCATTGGCGGGGCTTCGAGATGAAGCGGAACTTCGCGGTCACAGAAGGACTTACGTCGGGGCGATGCCGGGTCGCATAATAAATGAAATCAGGCGATTGTCGGTGAGAAACCCGGTCTTCATGTTGGATGAAATTGATAAAATCGGGCAGGATTTTCGCGGGGACCCCGCGTCGGTCTTGCTCGAGATTTTGGACCCTGAGCAGAACCGCAATTTCATCGATCATTATCTTGATGTTCCATTTGATCTTTCCGCTGTAATGTTCATCGCCACGGCCAATGTCGTGGAAAATCTTCCCACTCCTTTACTGGACCGCCTGGAGGTCATCAACTTTCACGGTTACACCGAAAAGGAAAAGATGCGGATTGCCAAGCAGTTTTTGATCCCGCGTCAGTTAAGAGACAACGGCTTGTCTGCTCATCACATAGACTTCAGCGACGAGGCCATCGCCAAAATTGTGCAGGAGCATACTCGTGAAGCAGGGTTGCGAAATCTGGAACGGGAAATAGCAAATGTGGCTCGAAAATTGGCTCGCATCTCCTTAAAAAGCGGTGAAACGGAAGGTTCCTTCCGGGTGACCGCGGATTCCATCGACCAGTTTCTCGGACCCAGAAAGTTTACTCATGAGGTAGCCGAGGCCGGCAATCAAGTTGGAGTAGCGACCGGCTTGGTCTGGACAGAATTCGGCGGTGAGATCATATTCGTAGAAGCAACTCGGATGAAAGGCAGCCAACAGCTAATCCTAACCGGCTCCCTGGGAAATGTTCTTCGAGAATCGGCTCAAACTGCGCTGAGTTACATTCGGGGCAACGCTCAGAGTTTCGGTATAGATCCCGATTTTTTCACCGCCAGTGACATCCACATCCATATTCCGGCCGGCGCCATCCCAAAAGACGGTCCCTCTGCAGGCGTTACAATCGCTCTCGCGCTTATTTCCCTCCTTACCGGTCGGCCTGCGCGACGAGATGTGGGCTTCACCGGAGAAATCACGTTGAACGGCCGAATGCTGCCTGTGAGTGGGGTTCGTGAAAAGCTACTTGCTGCCCAGAGGGCGGGGCTGACGACAGTTGTTTTCCCCGCGCGCAATGAAGTCGATATCAAGGGCCTGCCCAGCGAGGTCACTGAAGGTCTGACAATAAATTTGGGCGAAGAGGTCGGCCGGATCGTTGAAACCGCGTTGCTACCCGAAGAGTGAGCATACGGTTACGCGAGGCATTCATTCGTCCTCATTCTTGGAGTGGACAGCCGGATATCGACTGACTGCCGCATTTGGGCCTGTTCAAAATTCTTGGAAAGCCCGGCAACTCGTTTAATCCGCATTCCCTGGTGTGGCGTCTCCGGCCTTCAAGGTTGCTCTAATTTTCTCACCCTTCCTTGCGCCTTCCAGAATTTCCAGGCCCGCGAGGCAGGCGCCGTCTTCCGATGCGAGGCACGAGAGGACTCGACACTTGACCACGGAGCCCTGATCCATGACTTTGATCACATCCCCGCGGGCAATCAACTGTCCTCCGCTCATGCAGAATTGTGAGTCCTTTTTTCTCGCCATGATTCCTCTCGTTAGTGCAGCAGCGCCAAGACAAGGTTGCTTACTCGTTCCCAGGCTGGAGCCCGGGAACGACAAGGATAGCACACAAGTGGCGATTATTATAAACCCTTGGGCCTAAAATTGATCAGGGTGCAAAGCGCCTGAAAATGAAGCATTCACCGCTTCAGGTCGGACGTCGGAAGTGGCGGCCCGCGCGGAAACACTTTTGGCCGTGTCTCCCGATGGCGCTGTTTGGACTGTTCTCAAAGACTGGGCGTTATCCGAGTTGTTAAGCTGAATCCGTGGCGTGGCGCACCCGGAAAGAAGAAAGCACAAAACAACGAAAGAGAGCAGGTAATTCACTCCAAAACCTCTACAATAGAACTACCCTCTCTCCTCAATTTAGATTAGATCACAAATATACTGCATGCGTCAAGTGATATTAATATGTTACGGCATCCGGGTCGTCCAGACACGATTCTGAACTAGTGCGTGTGCTCGTGAGCCTCTTTCTCATGAGCCGCATGCGCGTGGTCGTGAGGCCCGTGGTCGGCCGAATGATCGTGGCTGTGGTTCCACGATTCTCCGGTGTGCTCATGGCCGTGTTTGTGCTCATGACGGTGCTCGTGAGTGTGGTGATGCTCATGTTCGTGCGTATGTTTCGTTTCTCCGTGCCAGTGTTCATGCGTGTGCGCGTGAACATGTTCATGGGCATGAAGATGCTCGTGTTCATGGTCGCCTTGCATTACGAACTCCTTTCGTTCGTTGTTAACGTTTAATGACCCAATTGCCTCTTTCTTTAAGGTTGACCCGCTTGTGGCATATTGTCAATAACGTGGCATACATAAATGCTTTATGACACACGTGACATACCTGCCGCGCAAAGATGCCACTCATGCTTCGTGGACCGGAAGAAATCTGTATTTATTCGTCTGCAAGAATGCTGTCCCTGGAGCCTTAATCAGGTAGACCTTAGTGTCGGTCAAACGTTTCACTGTATCGGCTTTGACAGCTTCCTGAGCGGTTCTGGGGAATTGCCAGGGAATTGATTGACCGCTTCTCCATTCTCTTGACTGTAGGCACCAACATCGTTACTATGCTATCTAGTGCTACGATTTATGAAAGAGTGCCATGATCGGAATCTCTTCTTGACCAAACAGGAGGGCTCTTGACGTTTCTGCCCGGTTCAAGGGTTCCAGATATCGAGGATAGGTATGATAGTTCCTAATGATTTCATCATTGATTGCAGTGAAGTCCCCCCAGTTGAAAGGATTGATAACTTCTTCTCGGATGTACCCCTTCCGGAAAATATTGAGGCGAAATTCGGCCATTGGAGTGAAGAAGCAGGAAGAATGGAGGTTGACTTACCCGAGTCCGAATCTTTTCCTGAAACGGAAATGTTGAACCATCCGGTCTCTGCCCTAACTGAATGGACGAAATCGAGAAAAGAGTTTGAATCGGACCTGCTCTCCATCGATCTCGATCCGGATGTGGAGAGTGCGGAAGAAGCTCGTGTCTCGTGGTTGGAATCCAGGTCGGCAAGACCGTCGGCTTTCTTCACTTCAGTTTTGGTCCACTGCTCGCTCTTTGTCTCGTTTGCCTTCTTTCCAGCCACACAGGTTGGGGGCACGCCCGGCTACGCGGGCAACGTACTCTCGGCAACAATTGTTTCACAAGAAGAATTGATTCCACAGGATGAAAGACCGGCTTCAATCGACTCTCCAGCGTCCGCGCCGTCGATTGCCAAGAAAACTAAGAGGCTGAAAGAACCACGCGCCCTGGAGCCTCCCAAAGCGATTGACTTGCAGGAAGTCATTCTACACCCGACCAGCATAGCGATGTTGGAGAAGCCGGACTTGCTCGAAAAAAAGGAGGAGAGCAAGAAGCGGGAAGAAGTGACCAAAGAAAAAGAAGCAGATCCTCGAGGCGATAGCCTCCAGAATTCATTGGCTAGCATGCCGTCGACGGCAAGCCCTGAACGCCGGTTCATACCTGCTGCGGGTCAGGCTGGAGAAGCCTTCGATGCCATGGTGCTTTCGGCTATTCGGGAAGCGGTTTTTTACCCGAAGCAGGCTGCACAGGAACGGCAGCATGGGGAGGTGGTGGTGGCGTTTGCCATCAACAAAGACCGTTCAATTTCGAGCTTGGTTATAATCGACTCGTCCGGGTTCACGATCTTGGATGAAGCTGCGATCAAGATCATTCAAAAGGCTGCCAAGAAATTCCCATCCTTTCCAGACGGCCTGGGCACAGATACTCTGCGATATGTGGTACCCATCCTGTTCAAGGAAAAAGGAAAATAAAGCCTTTTCTCGATTTCGGACTTGGGACAAGTGTGCTGCTCCACATTCGTGCCGGCGAACGAATTCGCCCTAATGTGGGCAGCATGAGCCAAGATCGGTTGCAGACTGACTTTAAGGCATTTTTTACCGCGAATCTTTCACGTCGAGGAAAGGAGATATAATCCATGCCAGACGCATTTGCCGCGATCTTTCCGGGTCAATCCCTTGAGCAACACAGCATCTTGTCGATCATCATGGGAGCAGGAATAGTCGTCAAGGGCGTGATGCTCATGCTCATGCTCTTCTCTCTGGTCTGTTGGGCCATTATCATCACGAAAGCAATGCAGCTCTCCAGGGCACGGAAGCACACCGCGTTATTTTTGGATGCTTTCCGGGAATCACGCAAATTCTCCCTCCTGTACACGGAGGCGAAACAGTTCACGTTCAGCCCCTTGGCTCACGTGTTCAATGCCGGATATGCGGAACTCAGCAGGCTGGCCAGGAGTCAACTGGGCAGTCAAGAGGGCTCCGTAGATTCATCCCAGGAACCGGAATATGTCCGATCCGGAATGGACAATTACGCTCGCTCTTTGCAGCAGGCGATCACCGCGGAGCGGACTCGTCTGGAGCGGGGGGTGAATTTCCTGGCAACCACCGGATCTTCTGCCCCTTTCGTCGGACTATTCGGCACTGTCTGGGGCATTATGGAGTCATTTCGACAGATCGGCGCCATGAAGAGCGCCTCTCTGGCGGTTGTCGCTCCCGGAATCGCAGAGGCGCTTATCGCTACCGCTGCGGGTCTTGCGGCAGCAATCCCGGCGGTTATTTTCTACAACTACTTGCTCGGTCGCATCAACCGCATCGCCACGGAAATGGACAACTTTTCTTCAGAGTTGATCAACATCGTCGAGCGTTTCTATTGGCAACGAAATTAGACAGAAGAACCCACAACAGATTGTGAAACCGATTATCCGCCGATTTCCAGTTGTAGAGACCAGGTTGTTGCCTTCGCAGCAAAGGTCTTGCGACGGCGAGACCTGATTCGGGTATAAGGAGTAATCTATGGCATTCAGTATGCAAACGGTCAGAAAGACCGTCATGTCGGAGATCAATGTCACTCCGTTGGTAGACGTGATGTTGGTGCTGTTGATCATATTCATGGTTACTGCGCCCATGTTGGAACAAAAAGTCTCCGTGGACCTGCCGCAGGCCAAGGGAGAACCTCTGAGTGGAGAGGAGCCAAAGGAGAAGATTATAGTCTCTGTTTCCGGTCAGGGTTCGATTTATGTCAATGAGGTGTCCGTGCCTGAGGATAGGCTCGCGGAGAAGATTGCCGAAGCTGCCGGATCGAATCCGTCGCAACCGGTATATTTGCGCGCCGACAGGACGGTCATCTACGGGAAAGTGGTACGAGTCATGGTGGCTCTCAAAGCGGCCGGAATTCCCAACGTGGGCATGATCACGACCCCTGAGGAAGAAGCGGCACCGACCCGATGACGGCGAGTATTTCCTGATTACAGGAATTCATTTCACCTGACGACATACAGCCGCCACCAAGTATAGTGAATGCAATTTTCAGCGATGACCTTTCCACTGGTTTCCTGGTCGTCCAGACTGTATGGGAGCTTGCATTCCATATTTTTCTCTGTCCTAACGGATGCGGCCGAAATAAGAAAGATTCAGTAGCTTCGGGAGACATCATTCTAACCGGGAATTATGCGGCTATCTTGCCCTCTTCCCCGTCTTGTCACCTGTGAGAGGTGGAGAGATTGCCCCACTCAGAGAACGAAGCATTCATGAATCCTATTCAATGGGAAAATCGAAATAGGTGGATGGGAACGGTTCGTTCTTCAAAGAGAAATGCCACCACTCCTTCGAAGAAGGTTTGAAGCCGTGTTTCTGCATGATTTCTTGCAAAAGCATCCGATGGGCTCGGCACTCGGCGGACACCAGAGCACTGTTGGGGTTTGATTCGGGTCCGAAAAAATCGAAAGGGGTTCCCATATGCAGCTCGGAATCCCGCCCTTGCTTGTCGGAAAATACAATGGTCAAGTCAACAGCACTTCCCCGGGAGTGACCCGATCTTTCGACGAGGTACTGCTCTTTGAGCAAGTCCTCCTTTTTCCGAACCTTGGGGTAATATTCCGCCTGGGTTTTCGTATCACCGGGATCCCTTGCCCACCGTACGAAGTCATCCACTGCCCGTTGCGGGCGGTAACCATCGAAAATCTTTAACTCCAAACCAAAGCCGTTCAAATCTTCCTGGACCTTCCTGAGCGCTTCGGCCGCCTCTTTTGTCAGTATGAGCCTGGGCTTAACGCACCCATCGACGCGGCGACCCAAGAAGTTTCTGTCAGTGAAATAGCGGAGGTCCATCTTAATGTTGGGTATGACATCCTCAACATGCACGAAATTGTCGGGAAGGCTCCATGCGAAACTCTCCTTCGCAAGAGCTGCCAAATGAGCAGAAACCGAGCACCAGATCAGGAAGACTGCACAGATTCTTGTCATTTCGTTATAGCTCCTTGACAGCTTAGTGCTGGGAACCTGCATCGGGGGACGGTGAGCCGTTCCCGCATGATGCACAGATACGGCTGGACTTGCAGCACACAACAAGATGACAACCCGAGTGGCCTCGTTACGAGAAAAAATCCACCATCTTCCGAGAAACGAGTGCGCCACGCGACACCATCTAACGATCCTGGGGCTCCCTCGGCCCCTTCAAACCTCGATTCATCCTACTTGCAGCACCCGACTTGACGCCTTGCGGTCAGGGCCGATGTTTCATCAACAATCTTGAAGCCCTCATCCATGCAACTTTCTCAATTCTGCGATTACCGGTGCGTGTGGGGTGGCCTGTGGGCGCACTCCCCTTTGGTGGTGGATCACCGCAAGCACGTGGGATCGCTCCATCACTTCACTGTGAAGGTAAGGCTAGAGGTAACGTAAAGGAAGTCAGCCTCCGGATCGTTGGTGAGCGGAAGCTTATACTCTGTGGTCAGCAGTTGCAGGCCACTGCTGCCTATCGTGATGCTCACCTTGCCATCTATGTCCGTTTTGGGCAGATCCTTGGAATCGACATGCTCTGCGCCAACAACAATTGCAAGACCCTCCGCAGGCTTGCCATCCAGCAGGACCTTTATGGGGAGATTCTCTCCGGATTTGAGAGCCAGGGGATCTTTTTCCGGGACGATTTCAAAGAACAGGCCCAAAGGTTTGGAGAAGGCTTCGCAAGGAGCCAGGATAGCCTTGGCATATTTCCGGCTCAGGTCCGCCCTGATTATCGACAGCTTCTTATCCTGTGCTTCTCGCTTGCCGATGTTCTTCCATCCATCCGGTGTCTTGACCCAGTAACCGTTGTCGAAAAGAGCTGTTATGATCGAAGGGTTCCCCTTCGGCACCAGTGAGGCATAGTCTTTATGCCTTACGATCTCCACGGCAAGCCCTCCACCCGTCGCGTCAACCGCCTTTGCCTCTTTCACGTACTCGGGTTTGTACGGATCGACCTTTTGGCCGTGACCATAAATGAAGGCCAGCTCCCCGTCACGAGTATCGATCCAGCCGCTGTGGGCATAGACCAGATGGGTTGCCAGAAATGCGATGAAGGCCGTGAAAACGATTCTCTTGAACATGTTTCCTCCTTGAAAAGAACCGGAAGTGGTTTTCCAATCTGCCAGCGAACCGACAACAGAAGAAGCGTAACCTGTCCCTAGTTCTCCTCTGTCGGTATCCTTTCTCCGACAGACGCCACCTTGGAAAATACTGTTCCGGTGCAGTGCATACCGCATCGTATGCGTATCCTCACCAAAACGAATAAGTGAGGCCCGCTGCCAACTCCCACGTGGGCGGGGGATCATACGTCAGGAGATTGTTATTGACCGTGAAATACGACGCGGAGTATTCCCTAGGTTGGCATCTCGTGGAAAAGTACGACGACCACCCGTTCCCGAAGTACGTCAGCTTGAAATTGTACACATCGTAGTCCGGTGCATACAGGGGAATCGTCGCAGTTGTGTTCTTGTATAAAGGGGGGCCGCTGAAGTATTGATAGTACAGGTCCGCGACCACGTTCCCGTACGGACAGAAGTCCCACTTCATCGTCACCCCTGCTTTTATGAGGTGTTCCGGGATATAGGGCACGAGGAACTGTCCCGGATAAGTCGGGTC
>DATJPW010000053.1:0-9252 GCA_035506215.1 Desulfomonilaceae bacterium
CAACATTCAAGGCGATCCGCTATTCAAGGGCCGTGAAAATGACGATTATTCTCTGCTGCCCACTTCACCCTGTATAGATAAAGGTCGTTTCATCACGTATACGACGTCCGCCGGGTCCGGCGTCTCAATCCCTGTGGAGGACAGCACATTCTTTTTCGATGGCTTCGGAATTGTTGAAGGCGACACAATTTTGGTCGGCAAGAAGATCGTACAAGTGATCTCCGTTCCGGATGATAAGCACCTGGTGGTTGCCGAGTCCGTCACCTGGGAGAATTCGGAACCGGTTTCGCTTCCCTATGAAGGGATAGCGCCGAACATAGGCGCCATTGAATACATGCCTTGAGATAGATTGCGCCGACGGCCACGAAGACTCGTTGACATTTGTGTCGGAAATACTTAAATATTCCAAGAGGTGAGGAAGGGTTCCCGGAGGGTCTTTATGGGGAATGGGGGAATAAGAATCATTGGAACGCTGATCTGCTTCCTTTCTTTTTGTACTTTGGCTACAGCCCAGGACTTTGTCCAGGAATATGAGCCCGAAGAGGCTTTCAGCTTCGCCAATTTTTCTTTTGTCTTTCGAGCCAATTACGCGGGAGCAGCGTGGATCGTGGATTCAACGACCAATAAGATTATAGGATACGCACCGTGGAGCGCTGAAAACAGGCAGTGGCGGCTATTCGACCTCCAAGGCCGCTATATGGGCTTTATGCAGGCGACCGTTGGGAGCGATAAACCTCCCCATTACACTCAGTACGCATGGTATGACAAAGAAAACAGATACAAAGCTGCGATAGTCACACGTCTCGGCGGAAGGCCTCATACGCGGGAACTCCCATTCGGTGAACTGGGAGGACAAATGGAGCCTTACGAAATTGGCAACATTCCGGTTGATTACCCTTCCCGAGAAGTGGAAATCGAGCCTCTCCGCCGATTTCCGCCCGGAGTGGACGTTTCTCCTGTGCAACCGGAGCGTCTCAAGGTAAAGTGAAGCGTCAACCGGAGGGTGAACCGACGAGCCGATTGCAAAGGTCTGCGAATCAATCCGGATAGTCCATGCGATCTATCGGCTGACCGGGCATTGGCCGAGGCCGAGACTCATCGAGCCGGATATTCCAACTGAATGCCCACTCGGTGGCTTTGACCAGTGCGTTCATCGGCGTGTCGGGCGAGTGCTGAAAAATGCTGTCTGCCTGCCTCCTCGGATTCCCGAACTTTTTAAGATAAATTGATCAGGCCGGTTATGGGATCTACGTCTAGACTTGTGAAGAATGTTATTGCTCTGTGGACACCCAACATCCTCAATCCGGCGGTTTCTTTCATTCTGATCCTCTTCATTTCTCGCTATCTCGGGGTAGAGGGCCTCGGCACATATTCTCTGATTTTGTCGTATTTCGGAATATTTGTCACTCTTGCGGGACTCGGTCTGGGGACCCTGGTTGTCAGAGAGGCTGCCCGTAACCTCGGCCAGGCACACACCTTTTTTGCCAACGCCGCTCTGTTCGGGGCGGTATCTTCTCTTGCCGCGATTATCGGAATGATCGCTTTCGTATGGCTTATGGGATATTCGAATGATGTCCTCCAAGCCGCCGTTTTATGCTCATTCTCACTATTTCCTTCCACAGCCGTAAGCTACATGGAATCGATGTTCCGGGCGTTTGAAAAGGCCGAGTACATAGCGATAGTTTATCTGTCGGAGAATACTTTAAGAGTCGGTTCGTGCCTCATTTTGTTGTTTTACGGCTTCGGGATTGTCCCGTTATTCGTAGCAATTCTGGGCACCCGCCTTTTCGCCGGTCTGTTCATGTTTTGGTGCTACGTTAAAGCCCTTGGGAGACCGGAATTCCGGTTTAAACCTGAAATATGGCGACTTCTCGGGAGAGAGGCGGCTACTTTTGCCAGCATCGCCATCTTTTCTACAGTTCACCTTCATGTCGATCAGATAATGCTGTCCAAATTGAAGGGCCTGGAGTCGGTGGGAATCTATAGCGCAGCCGACCGGCTGCTCGATTTTTGCAGGGCCTTGGCCGTCGCGTTCTCCGCCGCTCTTTTCCCGGTCCTGGCAAAGCAATATGTCAAGGGAATCGGGGAGCTGAGGGAACTCACGATCCGGTCATTGCGATACATAATGCTGGGCGCAATTCCCATAGCAATAGGCACCGCTATTTTAGCCAATAATATAGTTACGCTTATATACGGTCATAAGTTCATGGCTGCTGTCCCGGTTTTGACACTTCATATATTTTCCTTGATTCCTTTCAGCATGGTGTATTTCTTGGCCGGTGTTCTCATCGTTACGGACAACCAAAGAGTTGATCTAGGCATTAACGTTCTCGCCGCGCTGTTAAATATAGGCTTGAATTTGGTTCTCATTCCGCACCTGGCGGAAATGGGTTCAGTCCTAGCCACGCTGATAACGGTCATCGTTTTCAATCAGCTCCAGAACTGGTACATTAAACAACGTCTCTTTCCCATACCGTTTCCGGAATTATTTTCTAAAGTCCTGCTTGCGGGGGGAATAATGGGAGGCGTAACTTTCTGGCTCCGAGATTGGAATTTATTATTAAACGTCGCGATCTCCGCCGTGGTTTACACGTCTTTAGTTGTTCTGCTGGGAGCAGTAACATCTAACGAGATCGAAGCCGTGAAGAAGATAATAAAAACTCCTTGGGCCAAGGAGGTCCCATGAGAGGGCCCTCAAATAAGTTCCTACCAAATGTGTTTGCACGACTGCGGGACCCCGCCAAGGTATTGTATGACATGCTTCCCCTACCGGTGAGATACGGGCGGCCTTACTCGGTAGCGACTGCGCTGCTGGAAGCCGGCGAAAGGTGGGACTTGGAAAAGCTGGTCCGCTATCAGGAAAAGATGCTTCGCCGTCTGATCAGACATTGCTATAACAATGTCCCCTATTATCGCAACGTCTTCCTCGAAACAGGTATCACTCCCGAGGACATCGGGACGGTCCACGACCTCAAGAAATTGCCATTTCTCACGAAAGCAATTGTCAGGAAACACAAGAAGGACCTAATCGCGACTAATTTTTCGTCCTTTGCCGCATATTCTGATTCCACCAGCGGCAGCACGGGCGCTCCTCTGGATTTTTATGTGGACAGGGCCACCAGAGCCATGGCACTGGCACTGGCGTACAGACAGATGCGGTGGCTGGGCTACGAAGACGGGGATCGAATTGCGGAGATCAAAGAAGACTGTTTCGCCGATCCTGAAAGAGTTTATCAGTATTTTCCCGGTTCGAGACATCTGAAATTCTCTTTTTTCAGGGTGGATAACAGCCGATTGGAAGCAGCCGCGCTGGCCCTCGAGAGATTCAAGCCTTTGTTTATCAAAGCGTTTCCATCTTCGCTTTTCGTTCTTTCGCGCTGGATGGAACGACATCGGAGGAAAATACAGCCCCCAAAATATATAATCACCTCATCGGAGAACCTTTACCCTTCTACCAAAGAGCTGGCCGAAAGAGTTTTCAAAGCTCCCGTAATCGATTGGTACGGCCAAAACGAAAAAGTCGCTACCGCATTTCAATGCTCGCTTGGCAGGGGATATCATATTCAGATGGAGCAGTCCGTCATAGAATTGGTACCTTCCAAGAGCGGCTCGTTCGAAATTGTCGGAACGTCTTTACACGCCTTCGGAATGCCTTTTATTCGGTATCGCACGGGTGATACCGGAGTGAAAGAGGACCGACCTTGCCCTTGTGGGAGGAATCACCCAGTACTATCCGAACTGACGGGCAGGGACAGCGAATTCATAATCACTCCGGAGCGAAAAGTAGTGGCGCCGGTCGCGATGGATTATGCTTTGTATCACCTGGAAGAGATAGAAGAGAGTCAAATTATCCAGGAGGACATTGACACCCTGCGAATAAAGGTGGTCCCTTGGAGTGTTATCTCTGAATTTACCAAGCAAACGCTTCTTTCAGAGATACGCGCCTATCTTGCGTCACCGAAGATGAATTTGATCCTGGAGGAGGTCGACGAGATACCTCGTACATCGAGGTGCAAGAAACCGTTCATAATTTCTCACCTGAATGTTGAACAGTATCTATGAACCCCTTGTAACAATCCCGAAAGCCCGTTGTTTGCGAGAGGGCGAATTAGGCCCACGGGATCACTTGTGAGCCTTTTCGGCTCAAGGGTAACCCGGTAATACTGTTAGATTTACCGGTATTATTAGTTTGATCGCGGGCTTATTGGTCATTTGAATCACTCCCTCATGCTTTCCCTACGCCTTTCTTCACGTCCTCAAGAATTTTTGGTGAACCGCTAACATAGTGACGTTTCAGACGATTCCGGTAAAAAGTGCCCGAGCCGCAATCTACTGGCATCAAGATTGCTTGGATGCCGGAGATACAAGTCCCGCTCGTACACAGACGCCGCGCGGGGTGTCGATCCTAAGCCGTCAAATAAAAAGCGAAAGGGTTTTCAGTCGGCCTTCGTCCGAGGCTGTCAATACGGTTTTTCCAGATGTATAAACAGTACCACAGATACAAAGTCTTTCTCTTATTTGCAGATGTCTTACTGACAGTGATTGTTTTGACTATCGTCATCAAATTACGGCCGTATCTTCCTGGTGAACTCCTGGAACCACATGAGGTCTTGCCTGACCGATCGATCTACCTCATGGTGGCTTTTCTTTGGCATGTGTTGTTTGCCCTGACCGGAGTATATGCGCTTGACCGAATTTCGAGTCTGTCAAAGCAATTTGGGCGGTTCACCACTGTCTTTTCGCTGGCAATATTAATCTTCGCCGGTCTTCTCTATTTCACTTTTCGAGAAGTATCCCGAATGCTGGTCATTTACTTCGCCATGGCCGATTACCTAGCGCTCCTCCTGCTGCGCTACGGGCTCACGATATACCTCCGTCGATTCCAGACAGGTGTCAAACCGAGCTCAGTCTTAATCGCCGGTGTCTCCGACAGCGGCATTGCTCTTGCCGAAACGATAATTCAGGACCACGCCGCTGTATTGAGAGTGGCAGGATTTGTGGATGACGCACCCTTAATTGATCGCCGCCTGCCGGCTCCACTACTTGGGAGCACTGAAAGAATGGCCGCCATAATACAAGATTATCAAATAGACCTTGTGGTGATCGCACTGCCGGAAAGCCGTGCTCCAGAGGTTAACGCTCTCGTGTTCAAGCTCGAAAGCCTCGAAGTTCGCGTGTATCTGATACCCGACATGATCAGTATGGCTGTGCTCAATGCGGAAGTCGAGCGATTCGGGGACCTGGTGATCATTGGAATCCGTGAGCCGGTCATTCAAGGGCACAAAAGAATCACCAAGCGGCTCATGGATCTCGCCCTGAGCTCCCTGGCGCTTTTGATTACGTGGCCGTTGTTAATTTTCATCTGGATCGCTATCAAGCGAGACTCGATGGGACCGGCCCTATATCCCGCGGAACGAGTGGGTGAAAATGGAAAGATTTTCAAAATGTACAAATTCCGCACCATGTTTGTGGGTGCAGCCAAACAGCAAGCCGAGGTTACGACCGAGTCTGCGGGAGGCCGCAAAATCTACAAAGTAAAAGATGATCCTCGGGTCACTAAGGTCGGTAAGTGGTTGCGTAGATGGTCACTGGATGAGATGCCGCAACTCTTCAATGTGCTCAAAGGAGAGATGTCATTAGTAGGCCCAAGGCCGGAACAGCCCTTTATCACCCAGGAATATGATCACTGGCAATGGCAGAGACTCTTGGTGCCGCCAGGGGTCACAGGCTGGTGGCAGGTCTCGGGTCGAAGCGACCTTCCCATGCACCTCAATACACAGTATGATATTTACTATGTAAGAAACTTCTCCTTCTTCTTGGATTTGAAGATTCTTTTCAAGACGTTCCACGCCGTGCTTCAAGGAAAGGGCGCCTATTGAAATGACTGGAGCGACCCTATTATCCAGGAAATTCATAATATTAGTGGTCGCCTGCGTTGTCTTACCGCTCCTGGGTTATGTGTACGTCAATTCTCTCAACATGGGAATCAGAGTGGTTCTGGTAGTACATGGCCTCGTCCTGTTCTTTCTCTTTTTCGCCCTGTCTCTTACAGACCTAAGATCCTGCCTTGTATTCGCCATGATATTGGTCATTCCTATGGGAATCGACTTCAATCTCGTGCGATACCCTGCTCCTCAGTATTACCCACCGTTCACTGAAGGCATCGTAATTAGCTTGATAGATTGCTTCCTTGCGTTGCTGATGATCCAGTGGCTTGCGACCTCATCGGTAAGAAGGACCAGTAGCGTGCCGATCCTGGGTGACTCTGTAGGGGCCCTGTTTCTGATTTGGATTTTCTACAGTCTTTTGGTTTCAGCCCTAAAAGCCGAGAATCCTGCGTATGCCTATTTTGAGGTCATTGCCGTTTTCCAGGGATTTCTGGTGTATTTCTATCTTATAAACAACACAAAAACCGTTCGTGATGTACGAGTCATTATTTATGCGCTGTTTGCCGCACAGTCGCTCGAGGCCCTGTGGCTCATATTCCAATACGTGACCGGACTAAATTACACGTTGAAGGCGGTGTTTGTACAACCTATCCGGGACGAAGTGGGTTTCCGGTCCGCAGGTTTCATGGGCAGCGATGTGGTCGCAACACAGATGATCTCATTCCTGGCCCCTGTTGTGCTGGCGTACTATCTCATGGTCGCGAAAGGAATTCGTCGTGTGATGGCGGCTGCCATAATCCTGATTTTCATTGCAGGAATTATGTGCGCCAAAACCCGGTCCGCCGGTTCCGCTGTCATAGTGGGGTTCGCTGTCGTACTAATACTCGGCGGCTTACGGGGCTGGATTTCTGCGAAAAGCATTCTCAAGTTCGTGTGCGTAACCGTGGCCTTTCTTATCGCTGTCAGCCCTTTGGTCTATACGCGGTTTGAGAAAGGGGAATGGCAGGAAGATCGAGCGCCCATGATTCGAACGGCCGAGGAAATGTGGCTGGATAATTGGCTCCTGGGGGTAGGTCCCAGCAACTACACTGCTAAACTGGATAAATACCTTCCAGTGCAGCTAAGGTACACCTGGAAAGCCCCGGTGCACAATGAATTTCTGCTTCACCTGGCGGAAAGAGGAATTATCGGGACCATACTCTATTACTCGTTCTCCGTAATCATGTGTATCAAATTGTGGAGGACGACCCGCTCCTCGGATCAATGGTTGTCCATGGCTTCTGCGGGGATACTGGCAGGCATGGTGGGATCGATCATGGTGCGCATGTTTCACTGGTGGCATCAGTTGCCCAGCTACGTCATCTTCTGTGTGATGCTGGCCCTGGCCGTTGCCATGGAGAATATCGAAAGGAAAAGACTTGGGAACTCCGACGCGGCTTCGGTGTCTTGACCGCGGTGAATTGTTTGAAATCGTGCTCGGCCGTAATTGAGTTACGCCGTCTTTGGCGGTAAAAGCATCGACAGGATTGGTAATGACAACTATAATCGATATGCGACGCGATACGTCATCGGATTTTGTCGACCGTCTCGGATCCAAGGAAGGTTAAACTATACAATGAAAGAGGATGATGGCCTTTCTTTAAGGGATTTTTTTAATGTCCTTTACCGTCGCATTTTCCTGCTGAAGATTACAATATTGATATTGCCCGCGGCGGTGCTGCTGGCTTGTTTCATAGTGGATCCGGTCTATGAGACTTCCGGGAAAATTCTTGTTACCGCGAAAAAAGAGAATGCCGCCCTGCTACAAACCGCCAGAGACCAAGGAACCACCAATATACTGAATCTGAATGTCGATGAAACGGATTTAAACAGCGAAATGGCGCTCTTAACCAGCTTGGATCTCTGGATGAAGACAGTGAACAAGTTGGGGCTCGCTTCGTTCAAGAAACGACAGCCGGGGATAATTCATGAGGAATGGGAGAAGCTAAAGAAAATGGTGCGGGATTCCTTGGGATTGGAATCACGCGCGTTCAAGGATCAGCCGTCGAAAGAGTCTACCGAAGTTCAAGAAATAGCCAAACGCCTGATCAAAGATTTCAAGGTAGTCCCTGCTCTGAAATCAAAGATTATCGATGTGTCATTCAAGTATTCGGACCCGGTGATGGCTCAAAAAATACTCGACAAGCTTCTTGAGCTTTATATTCCGTATCATCTGGAAGCATACGGATTGCCCGGAGCGGAAGGTTTTTATGCGGGACAAGGTGACTTTTATCGCGAGAAATATGAGGCCGCGGACAAAGAGCTGGCAGACTTCAAGAACAAATGGGGAATTGCATACGCGGAGAGACAGAAAGCCGAGTTGATCGCAACTATAAAGCAGATTGAGGATTCTCTCGTCGAACTGAACGCTAACCAGAGCCAATATGACAACATGCTCTCGTCATTGAAAAACGACGTAGTCCCCACCGGGCAATTGGCGCCCAGCTTGCAACGGGGCAATGAAAATGCTTTTATCAGCGTTATTGCTACTCAACTCTTGCGGGCCAAACAAAAACAGCTTCAGGTGGCCGAGCTGTTTGCCCCGGAGAGCCGGGACTACATTGCGGCAGAGGAAATGGTAAAAGACCTGAATAAGAAGTTCCAGAGCGCCATCCAAGTGGAAATTGATGTTCTGAAAGCCAAGAAGGCGAGCCTTGAACAGAGTCTGAAAGAGAAGCAAGAGCAACTCCAGCAATTCGAAGAGAAGAGCGAAGAGTCGCGGAGGCTTCAATTATCCGTAACCATCGCGAAAGAGCGCTACCTTCAATTTGTTTCGAAAGAGGAAGAAGCACGACTGGCAACTCAGGAAGGCCGCAACAAACTTGTCACAGTCAGTATCGTAGGCAGGCCCGTTTTGCCCGTGGATCCAATATTTCCTATGACCGGGCTGTTTGTTCTCGGGGCCTTTGTGTTGTCCTTTCCTATCGGGATCGCCGTAATATTTGTGGCCAATTTTCTTGATTCCACATTTGACAGTCCCGGAGAAGTTGAGAGCGCCACCGGGTGCAAAGTTCTGGCTACGCTCGGACAGCTTTCCAAGGCGCAATCGGCCAGGTCCTGAAGCTGGAAGCAGGTCAATGAGAATTGTCCCCGCGACGTTGCTTTGCGTATTGCTTGTTTTCCTCGCGCACTATCCGGCAGGGGCCTTAAGAGTCGAATATGATGGTGGCCCTATCCAAACCATCGTGGATGACAAAATCCACGTTCAAGGGAGTCTTGGCTCGCATGTATTCGAGCCCATCGGGGTTTGCTCCTGGTGCGAGGAAGGCGTCGAGGTGCTGATCACTTTCAACGGCTACACCCGAGCTACATTGCAGCCCAAGTC
>DATJPW010000054.1:0-2599 GCA_035506215.1 Desulfomonilaceae bacterium
TGCCCTTTGGAAAAGGCTGTAACTCCTTCGCCCACTTCTTCTACGATTCCCGCACCGTCTACGCCTGGAATCCAGGGCAGTTCAAGCGGAAAAAACTCTTTGAAATAACCGGAGCGAAAGCCTACATCGGCAGGGTTTACCCCCGCCGCGATCAGGCGGACCAGGACCTGGCCGGGCCGCGGATGGGGAATTGCTATCTGGTCAATTACCAGAACCTCCGGCCCGCCGTATTGGTGAAAACGTACTGCTTGCATTGTATCGTTTGGCATGTTATTTCTCCTTTATCATAATCTGAATGAATCAGGCGCCTTTTCCATAATTTGTTGTGGTCAGAACAACGCCGATGGAACCTGGGTCACGCACCAGGATGCCTTCTTCCGTCTCCTCCACGGCGATGCCTGCCTGCTGCACTCGGGCAAGCACGCGGCTAAATTCGGCCTGGTCGGGAAGCTCAATCGTGTAGAAACGTATACCGAGCGCATTGGCTGGCGGGGTTGGCGCACCTTCGCCCATCCAGGTGTTGAAGGCAATCACGTGAGGCCTTTCAGCGCTCAGGCCGACTTCGCCCATGTGGAAGCTGGTGCTCACCGGCCCCCGCTCAAATCCAAGCACGTCATGGTAAAAGCGGATTGTGTCTGCCAGATTTGCCTCATACAGGTTCACGTGTCCCAAACTTGTTCCCTGCGGCAGAGGCAGATCGAGACGATCCTCGGGAGAGAGCTCGCGCAACAGATCTTCCACGTCCAGCGGATCGCGGCCCGTGGCAGGCTTGCCATCGCTCCGGCGGGCGTATAAATTGCCGTTGATCGCCTGGATGGTACCGCGCTCAAGCGTGAGAATATATAACTCGATGGTTTGCCCTTCAGGATCCTCGAGATAGATGGACTCGCTGACCGTATGATCGGTGGGGGAATTCGGGTAGCGCAGCGCAAAAAGTCGCGCGGTCGCACGGGCCAGCTCTTTGCGGTTGGGATAGCGCAGCGCAAAGTGATACAGGCCGGTTGTGCCGCCCGGCCGCCGTGCTCCTTTTACTTCGGTAAGCCTGAGCAGGTCATTTTCCCCCGCACCGAGGCCTGCACTGGCGCCCTCGCGCCAATGCACTTGCATGCCCAGTACGCTTTCGTAGAATTTGATCTGCCGGTCCAGGTTTGCCACCGTCAGGTGAACATATCCCAATCGTGTTGTCGCTGGGATGGAGAACGCAGGCTTCAATACTGGTTGAGCTTGTGTGATCATTGGAAACTTTCCTTTCTTTGGTCTTGATATACGCTTAGCAACATGAGTTGTCTATATATACTTATGTTGACTAAACTACACTTGTTGTGTATACTATACGCCGGACGCCAGCGCGAGTCAATCCGCAAAAGCATGGATTTGTCGCTTAGACAACAAAGGAGCCAATATGTTGATTAAGGAATTAATACCGGAGGAACGTGTGGATCCGCGCATCAAGCGCACGCGCCAATTGCTGATCCAGGCCTTCAACGAGTTGTTGGGAGAAAAGAGCTTCGATGCAATGACCGTGCAGGATATCACCGACCGGGCGACGGTGAACCGGGCGACGTTCTATGCCCACTTCGAGGACAAATACGCCTTGCTCGATGCCGTGGCAAGTGAATCCTTCCGGCAGGCATTAGCCGGCAAAATGCCCCCCCTCGCCGAACTCGACGGGCCGAATCTGCAACTGCTTATTGAAATTGTCTGCGAATATTTGGAATGGCATTTCGTTCATTGCAAGCCTTCCATCCGCACCCAATTTGATTCTCTCGTTGAGCAACAAGTGAAGCAGCAGCTCTATCAGGTATTATTAAATTGGCTCAAAGGCGCCACAGTGCAGGAAGATGCGCAACTGCGTGCGACCGCCGCGGATTGGGCCATCTATGGCCTTGCGATGTACTGGAGTCAGGGCGAACGAAAAGAAACTTCGGCGGAATTTGCCCACCGCGCTCTGCCATTGATCCAGGCAGAGTTGAAAGTGCCAGCGTAGCCACTTCTCCAAATCGCCACCACGACGCGCATCATGACATTGAACCTCGGTTTGGGATTAGGGGCTCTGTTTTCTTTCTATCCCATCCTACTCAACCTCGGCCAGTCGCGAAGCATGCAGTGCCTCCGCCACATGTCATCACCGGCTTAACATCGGGGGTCTCTGCTATTGATAAACCGAATGACACCTTTGAACCCGTGTCCATAAGAATACACACAATCGAACATATTTTGAGTGAATAACAAGAGGAAAAAGGGTGATTCTGAAGATGATTAAGGGCGTAAATTTACGAACACTATTCTCTGAAACTTAAGTAATCTGTAAACTGAATTACGCTGACAAAAAAATCATCAAACAATATATCTGAGTTGCTATTTGATCTTTATATGAGGCAATTATCCTTGATAGTTAAAATGCACTCAACAAAGGCGTAAGTTCTTCCATTAGCCTGGCTTCTGAAATATTCTTCTGCATGACCCACCACTTGACTGTGTATAGAAGCGCGCCGGTAAAGAATTGAGCCATGACTTGCGGGGAGGCCGGGAGGGGGACTCCATTTTCGGCATCTTCCTTCAATTTTTGCGAAATATCCAATGTGATTTGCCTGGAGAG
>DATJPW010000055.1:0-6649 GCA_035506215.1 Desulfomonilaceae bacterium
CTTGGCAACGTCACGCCCGATGACGTATACTACGGGCGACGAAAGGCTATATTGGAGCGCCGTAAAACTCTTAAGCGGCAAACGCTCATGCGGCGCAAGGAATTCAACCAAAATATCCCCAGGCCTCCTGAGGCCGTAACTCTCCTCTAATTCTGCACCTCAAAATTCCCATTTCGTCTGACGACATACAGTCAAACAGTTTCTTTAGGTCCTTCATGATTTACTCCGCCATCTCCTCGCCTTGCCAAGCTCGTGAGCCATTGGTGTTGATCTGTATATCAAAAGGTATAGGCGACGGGAAACCAAGTCAAACGGAAAAGGGATTTTGGTTGGTGACGTTGGAAGCCATAAGTTCATTGTGGGGTTGCGTACGGGAAAAGGCAGGCGCACGTTCGGTCTACCTCGGAAGCCAAAGTTGCTGAACCCCGGCGCAAGCAATTCAATGGGGGACAACGACAGACTGCTGAGGCGTAATCAATTCTGCTCCCGTGATAGAATCAAAACATATTGGATAAGAAATTCCTCAATGAATTGTCGTGGACCTGAGCACTTAGTGCTTAAATAGTTTCTTGAGATTGTCAATGTATGTGAGAAATTCGTCGTTTAGATAGTCTGGCGGCGTTATTTCCTTGAGACCTATATAGGTTGACAACCTCGCCGACGGGCCCTAACGTCTTTATAAATGCACGAACCATCGCAGAGCACTCCGACGGTTGCTGTCATCAACTTAGATGCAATACAGCGACCCAAGATTGGGCCACGCCCATGACCAAATTGTAAAAGGAGTAAGTAAAATGAGAACTTCGTTGAGCCTAATAATTGGTACAGCATTGATGTTCTTAGTATCCATATGGATGATTTCCCCCGATCAAGCGTTCGCACAACGTGCCGGACACGAGAGTTTTAGAGCCTCAACTCACGCGTCAGGAGCACTGATCGGAAGACCGGTGCGCAGCGAACGGGGCGTTGTGCTGGGCACCGTGGAAAATATAGTCCTGAACGATAACGGTTGTGCACAGTTTGTAGTCATTTCAGGAAGATTTCCTGGCGCACGTTCAATGTGGTACCCCATCCCCTGGAACGTTATAGCCAGAAGCACTCCTGAGGCCATTTTTGTGAACATAGAACCGGACGTTCTGGTGAGAGCTCCCAGCTTTTCGAGAAACAGGTTTCCCGATCTGTTGCATTCGGACTTTAACGCCAGAGTCAACACGTTCTTCCAGACTACGGCCAAGGAAGAAAAAGGAAGAGCTGAGCGAAGTGTGAAAGAGCGAGGTCGAGACTGGGAGTCGCGAGCTACTCAGGGAGTCGTATCTCCAACGGAGAACGTAAAGGACAAAGCCCGTATGGAACGGGAACGTAAGTTCACACCTTCTGAAATGAAGGGAGAAGGGATCTCCAAACAAAAAGAAATGGACATAAAGTCTAGAGGGCACATGGAACGTGAGAAAGGAGCGGCTAGATCGGGCAAATCCGAGATGATGATGGAACGGGGCCCGTCTCATATGGAGCGTGGTTCGTCCGAAAACGCGGGACAGAGACAGCTTCAGAACTCGGGCCCAGGTCATGCTGTCACACCGGCGCAACCTGGACAGCCGGGAGAGAAAATCCACTAGCTCCGTATTATCTCAAGCCTGTTTCATGTTTGACAATATTGCAGACTATCAAGCCCGGCGACTACAACTACAGTCGTCCGGGCTTCCTTGTACTGTACATACACGTACGAAGAAGAGTATCAGAGCTAAAGAGCTGAATCAAAGCAATGGAAATTTACACCAATATAGATCAGATAAAGCGATTGAACATATTTACTCAACTTGATCATCCGGTAGCTTTGACAGCTCCTTTGATTTTTGATGATCAAGTAATTATAGGTATGTACTGTGAACCTGATAGTGGATTCCCCTTAATTGACAAAGAGAGCGCCCATGTACAATTAAATTGGAACTGCCTGAAGAAGTTGATTCGTGACTGAAAATGAATTGATATCAAGCCCGTAAATCGGGCAGAGGACCCAACGATTATCTGGAATGTTTGAATTAGGCTTGAATATATGCTTTTGCTTCCTTCAACAGATAGGGGCTACACGGGCTCATGGAAAACTCAAAAGAGGAATTGTAAACGAAGGAATTGTTTGGTCGCTTATCAGGCCCGATTATTGCGTACGTGCAGTGTAAGCTCGAGAAAACCCCTGACTAGGGGAGCCACGTGAACTTCGAATTCTTGCTGGGGGAACAAGCAAGGGTAATGCCTGTGCAACCACGACCCGACGGCTTGCTTGCGGGAAATTCGGGGCATCCGCGAAATGCAACCGTCCAATTTTAGAATCGAAAGGAGAATATGTCATGTCAAAGGTTAGGGAAATCAGAGAATCTATTGACAAGAAGCTGGATCATTGGGAAGCCAGCGCTACAGCGGTTGAGGTGCAACTGCACCAAACCAAAGAGCAGGCACTGGCCAAGGTTGAAGTTCGGAAGAAAAAATTGAACGAAGCCTTGGAGAAGTTCAAATCAGAAGTGGCTAAGGCGAAAGGGATCACTGAGGAGAAAAAAAAGGAGATGCAGGCACAGTTTGACGATCTGCGGGTCCAGTTGACTTTGGGCAAGGCCGAGGCTAAAGAAGCGTTCGAGGCCCAAAGGAAGAAGATCCAACACTCTATTGCCACTTTGGAGGCCACAGTGGATAGACACCTGGACGCTGCCGGCCATGCAATTGATCAGTCGCTTGAAAACGCAGCCGACAAATTCATCGCTGCTGCAATTGAATACGAGGCAGAGGCGGATGCACTGGAAGCTCAATTGTTTGTGAAAAAGGCCGAGGCAAAGGCCCAGTTTGAGAAGAAAAAGAGCGATCTCCTGGCGCAAATCAACGAATTCAAAACGAAGCTCCAGGGAAAAAGGGATATAGCCAAAGACAAGGCGTCCACCTTTGAAAAAGAACTGTCGGCTGGAATCTCCCAGATCAAGCAGGCGTTCAAGAAGCTCTCCGACTGAGAAGACAGACCATGCGGAGGTTGCTGCCCTTGGTCGAGCCTTCTCCAACAAGGGGAAATTTCCGCTGACAGGGCTTTCTTGAAAACGTCACGACGGTTTTGCCTCTCTCGGGGCTTGTGGGAGGAGGTACGGGGCCTTTTCGTGGTCACAGAAACCATCGTTCGACGGGTCACCGACCCAAGACCCCCGAAATGGCAAGATCGCGTATAATTCCGGTTCCAATAGATTTGCGAACGCTGGCTTAATACGGGGAGATATGAGAGCTAACGATGCATAAGCGCACTATCAAGGCCAAAGATATCCTGAACGACATTCGGAAAAGGCTGAGCGACTCGCAACTCATGAGCAAGTACGGTCTATCTGCAGAAGGGCTTCAAGATGTATTCATCAAACTGGTTCAAGCAAAAGCAATACTGCCAGAGGAACTGTTTGACCGGGCCCCCGTGTTGGAAAAGGATAGCGTAACGATCGAAAGCATTCGAATGGGCACTCGCCAGAAAACGGAGATCGAGATCCCTGTACATGACGCCACCAACCCGAGACAGGTAGGTATGCTTCGTGATTTATCGCCTAACGGTGTCGGGGTTCGAGGAATCGAGACGCGAAGAGGGGATCTCAGAACTCTGGTCGTTGCAGCCAACCACTTGTTCCCGGTGAACATCTTCTCCTTTGTAGCAGTATGCCGCTGGATCAAGACAAGGAGACCTGAGGGAATCATAGACGCTGGTTTCGAAATAACCAATATTTCAGAGGAGGCGAAAAAACAGCTCAAGACAATTATCGAGCTTTCAGCAATGGATTGAGGCCGCACAGAAGGTCTCAGTTTATCCGCTGCACTTGTTAGCTCACAACAGATAAAGCAGATGAGTGACCTTGATCAACAGGAGCATCCTATAGGGATTACAGCATGATCGAAACTGGTTCCGGTTAGCAGAAGAGCGATCTCGGCGTAGCCGCATACAGGGCATTGCATTGGGTATCTCATTCATAAATTTACGAAATTAGCAATTTGGTGGATTATAAATTTATGATTTTATTAACTAATAAGCACAGGAAATCTGTTTTGTGCGAATAGGGCATTTTTTTGCATCAAATTATTAGTAAAGTCATTATGTTATAAATTTCTTTTTGAAAAAATAACTTTATGAGGTTTAAATTTCAATTTTGTTGTATAGGTTTTTCTAATATGTATATACAAATTAATAATTTAGGTCGTCTATCTGATCTGCCAAAGGCAGATAGACTCCGCCTGTTCATTTTCACATTTGTCTTATGTGAAAATAAGACACCTGAGAAACGAAAATGTTCCCTAAAGTTATAAAAATTTATTCATCTTTATTCTGGCAAAAAATGCCCCGTAATCGAGAACGGAGCTAGGACGATAAGTAATTAAACGAGAATAACAGGAGAATGATTAGTGCGGCGGTTTGAATTGCTGTCTGGACGAGCTGGGACCAACGTGGAAAATCCCATAAATAGATGACCGCCATGAGGAGGCACCAGAATACGATCAGGAAAGCTAAACCCTTGCAATAACCCAACCATTGGCCCAGAAAACCCAGACACTGAAATGCGACGGCTCCTAATAATGACTTCATGTGGCCTCCTTTGTGGCTACCCTAGGGGGTCGCATGATCCTTGATTGCTGGTGTAGCGCTTGTCAATAAGTGGGTTGCCCGGTCGATTTCATGAACCAGTACATCCATAAAGCCGTTACACTCTGCCTCAGTCATAAATTTTCCCCAAGTTGCCAGCAATAGGCTCAGGCGATTTCTGTAGATAAATACAACCAAATGCATGGCGGCTCCCCCCACATGCTTGTAAGCTGCGGCGTGGATATCGATGATTTCCAGGTCCCCAAACGTCGTCAGGCTCGAATCCCTGCCCATGCCCTCACCATCGAATCGGGGAAACAGTGATCCCATGAAGGTCACTGCCGCAGAGTACTGCTGATGCATCATAAAAAAACGGGGAACCCTACGCCTGAGTCCCAAAGGCAGGTAGTAAAACAGTTTGGAGCCGCGCAAAAAGGACTTGCGGGTAGTCAGATCGGCCCCCTTCTCAAACTGCTTGATACGCGACGAGGCTAACTCATGGACGAATTTCAAGTACTCTCGTCTGTCGTCGGGATCTGACCGGAACAATATGACAGAAGAATAGTTCTTTTCGCTCGTGCCGCCAAATCTCCCCCTCATGTTTACAGTGATAGCAGACGTGATCGTTCCAGGTTTTACATCGTATTTTCCGTTCCAATTGTCCAAGGCGAGGTTTGTGCAAGCAACCAGATGGTCTATAACGTGCAAAGAATCCTGTGAAAAACACTTGAGAATCCGAGCTGAATCTTGAACGGAAAGAACCCTTTTCACGTGCCATTCCCTGGTTTCTTGCCTGTTCCCAGTCCCACAAGGAAGTACAGGCTTGACCTTACGGTACGGCAGATCCCGCCACAGCTGGCCCAAGAAATCCTTCCATCTGAACCTTCGTTCAGCTGACCCCTTTTTCTTCGATGTGGAGCTGGCAAATGGATTCTCTAGCCACGGTGAAGCCTCTCCACTTACCAGCGCTTCATACTCTCCCAGGACAGCTTTCAAAAGGGCCAAGATTGCTTCCGCGTCGCCAGCAGAATGGTGCATAAGCAGGCCAAACACAAAGTGATCCTTTCCCATGGTCAATACATGTATCTCAACCGGCGGCTCCAAGAACAGGTTCCAATCCCTATCCAGGAGAGGGATCATGTGGGATATGAGGGAATCGAAAGTGGGTGCCCGAGGATTTGATTTGGAAAGTTCCCTTATGAGAATGGGAACATGCAATTCCTGAGAATGTTCCCTGACGAGAAAATACTGACCCTTTTCTCGGATCTCTTTCAGGTGGCTCGTGAGCACCGGAAATTTTGCCGATGCTCGACTGACCGCCATTGTAAAAGCATCCTTATCGAATGTACCCGCTGCCTCAGCCGCCACCAGGATAACGTTCTTCACATTCCCATAGCTGGTCAATGCCATCACATCTGATATAATGTCGAGCCGTTCATGATCCATGAGACCGAGAATTCCCTTCTGTGCTTTCAACATCTTAGTCCAGGATTCTGCAGGGAGTTGCCATGGGGGCTAATTTGGCCGGAGACGGTTCCCCTGAACCCGAGAAGGTCGTCATAGGCCACCGAGGACCCGACGGGCGTAAGACCCTCATCACATTGAGGTGAAAAAGCTTGTGTCATAATTTTGTCTGCGTATCTCTCTATCGCCCCCTCAGTTTATCACAACCTTCGGCAACCACAGTCACGTGAAAACAGCCTGGTAATTCTGAACTTGCGGAAGGGCCCAAGCCATCTGAACATGCCACGGTTCTGCATTATGAATGACCGCCTCTCAAACGTTGACCACACGCCGATCTCAGCGTATCTCCCAGCCCTGTCCACGAGGAAACGTACTATACCTATAATTTCACAAGTGGTACGTATCTGGGAGCAGGCCAATGTCTGACTCAATCCCGAAGGAAAATTCAAGTGGAGAAATCTGCCGAACAAGGACCCATCGCATCGAGAGAGCAACTTTTTGAGTGCAAGGTCTACTATGAGGTCACTGACTGTATGGGGGTCGTGTACCATGCCAATTATTTGAAGTACCTGGAAAGGGCCCGCTGGGAATTCCTGG
>DATJPW010000056.1:0-5101 GCA_035506215.1 Desulfomonilaceae bacterium
GTAAAGCGTTTAATTGCCATGATTCCAGTTGTCCTGGCTGTGACGTTCGTTGTTTTCACCATCATGTGGTTTGTTCCCGGTGATCCAACCAATATCATACTGGGGAATGAATGGTCAGAAGCGGCAAGCGCCAAACTCAAAGCGGAACTGGGTCTTGACCAACCATTCCTCATTCAGTTTTTTCACTACACAACGAATCTGGTTCAAGGCAATTTTGGCATGTCCTATATTACCCGGGCTCCCGTTGCAGAACAGCTGATGGCCCGTTTTCCCAACACGCTCGAGGTTGTGGTTGGTGCGATGCTGTTCTGTGTCGGTGTGGGAGTGCCTATTGGTGTCTACTCAGGTGTCAGACCCTATTCCTTGTTCTCCAATTTCACCATGGTTGTAGGGCTCCTTGGTATATCCTTTCCTATTTTCTGGCTGGGGCTCTTACTTATTTTACTTTTTTCAGTACACCTTGGCTGGCTGCCTTCGAGCGGCCTTGAAGATGGCTTTGCCAGTCTTATACTGCCCTCTCTTGCTTTGGGCAGCAACTATATGGCTAATATCATGAGAATCACGCGTTCTTCCATGCTCGAAGTCATACGGCAGGATTATGTTCGTACGGCAAAGGCAAAAGGCGTCAAGGCGCGTGATGTAGTCGTTAAACATGCTCTTCAGAATTCGATGATGCCTACGATTACTGTTATCGGTATGGACATCGGCACTTTGCTTGGCGGAGTTGTATTGACAGAGACTGTGTTTTCAATTCCTGGCACAGGCAGACTGCTCGTTGAATCGATTAACAAGAGAGACACGCCCACTGTTCTCGGTTGTTTGGTTATTATGGCAGTGTGTATAGCTATTTCGAACCTGGTGGTTGATATTGTTTACGCGTACGTGGACCCCAGAATTAAAGCGCAGTACGGCGGGGGGAAGGACTAACAATGGACGAAACGGTACGGAAATATACAACAAGACGAGAGTTTTTCAAGCAATACAAGAAAAAAAGTCGCCTTCAGGAGACTTGGAATAGATTCTTGAGAAATAGACTGGCTGTTATCGGCTTGTTTATTTCTGTTTTCATTATGCTGGCAGCTGTTGTGGCACCATTAATTGCAAATTATGATACCGACGCTATAAGAATCAATGTACCAAGTCGCTTGCAGTCACCAAGCGCCAAGCATATTTTCGGCACGGATGAACTGGGACGGGATATTATGGCTCGCATAGTGCATGGCGCTCGTATTTCTCTCGTGGTCGGATGTGCAGCTATAGCGGTTGCGTTGTTTATTGGCGGTGCATTGGGAGCCATTGCAGGTTATTCGGGAGGCAAAATCGATGACGTGATTATGCGGTGTATGGATGTGTTTTTATGCCTGCCTGATGTGCTCCTGGCGCTGGCGATTGTGGCTGCATTCGGAACGAACCTGGTGAATTTGACTATCGCTATCGGGCTCGCCTTCACGCCGAAGTTTTCACGTGTAGTGCGTTCAGCGGTGATGACGGTGAGAGGCGTGGAGTACGTGGAGGCGGCAAGAACCATTGGGGCAACCAACACCCAGATCATTACAAATCATGTTCTGATCAACTGCTTCGGCCCCATTATGGTCCAAGTGACACTGTACGTTGCAAATGCAATATTGACTATCGCCGCAATGAGTTTCATCGGCCTTGGCATTCAGGCCCCTATCCCTGAGTGGGGGAATATGCTTGCATCCGGCCGTGTTTACATGCGTGACCACGCCTATATAGTTATGGCACCGGGTCTGGCGATTTTCCTGACGATCCTTTCGCTTAACCTCTTGGGCGACGGGTTGCGTGATGCGCTGGATCCCAGGTTGAAATAGCAGGAGATTAAATATGGAAGTCAAAAAGATAAACGAACAGGAAAACACTCTGGAGATAAAGAATCTTGTGATTCACTATATTAGTGATGAAGAAGTGGTAAAAGCTGTTAACGGTGTGAATATTACAATTAAAGCCGGCAAGACCCTTGGTCTGGTAGGCGAGACCGGCGCAGGAAAGACTACCACTGCGCTATCTATTCTCAATCTGGTCCCGGAACCTCAGGGGAAGATTCTTTCAGGCGAGGTATTATTACAGGGCCGGAGTGTTCTATCGATGAGCGAACATGAGTTGGAGGTTATGCGCGGTGATAAGGTTGCGATGATCTTTCAGGATCCTATGACTTCGCTGAACCCGGTTCATACGGTTGGCCATCAGATTGCCGAAAGCATCGAGATTCATCGCAAGGTTAGCAAACAAGAAGCGCTCAAGCAGGCCAAAGAGATGCTGGAGCTGGTAGGTATTCCAAGCGAGCGCTCCAATGAATATCCGTACCAATTCTCCGGCGGTATGAAGCAGCGTGTGGATATTGCAATAGCACTGGCATGCAGTCCGGATCTGCTCATTGCCGACGAGCCCACTACTGCATTGGATGTGACCATTCAGGCGCAAGTGCTCAAACTGATCAACGAACTGCGGCAAAAATATCATATGTCCATGCTCATGATCACACACGATCTTGGTATTGTGGCCGAAGTGTGCGATGAGGTTTCCATCGCTTATGCCGGGCGAATTATAGAGCATGGCACGTTGGAAGATATCTTTGACCATATGCGGCATCCATACACCAAGGGCTTGTTTGATGCTCTGCCCGATATTGGGGTCAGACGTTCCGAGCTCAAACCCATTAAAGGATTGATGCCTGATCCCACGAACCTGCCATCGGGGTGTCCGTTCCATCCCCGCTGTGATTATGTAATGGAGGTCTGCTCCCAGTCTCTGCCTGAGAACAAATGGCTCAGCGAAACCCATTGCGTAGAATGCCATCTATACAAAGACACGAATGAGAGCATGCTTTAAGGAGGTATTACTTTGAGTAACGTTTTATTGGAGGTCAAGGACCTCAAAAAATATTATAAAGTACCTAAGGGAATGCTCCATGCGGTCGATGGTGTGAGCTTTAATCTGGAAAGAGGGAAAACGCTGGGTATCGTGGGCGAATCAGGATGTGGCAAAACGACTATTGGTCGTGCAATTCTGAGGCTCGTAGAACCGACAAGCGGGAGTGTCATTTTCGATGGTGTCGACATACCGAAACTAAACAAGCAGGAAATGCGGCATATGCGAAGGAATATGCAGATGATTTTTCAGGATCCGTTTTCTTCTTTGAACCCCCGCAAAACCATTACACAAACTATTGAAGAACCCATCATTCTAGCCAATATGATTCCAGATCCGGACAAGCGATTCATGCGCGTCATGGAGCTGATGGATATCGTTGGTCTGGCAGAGCGCCTTGTCAACACCTACCCTCATGAACTGGATGGCGGCCGCCGCCAGCGTATCGGGATTGCCCGTGCGCTGGCCATGAATCCGAAGTTCATCATCTGCGATGAGCCGGTTTCTGCTTTGGATGTTTCCATTCAAGCGCAGATTCTGAACCTGATGAAGAAAATTCAGCGGGAAATGGGATTGACCTACATCTTCATAACCCATAACCTTGCAGTGGTCAATCATTTCTCTGATGATATTGCGGTTATGTATCTGGGCCGTCTGATTGAAAAGGCACCCTCGGAGACGCTTTTCGCAAATCCTCTGCACCCCTATACACAGGCGCTTCTTTCGGCGGTTCCCGTACCCAGGATCCACAACCGGCCGGAAAGGCTCCTGCTGCGCGGGGAGATTACATCCCCAATTAATCCCGAACCGATTTGCCGTTTTGCCAACCGTTGTAATTACGCTCTGCCGATTTGCTCGAAGGAAGAACCTTGTTTGATTGAAGTAGAGACGGATCACTTTGTTGCATGTCACATAGTAAAGCGTGGTTAAAGAGGCTGGTCTTTCAAATATAAACCATTCGTTTGGAGATGTATTATTTATAGGCTCTTCTTCCGAGCGAGTGGGTAAAAGTTGACGTTTTTAGAGGTCCGGCAGCGTACACGTGAACACTTTCAGGCGCAGGTACTCCTCATCCCGTAGGCCATAGGCACGCCGTTGAAGTACCCGGATCTTGTTGTTCAAGCCCTCCACGAAGCCGAGGGCCACCTTGATCTCGGGGTGGCGGTAGGCCGCGATGCCGTCCCAGTGCCGCTCGATCATGGCGGCGAACTTCTGGTACGACTCGAGCCGCTGCCACTTGGGGGCCGCCCGCCACTCCTCGAAGAACCGGCGCGAGGGGATGATCCTCGGCCAAGGCCAGGCGGACGGCCGCCTGCGCCAACACCCAGGTGGAGTCCACGACGGGCACGCTGAGATCGCCATCTCGGAGGATGAGCGGAACCTCAGTGCAGCCCGCGCATACGACTTCAGCCCCGCGCAGGATAAGGTGCTCCGCCGCCTCCCGGATCAGACGGCGCGGGGCTTCGGAGGTATCCGCACCCTTGACTGCATGAATTACCTGCATGACGGGGCCGAATTGCACCTTGGGATCGGGGCTGAAGACGGTTAGGCCTCCCGGTTCGAGGTAGGATTCGAACAGCTGGCGCTTCACTGTACCGCTCGTGGCCGGGAGGCCGAGCAAGCGAACCTCGGGGCGCTCGGCCGCGAGGGCCGCTGCGGTCTCCCCAATAATGTGCAGGATGGGGACCGGTAAGGCCCGCTGCAACCGATCGTAGAAATGGTGAGCCGTGATACAGGGGATGACTTGAAAAGAGGCGCCGGCCTTGACAAGCACCTCGGCACTGGCGACCAGGGCGGGCAGTGGATCGGAACCTTCGCCCTGGATAGCGGCAGTGCGGTCCGGAATCTGGGGGTTACTGAAGATCAGGACCTTGAGACGATCCTGGTCCCCCTTGGCAGGTGTGGCGCGGATGACCTTTTGGTAAACTCATTTAATGTTGTCATGTACCGCGAACAGTTGTCGAGGCAAAGACGGGACCTGTGAGAGTCTTGTAGCGCCCCCCTATCGGATTGGCCATGCCTCGTCCGGGTGTTCGGTTTTCGACAATTGAACCGCCCCCGGCGGCTGGCGCTAGCCGTTACACAAAGGTGTTGAACACTTCGGGGGGAATGGGAAAGTAAAGAAAAATGGGACGGCGTTTTAAGCCGTCCCATTTTCCTTCTCTGATCGCGAGCAAGACAATAAATAGCCCGTCCGAGACCTGCCAAATTC
>DATJPW010000057.1:0-47329 GCA_035506215.1 Desulfomonilaceae bacterium
GAGATGAGGTTTCATGGTAGGGGAGGTCAGGGCGCGGTGACCTGCGCGGAACTAGTAGCACAGGCAGCTATCGGTTTAGGGAAGTACGCAACGGCCTTTCCGAGTTTTGGTCCGGAGAGGCGTGGAGCGCCGGTGGTTGCATTCGCTCGGATGGATGACATGCCGATACGGATGAGGTCCAAGGTTTACAGTCCCGATGTGGTGATTGTATTGGATCCATCTTTGTTGGAAATCGCGAACCCGACTGAAGGCCTACGAGACAACGGTATGCTGATCATCAATTCATCCCAAAGCGGTGAGACGCTTAAAGCGCGGCTCTGCTATAACGGTAAGATAGCGGTTGTCGATGCGTCCCGTATTGCCCGTGAGGTGATTGGATTGCCCATCACGAACACGACGATGGTTGGGGCCATGGTGAAGGGGACGAACATGCTTCCGATAGAGGCGCTGGAGGCGCCGTTCCACAAGAGGTTTGGAAAGCTTGCGGCACGAAACCTTGAGGCGATGCGGCGAGCATATGGTGAGACGAAGATATCGGATTGAAAGGCTGCTTTGGGCCTGAAGCGAGAACAAGACAATCTACAAGTCTGATATGGAGGAAATATCGTGGCCAAAGCCATGGAAGAGATGACGTGGCAAGAAGTGGAGGCCGGTGGAATAATCTCCGAACCGGGGAATGCTTCCAGTTATCACACCGGCACGTGGAGATCGCAACGACCTATATACATTGAAGAAAAGTGCATTCGCTGCTGGAGATGCTTCATCATGTGCCCTGATGCGGCTATATCGGCTGATATGGGGGGCAATCGTATGGTTTGGAACTACGACTACTGCAAAGGCTGCGGCATTTGTGCGTACGAGTGTCCGGTGGACGCAATCGATCTGTCAGAGGAGGGCGAGTGATGGGCCGGAAAGTGGGTATTGAAGTTTCCATTGCAGCCGCCGAAGCTGTCGGGCTCTGTGACGCAGACGTAGTTGCGGCCTATCCCATAACCCCGCAGACGCATGTGGTGGAACACCTTGCCGACCTGGTGGCCGACGGGCATCTGGATGCAGAGTTTGTTCCCGTAGAATCCGAGCACTCTGCCATGAGCGTTTGCTGCGGTTCCGCGGCGGTAGGCGCCAGGACGTTCACAGCGACCGCGGCCCAGGGATTGGCCCTGATGGCGGAAATCGTGTACATCGCGGCTTCCATGAGACTGCCGGTTGTGATGTTCCTTTCGAATCGGGCTTTGTCTGCGCCGTTGTCGATATGGAACGATCATTCGGACACGATGATGGTGCGTGATTCAGGCTGGATACAGGTATTTTGCGAAAACGGCCAGGAAGTCTACGATTCGATTTTTCATTCATTCAGGGTGGCAGAGGACCCCGCGGTCTCTCTTCCGGTGATGATAAACGTGGACGGTTTCACGCTCACTCACGTCATCGAGCCTATTGAAATGTGGACAAAGGAGATGGCCGGGAAATATCTGCCGCGGTTTAAGCCTGTCAACAGTCTTTACCCGGATAGACCGACCACGATGGGCGCGTTCGCCGTGCCGGAGATTTTTGCAGAGCAAAAGATGGCTCACGATCATGCCCTTAAGAATTCCATGCCTGTGATTCTGAAGGCATGGGATGAATTAGCCGAATTGACCGGACGAAAGTACGTCCCGGTGGAAGCGTATAAGACCGAAGGAGCTGAGACACTCATTTTCGCCATGGGCACCATCTGCGAGACCGCGTCACTGGCGGTGGACAGGATGAGAGAGCAGGGTAAAAAGGTGGGTCTTGTCAAGCTGCGTCTATGGCGGCCTCTACCTATGGACGAGTTGCGACAGCTTCTGGGAAAGGCCAAGGATGTGGTGGTGCTGGATCGTTCCATTTCCATGGGAGGAGCAAGCGCCCCCGTGACCTCAGAAATCAGAGCGTTGATGTATCACGAGAGGCAAAGACCAAAAATTCACTGTGTCGTGGCCGGTCTGGGCGGCAGGGACGTCACTCCGCTGGATGTCGAGAAGATGGTGGATATGGCGCTGACAGAGACAAGTTACGATTATCACTTTTACGGCATTCGCGGTTAACGAATAGGGAGAAACCCCATGGCAGAAACGAGCTCAAAGAAGGTTTTGAAGCCTTTGAAGAATTTTCCGATGGAAGAATACATTAATCCGGGGCACAGAGCGTGTCAGGGATGTGCCGAAGTGCTCGCGATCCGTCACGTGCTCAAGGCCATCGGTCCGGATATGGTGATGGCAATGGCGACAGGGTGCATGGAGATTATCTCTTCGCCATATCCGCTGACATCGTGGAACATTCCATGGATACACGTGGCATTTGAGAACGCTGCTGCGGTGGCGTCGGGAATTGAGTCCGGGCTCAAGGTGCTGAGGCGCAAAGGCCGTATACCGGATAAGGATGTTACCATCGTGGGAATGGGCGGAGACGGTGGGACGACAGACATAGGCTTTCAGGCGCTTTCCGGAATGATGGAACGGGGCCACAAGGTGATTTACGTGTGCGTGGACAACGAGGCGTACATGAATACCGGGATACAGCGTTCCTCATCCACGCCTTTCGGAGCGAGCACTACAACGTCGCCTGCGGGCAAGGTACACCCCGCGGGTCAGATGACCTGGAAGAAGGATATGACAGCGATCGCTGCCGCGCACGGAATTCCTTATACCGCTACGGCTTGTCCGAGCTATTACACCGACTTGATAAAGAAAGTGCAGAAGGCCAAAGCGGTCAACGGCGCGTCTTACCTGCACATTTTATCAGTCTGCCCGACAGGTTGGAGGACACCGCCGCAGAAGTCCATTGAGTATGGAAAGTTGGCGGTGGATTCAGGGGTCTTCCCGTTGTACGAGGTTGAGAACGGTGTTTGGAAGTTGAGTCGAAAACCCAAGAAGCTGCTGCCTGTGGCGGATTACTTCAAGGGTCAGGGACGGTACCGACATCTCGATGATAAGCTGGTGGAGTACATCCAGGAAAAGATAAATGAAAGATGGGAACGCCTGGTAAAACTCTGCGGAGCGGATCAAGAGCAAGACAAAGAACAGTAGATCAGCGGTGATTTGGGGGCGACCAGCCGTCTTTCCGGCCCCCAATAGAAAAGGGGCGACTGCAAGTCGCCCCTACCAATACTCCCCCCATTTTTACTTAGTCATCAACGTATCACATGTCCTCGTCTTCATCTTCCCCAGGCCATTCGATGAAGGGTTTTTCTATATCCACCATGGCATTGACCATCAGCTCGACAAGACCCGTGTACCATATTCCGGTCTTGTCGAAGACCTCATAGTTTTCAAACAGATCGCGGATCATGCCCTTGCAATTTGAACATGGCGCACAGACCATCTTATGAATAGAGGGATCGATTTCACCCTGGAACGCATTCAAGATCTGGCTCAACTTTTTCCTGCCGGACACAAGCCGCTTCCAGTCGGGGAAATTGCCCGAGGACATGATCGCGAAACCAGACCCACCACCGCAGCAGTAGTTTTCCACCCCATGCGGGGTCATTTCCCGGAAACGACCCGGAGGGGTGATGGCCCTGAGGATATTCCGCTGCGGCTCCACGATTCCCATGAGCCGCACGATATTGCACGGGTCGTGAAGGGTCACGGGGAAGTCGTTCTTGGTCGGGTTAAACTTAATTTTGCCGCTCTTTACTATATCCCACAGCAATGTGTAGGAGCTTTCCCTTGGGATCAATTGCTCACCGGGAAGAAGCCGGTCCGCTATAATAGTGAGGGCCTTGTGAGCGTGACCACACTCTCCAATTATTATTTTCTTGACCCCAAGGTCTCTGGCTATTTCCAGATGCTTGAGCGCTACCCGTGCAAATTGAACGTCATCGTACCACAGGCCGTAGTTCACGGCATCATATCCTGTCAGCTCGGTTGACAGCGTATAATTGATTCCCGCCGCATCGAAGAGTATCGCGAAGGCCATGGGGTTCTCCGGCCATGACATGAACTCGCCAGCGTTGTGGAGAAGGAGTATGTCCGCGCCTTTCTTATCCAACGGGATGGTGATGCGCCTGCCAATCTTCTCTTCGATATCATCCTCGATATATTCCAAGATGTCCGCTATGGCGGCCTGGGTCATGCCGGTGCTTGAACCGAAAGTTAAGTGCTTCACCGTGCCTTTTTCATGTATCTCCGCCGGCGCTATTCCCAATTCCTGGCTTAAAATCTTCCTCAATTCATGTGTAATCAGACCGTTGTCAACGCCGACAGGGCAAACCTGAGTACAGCGGCGGCACAAGGTGCATCGATATGCGAGCTCAGCCAGCCTGGCCACTGTCTCCCAATTGAGGTCTATGTCGTGCCCCCTGAACCCCGCAAGCAGCCTTCCACCCGAAGTCAGGTATTTCTTACCGATTTTGCGCAGCACTTCAGCTCTGAAAATCGGCCTGTATATCTCCTTGCGGCCGCTCATCTCATATACGGGGCAAGCCTCAGCACAAGTCTGACATTTGGCGCAGTACTCCAGAGAAAGCAAAAGGGGTTGAAGAAAAGCCCAGTTATTCTCCTTGGTGAGCAGTTTGCGAAAACCGTTGAGGAACTTTTCGACAAGCTCTTGTTCCTCTTGGGGGGTCTGAGGTCGAGGCAAGTTGATGGCGCTGACCCCGTCTAGGCTGTGCTCCCATCGGACTTTTTGATCTTCTTTGAGTTGGGCGATAGGAGGTTCCTCAAAATCCTCATAGGGCGGAGGCAACGGAGGAAGGTCCTCAACTCTAATCGTTTCCAACGGTTGTCCTGTTTGTTTTGATATTTCTTCGGCTCTCATCTAGTCCTCCGATTATTTGTCTTTCTCTTTAGCGGCCCAGGGATTGGTGGTGGCCACATCCGCCCATGTTTTCCCGCCTTCAGCCCCGATGTGCGGCGCGCTCCACGTAACCGGATAACCCAAGTATTTTTTGATCTTGGAATCCATAACGTAATCGCCTCGGTTGGGATCGTCGTCCCACTTAACTTTGTCCCACATGAAATATTTAGAAACCATATGAGTCATATGGGTAAACGGGAAGTAAGCCCAAAAGCCTATGAACAACAGTAGGTTGATGACATGAAGAGCACTGAGTGGTCTGGTCATAACCTGCGAAGCGGGCTTGAAGGTAATTAGACTGACCAGATACTGTCTTGCCGCTTCGAAACCAGGGTCCCTCAACCACACAAGAAAGCCCGTCACGAAGATCCCCGCCAGCCATATAAGATTCATGTAATCAATGCCGGCGGTGAAATCTTTCATCTCCGGATCGGTGGCTCGCCTGACAATTAGTCCAAGCGCGCCGATGGTCCCTAATATATACCCTATGACACCGAAGACCTGTGTCAAGGCCTGGACCAGCGATGCAAGAGACGAATTTGAAGGCGCCAGGCCGGCAGCTTCCAAAAGAGCGCCCAGCGCAAGAAATACGAGGCCTCCCACGCACAGGTATAATCCCATATGAAACGGAAACGACCAGTACCACAGCGAACGATTGTCCTTATAAAGTGCTCTAACGAAAATAATTTCGGGCAACATGAACAAATACTGGGCAGCGTAATTCTTGTGCCTTGCTTTGGTCCAATGGTCGATTTCCTCGTAAAACGATCCGCCGTAGGCCTTGCCCTCGTGGGGGACAGGATAAAGTTCCCATCGCACGTGCATGGGCATCGCGAAATACCTGACTATTTTCGCTGCAAACGCCACCACGAAAATCAGGCCGCTGACGTACGTCAAGAATTTGAGCAGGACTATAGAATCCATCGCAAAGGTACCTCCCGCAATTTTGTGCTCTTAGGATCCGACCAACCAACCGATGTGGAGAAACTTGGTACTATAGGTTACCACATTCTTGAATGTTTTGTAGAAGTTTATTCAAGCATTTCATAATTACTGCTCGTACAACAAAAGCGCGAGGAGATCGGCTTTTGCAACAACGCCTGAGACGAGGAAACATCGCATCCAAGGAGAAAAATTTCTTGGCAGCCGTGCAGAAGGGATCGTTCGCCGGGTAATTTCAGAGGTATCAGATTGAAAAAGCGTATTGAAGAAGCGTATGGCTGCTAATCAAGCGGTCCGGAATTCAGCACTCACCCACCTGTTGCTCGTCTCTGTCCCACTCGGAATAATAATAATCTTCAGGCTCCCGAGGCTCAGGCTTGAATTCAGGCAGAGGGTCGTCGGCATAATCAGCCCTGAAGAATTTCTCCACCCAGTCTCGCCCCCACGAGTCTTCTTCCAGAAAAGCACGAAGCTCTTTCACACCTTTCAGATTGTGACACTCTACCCATCCATCTTTGTCATTCATGAGCGACAGCTCTTCAAGATTGCCGTCGGACCAATCCAGGAAATAGGGAGAATGCGAACTCAGCAGCACTTGCTTGCCCGGATTGGCCTGGATGAAGCGGTGCATAAGCCCATAAAGGACTCGAAGTCTACTCGGATTAAGGTAGGTCTCAGGTTCCTCAATGAAGAAAATACGGGGATGATCAGGCAAATGAAAGAGGGTACAGAGGGCCGTGAACACAAGAAGGCCGTCTGATAACTGCGGACCGACAAAATATCCGGATTTGTTCTCTTCCTCTACCCCGATGCCCACCTGGTTGGGGTCGCCAAGATGAGGTGTGAAAATTCTTCTTATTCCGGGGACGCTACGTCTAATCTCCTGCGAGATTCTATCAAAATTCTCCGGATAGTGTCTTTCCAGGTGGTGAAGCACTGCCGCCAAATTTTCACCTTGGTGGTCAAGTAGATAAGAGTCCTTTACCGGCGCGGGTTTCTTGATGAGGTCCGGAACGAATCGGTATCTCTTGATCTTGGACAGGTACTGAGCCACAGAGCGGATCCTTCGCTCTGCGTCATTCCACGCATGTCCTCTTCTCATCTGGGCCATTTTCGATTCTCGGGCCTTGACGTCGGCTATGGTGAAAAGAATTTCACCCTGAATCTCCTGAAGAGTTTCCTCCTTTATGAGGTATTCGTTGCGTCTGATTTCCGTGAAAATTAACAAGTAGCTATAATTTACGCCGTCAACTTCAATCGTGACTTCGAAGTGCAGATCGGGGTCGGGAGGGTTGGCATCGCCTTTTTCACGACGGCTGAGGGTCTGGCGAAAAGTGAATGGTCCTGGTCCGAATGCACTGCTGAAAGGTCCTGAGGCCAAAAAGCTGAGCATTAAAAGGAAGTTTCCCAGGTTGGACTTACCCGTGCCGTTAGGTCCGATGAACAGATTCAGCGGCCTGACTTGAAATTCCGCATCACGGAAGTTCTTAAAATTCTTCATGCTAATGCTTTTTATCATGCCTCGAATCGTTCCTTTCTCAATTTCCGGACTACAATCCTGATGCGCGCGCCTCTCATCATCTCGGCAGCGGATTCAAGCGCGATCAGAAACGCTTGTCAGGATGATGCACTGAACGGGTTGCCTTGAAGAAAACCTTCGTTGCACGAGGCTGCCGAATCTCGGCCAATATCTCGTAAAAATTGGTGTTCCGCCCCATTACTGAAGAGCGGGCATAAATAATCGATCCAGAAGCGGATAAGCTCCTCATTATTAGGAGCAGGTGGAATTGCCATTGCTCGCATTCTGGCAAGCGCGAGTCAACTCATTTTTCGTCCAAAGGCGAGGAGATCCAAGTCATCATAGACCGGAGTCGCTCCCCTACGGACTCGATAGGGTGTGCGGCCCCCAGTCTTTCCAGGGCCTTGAACACCGGTCTTCCTGCGGCGTTCTCCAAGATCCATTCCCTCGCAAATTCGCCTGAACGGACCTCGGATAAAATCTTTTTCATCTCTACCTTGGTATGGTCGTCAATGATACGCCCGCCGCGAGTCATATCACCATACTGAGCGGTATTGCTGATAGAATAGCGCATTCGCCCTATACCGCCTTCATAAATCAAATCCACAATCAATTTCAGTTCATGAAGGCACTCGAAATAAGCTATCTCAGGCTGATAGCCGGCTTCTACAAGAGTCTCAAAACCTGCCTGAATAAGGGCTGTGACCCCACCGCAGAGCACTGCCTGCTCCCCAAAGAGGTCAGTCTCAGTTTCTTCAGCAAAAGAAGTCTCGATAAGTCCGGCCCTGGTGGAACCCAGCGCCCACGCGTAAGCCAACCCCAGGTCACGGCACCGGCCACTGGCATCTTGATGAATAGCCAGCAAAGCCGGAACACCAACGCCGGTCTTGTACATTCGGCGAACTAGATGTCCCGGCCCCTTGGGGGCGACCATGAATACGTCTACGTCTGCCGGGGGATCGATTTGACCGAAATGAACATTGAATCCATGTGCAAACGCCAGGGCTTTTCCCTGGCTCATGGCAGGCTCAATTTGGCTGTGATACAGCTTTCCTTGCACTTCGTCCGGGACAAGGATCATCACCACGTCACCGGTCTGCGCCGCTTGATCTACCTCCATAACCTCCAGACCGTCTTCCGTGACTTTATTCCAGCGTCGGCTTTGACGATGAAGACCCACCACCACTCGCACGCCCGAGTCATGAAGATTTAAAGCATGCGCGTGACCTTGACTGCCGTACCCTATAATAGCTACGATTTTGCCGTCCAGGACCCCCGGTTCCGCGTCCTTGTCATAGAATATCTTTACCAATTCCACACTCCCAAAATGATAATCAACTACGGTTCATAACAAGCGGGCCGATTGTATCAAAAATGTGTACCGCTCTCAAGATATATGCCAACTTTTTCTCAGCCCGAACAAGCATTTTGGTTGCCGAAGCGTCCGAACGATCATCTTAGGAAGGGTTTCAAGTTGCCGTGCTTCCTTGAGAAGTTTGATTTTCTGCCTTGAACAGAAGCCTGGGTGTTTCAATGACTACTGTGGTGTCAGGGGGAACTGACGACGTCAACCAGACGTTACCGCCAATTACGCAACGTGCTCCGATGATCGTCTCGCCCCCCAGAATAGTGGCCTGGGCATATATGGTAACGTCATCTTCAATGGTAGGGTGGCGTTTCCGGCCCCTGAGATAGTTTCCGCCCTCAGATTCACGCGGTACGGATAGAGCGCCCAGAGTTACTCCTTGATATATTCTCACACGGTCGCCTATCTCCGTGGTTTCTCCTATTACCACACCGGTCCCGTGGTCTATGAAGAAGTCCGTACCGATCTTGGCCCCAGGATGGATATCAATTCCGGTGAGTGAGTGAGCATGCTCAGTCATTATTCTGGGTATGAGAGGTATCCCCAGCAAAAACAGCTCATGAGCGATGCGATAAACAAAGATCGCGTACAGGCCGGGATAACAGAATACTATCTCGTCGAGACTTTTGGCCGCGGGATCGCCGTCATAATGGGCCCTGACATCTTGAGCCAACAAGCGGCGAAGATCGGGAAGCTTTTCCATAAGGATCAGAGCGCCGTCGCGCCCCCTCTCCACGCATTTAATACACAGGCTGTCCATTCGCCTGCATTCATGACGAATGCTCCTGGAGATCTGAGTAGAAAGCAAATCGAACAGAGTCATCATCTCGTTCCCGAGATGGTATTCCAGCGTGGAATGAGACAGCTCCTGCCTTCCGAAATAGCCGGGAAAGAGAACGTCTTTGAAAATGTTCAATATACGTATGATCTCGTCCTTGGAGGGGATCAGAGCAGCGCCAACATGGTCTACGGTCCTTTCATCCGCACATGAATCCACCATTCCCCGCACTACATTCCTGAGACGATCTTCTTGTATCGGCACCAGCAAGTCTTCTTGAAATTCACAAATATTATCGGTGAAAGTCGGCGTATTCGCGTTCTTTGTCATTTTGTGTTGTCTCTCCATAAATCAAATTCCCGGTCCGCAGGAATGATCACATGCCTCTCTCTGATCATTTCATGACGTTTTTAACAAGTACAGCATTTGCTCTTATCTTATAGCATAGACCGGCGGGCTGATAAACCCGGAACGGCACACGGGGCATCGAGTCGGAATGGTAAGGCGTGATCGTTTGTTGAACACGAAAGCGCATTTCAGGCAACGCGCAGGTTCAACAATGATGCCCGCGTGTCTCCCCAATGATCGCTGGACGTGGGAAAGATGCTCATAGACCTCCTTTTCCGAGATCCCAAGGGCCTGTGAGAGTTCTCTGGCCGTCAAAGATCTTTCCCGGAGCATTTGAGCGATTCGTTGTCGTGTGGTCAGACGGCACCTCCGAGCCAGGAAACAGCGTCGAGTGATATCACTTGGGAATCCTCCGAAGGCTACCGGAATACCCGAACCGCCACGCGGCTGAGGATCACGTAGCGCGCAGGGGAAAGAAAAGCCCGTCGCAGTATACCGTCCGGACGATTGTTCTTATCCGGCGCCTGACAAGTGCAACAATAACAAAATCTTTGTCCCGTGTTAATCAATGTCGACAAGAGCATCTCTCGTCCGGTTCACCGCAAGATTCTCGAAGCTTTGTCCCTTGACAAGACGTCGGCTTTTCGGTGAGGATAACGGTCTGGTAGAATCATGGCGACGGTTTTCCCGTGGCAGCGGCAAACCATGGGAGGGAGGGGTTATGGCCCAGAGGTCATTAAACAAGGTGCTGTTGCTGGGCAATATCGGCAGGGACCCGGAGGTAAGATACACAGCCTCGGGAAAAGCGGTGGCAACTTTTACATTGGCAACCTCTCAGCGATGGCGAGATCAAGACGGGAATGATCAAGAAAGAACGGAGTGGCATCGCGTTGTTGCGTGGGGTCGGCTTGGGGAGATCTGCGGCGAGTATCTCAGCAAAGGGAAGCAGGTATTTATAGAAGGCCGTATACAGAGCCGGGACTGGGAGGACCAGGATGGCAATAAGCGGACCACGGTCGAAGTTATTGCCAACGATATGATCATGCTCGGCGGCCCAAGCTACTCGCAAGGTCGGGATTCTGATGAGGCTGCTGCCAGGCAACCGGCGAGACGGCCAAGATCCGAGGAAGGGCCCCCTAGGAAGACGGATGAAGGCAGGAACTATCCTCCGCCACCCGAAGACGAAATTCCGTTCTAACTTGACTCCTGAGGAGAGGACCTCGTAACTGACATAGTTTGTCCTTCGGCTGGAATAAAACAATCTCGGTGGGGCTTCCGCGCGCTGGGGAATTGCCGGTCCTGCTCGGAAATGCGGAACTTACGGACCGGTGACTTTGAAGTGAAAACCGGACATACTAATAGAACAGTCGGCCCATAACCGTGCTTCGGAACGCTATGAAGATTTGGTGGACTGAAACCGTCTTGGTTTGGCGGATCGCACCAAAAATCTGATTTCAAGCAAAGCGGGAGTGGTAGGGCACTCTAAAAGGAGGCGTAATGCGAAAAAACGCAAGGTCCCCGGTATTGTTAATAACATTAATTGTGGTCTCTTTAGGTATCACGGGGATGTTTGCCTGCAAGTCATGGGCCTTCAATGAAGCGCCCGTGCTCTCTAAGCAGGTGAAAGACGGCACACTTCCACCAGTCGATAAGAGGTTACCGGAATCACCCGTGGTTGTAAAACCGGTTGACAAACCCGGCTTCTATGGTGGCACATGGCGGCGAGCTTATTTGGGTTTGGCTGATCTGGTGGGTGTGCGCCGGATTCTTTACGACCCGCTTGTGCGATGGAGTCCCGAATACAAGATTGAACCAAACCTGGCCTGGAAGTGGGACATTGATCCGGAAGGACGAAGTTTCACCTTTTATTTGGTGAAAGGGGTGAGGTGGTCCGATGGGGAGCCGTTCACAGCCGATGATATTGTCTTCTATTTTGATGATATCATCTATGATAAGGAACTGACCCCGTCCGTGCCCATGTGGCTTGCACCGTCGGGAAAACCGCCCAAAGTTTCAAAAATCGACGACTACACATTCCGGATCGAATTCGATGAACCGTACAGTCTGTTCCTGGAGCGCCTCGCATGTCCTGACGGAATGGCGCTGGTCACGAAACCCAAGCACTATTTGAAGAAATTTCATAAGAAATATGCCAAACCGGAAGAACTAGACTCGCTTATGAAGCAAAAAAATGCAACGAGCTGGGTGAAGCTCTTCCAGGACGCGTCGGATCTTCAGAGGGCCCTTTTTGTGGAAACGGGATTGCCGTCCATATGTGCATGGGTCACCACTGTTCCTGCGCCCGCCAAACGTTTCATCATGCAGAGGAACCCGTATTACTGGAAAGTTGACACACAGGGAAATCAACTCCCTTACATCGACACCATAGTGCATGACCTCCAAGCAGAAGCACAAACAATCGTTCTAAAGGCCATAGCGGGCGAAATCGACATGCAGGGCAGGAATTTGGGAGGTATGCAGAATAGTGTTCTGCTTCTGGCCAGCGTGGGGCAAGGTAAATTCAGGCTCGTGCCAAAGACTGCCACGGCTTCGGTGGGATCGCTCCTGTCCCCTAACCTGAACCATAAGGAACCGGTAATGCAGAAGATCTTTGCGGATCGCCGGTTTCGAATAGCTCTCTCCCATGCTGTCAATAGAAATGAGCTGAACAAGATAGTTTATCGGGGCAAAGGCATTCCGCGCCAAGCCGCTCCGCTTCCGGAATCCGATTTCTATAGTGCGTCCTATGAAAAGGCGTACCTTGATTACGATCCCGCAAAGGCGGCTTCGTTACTGGACGAGATGGGCCTGAAGCTCAGCAAAGAAGGCAAACGATTGCGCCCGGATGGACAGCCGCTCAGGCTCTCTATCGACGTAATGGTGTCTATCCAAACCTGGGTTGATACCGCTGAGATATTGGCATCAAATTTCAAGAGCATAGGAATCGATACGGAAGTAAAATCTGAGACAAGGGAACTCTTCAGGCAACGGACCCAGAGCGGAGCCCACGAAATGGCTCTTTGGTCGGGTGATGGCGGGATGGAATGCCTGTTGGACCCGAGGTGGTACTTTCCTTACAGTTCGGAAAGTCTGAATGCCCCTCTGTACGGGCAATGGTGTCAAACCGGCGGCAAGAAAGGAGAAGAGCCGCCACAAGATATCAAGAACTTGATGGAGATTTACAACAAGATTCTCCGCACCGTTTCACCTGAGGAGAGGAAAAAACTATTCAGCCAGATCATCGCGGCCAATGAGCAGAACCTATGGGTCATCGGGTTGGTCCACAATCCACCTGATTACTATGTCGTGGCACCGAATATGTTCAACGTGCCGAAAAAGGATTTTGAAAGCTGGATCTATCCCAATCCCGGCCCTATTCATCCGGAACAGTTCTCTTTTGAGCTGAAGAAGTAGATTCGGCAAATAAACAGGGATGTACAGACATCCTATTCTCGGTCGGGCTCCGCGTTGAAGCAGACCCAAAGGAGCTTGGTACGTCCCGTTCAGAGGCTGATTCGCGAAGGAAGCGACCATGACGGCTTACATAATTCGTCGCATTCTCACTATGATCCCGACCTTGATAGCAATATCGATTATCTCGTTCACAATAATACAGTTGCCGCCAGGAGACTTTCTGACCACCTACGTGGCGGAATTGAGCATGAGGGGCGAAAGCGTCGACCAGGCCGAGCTGGAAGCCCTGAAGCAGAGGTTCGGGCTGGACCAGCCCCTATACAAGCAATATCTTTATTGGGCGTGGAATTTCTTGCATGGAGATATGGGCCATTCCTTCGGATGGAATCGCCCGGTATCAAGCCTTATAGGCGAGCGCATTCCTGTGACCATTCTTATTTCCACGTGCACGCTACTTTTCACATGGTTGGTCTCGGTCCCGATAGGGATATATTCCGCGGTGCGTCAGTATTCCTGGGTGGATTATTTGCTCACCTTCATCGGTTTTATCGGCTTGGCGACTCCCAATTTTCTTTTCGCTCTGGTGCTTCTTTGGATCTCCTACGCGTATCTGGGGATGAGCATTGGCGGATTGTTCTCCCCTCAATTCGCCGACGCGCCATGGACTCTTGCCAAGCTTCTGGATCTTATAAAACATCTTTGGATTCCGGTGATTATAGTAGGGACTGCCCATACGGCAAAGTTCATCCGCATAATTCGTGGAAACTTGCTCGACGAGCTAAAGAAACCATATGTGACTACTGCAAGGGCCAAAGGATTAGGTGAAACCAGGTTGATCTTGAAATACCCCGTTCGCGTCGCTATCAATCCGCTGGTCAGCACTATCGGATGGACATTGCCTGAGCTGATTTCCGGAATAGCAATAACAGCGGTGGTGCTTAACCTGCCCACATCAGGCCCGCTTCTGCTCAGTGCCCTCTTGACTCAGGACATGCAGCTTGCAGGAAGTTTTATCATGTTGTTGAGTTTCTTGACCGTAGTCGGGACTCTCATTTCGGATATTCTGCTGGCCTGGGTAGACCCCAGGATTCGGTTGGGGGCAAGTGAGTGAGCATGACCCAGGGCGAAGTACCGGAGAACAAATACCTAAACGCATCCACACGGCAGTTGGTGTGGTGGCAGTATAAGAAGCATGCCCTTGCCATGATAGGCCTCTGGCTTATCGGCGCGCTTTATTTGTCAGCGATTTTTTGCGAATTCCTGGCGCCATACGACAAGGACCGACGCCATTTCGATGCTACGTACGCTCCGCCTTCGAAGATCAGGATCATTGATGAAAAAGGCGCAATCCAACGTCCGTTCGTTTACGCATTGAACGTGGAGCTGGACATCGCGACGCAAGAGATGCGTTATGAGGAGTTAAAAGACGAGCGATATCCAATTCGATTTTTCATGAGAGGCGATACATATGAATTTTGGGGACTGTGGCGGAGCAACCTCCATCTGTTTGGTGTGGACTCGCCCGCGAAGCTTTTCCTTTTCGGGACCGACAGGATGGGCAGGGACATGTTCAGCCGGTGCTTCTATGGGAGCAGGATATCCCTTTCCATCGGAATGCTGGGAGTGTCGTTGAGTTTACTCCTTGGAGTCACCCTGGGAGGTATTTCAGGATATCGCGGTGGATGGGCCGACGGACTAATCCAGAGAGTGATTGAAATAATCCGTTGCTTCCCCAGTATCCCGTTGTGGATGGGGCTTTCCGCGGCAATGCCTCCTCATTGGGGTGGCCTAAAGGTGTATTTCATAATCACTATTATTCTGTCGCTTATTGGATGGACGGACTTGGCGAGAATGGTACGAGGCAAACTGATTGCGCTCCGTGAAGAAGACTTCATTCTGGCTGCCAAATTCGCTGGGGCAGGCCACGCGAGAATCATCTTTCGCCACTTGCTCCCTTCGTTTACGAGCCACATAATAGTAACGGTGACATTGGCCATTCCGGGAATGATTCTTGGTGAGACTGCCCTGAGCTTTCTCGGGATAGGACTGCGCCCGCCGATAACGAGTCTCGGCGTGCTTCTCAAAGAGGCTCAAAATATTACAACAATAGCTCTTTATCCGTGGCTCTTAATCCCGGTAGTGTTCGTGATCCTGATCGTTCTATCCTTCAATTTTGTTGGAGATGGGCTTCGAGACGCTGTTGATCCTTATTCACGGTGAATCATGATACCTGCTTTAGTAGTGGACGGTTTGAGTGTGCATTTCTTCCTGGATCAGGGAGTGGTGAGGGCCGTAGATGGTGTCAGCTTCACGCTGGAACCCGGGAAAACGCTAGGTATTGTGGGCGAATCCGGCAGCGGGAAGACCGTTATCGGTTTGTCCATATTGCGAATCGTTCCGCCGCCTGGGCGGATTGTGGGCGGCAAGATCCTTCTACGGATGGAAAATGACGGAAATGGACCAACGCAATTGGACCTGACTACTTTGGATCCTCACGGCCACCAAGCCAAAGAAATTCGTGGCAGTGATGTCGGAATGATATTCCAGGAGCCGATGAACTCTTTCAGTCCTGTACACTCTGTGGGAAGTCAGATCGTAGAGGCGTTGAGGCTTCATAGCGATGTTTCCAAGCCCGAGGCAAGGAACCGGGCCATTGAAATGCTCGCAAAAGTGGGGATCCCGCACCCGGAGAAAAGGATTGACGCGTACCCGCATCAGCTCTCGGGCGGCATGCGTCAGCGTGCCATGATCGCCATGGCCCTGGTTTGCAATCCCAGAATTCTAATAGCGGACGAGCCGACCACAGCCCTGGATGTCACGGTTCAGGCCCAGATTTTGGATCTTCTCAGGGCGCTCCAGGAAGAATTCGGCATGGCGATAATCTTTATTTCTCACAATCTCGGGGTAATAGCCGAAATAAGCCATGAAGTGCTGGTGATCTATTTCGGCCGCGTTATGGAACATGCTCCTGTCGATGTCCTGTTCACGGAGCCGTTGCATCCGTATACAAAAGCGCTGTTGAAATCCGTTCCGGGTATTGACACTCCTGTCCGTAGCCATCTTGCCACGATAGAGGGGACGTTGCCCGACCCGCACGCTGCGATACCGGGATGCCCCTTTTTCGCGCGCTGCACCGTATGCTCTGGAAACACGATATGCCGCGATGATCCCTATCACTTGACCAAGGTAGCTGACAGGCATTTCGTCGCGTGCCCCGTGATATGTGTGAATATATGAGGACTCCCAGTGGCTGAGGCAAAACTCCTGCTCAAAGTAGATGATGTTAAGAAGCATTTCCCCATCACCAGGGGAGTGTTCAAAAAGGTGGTGGGCTTTGTCAAAGCGGTGGATGGCGTGAGTTTCAGTATCAACAGCGGAGAAACAGTGGGAATCGTCGGAGAGTCCGGCTGCGGCAAGACTACGGTCGCACGCATAATCATGGGCGCCTATCCGCCCACCTCGGGTAACGTCTGGTTTCAACCGCCCAACGGCGAACCCATGGTAGACCTTGTCCATATAGATCCTGAAGAGATGCGATCTTTGCGTCGGAACATTCAAATGGTCTTTCAGGATCCTTTCGCGTCCCTGAACCCCAGAATGACAGTACGAGAGATCATCGCGGAGCCGTTGATCGTGAACAAAGTCGCCCGCGGCCGCGAGTTGGAGGACCGCGTACGTGAGCTTGTGGAACTAGTCGGATTACAGGTCCAGCACCTTAACCGGTATCCTCATGCGTTTTCGGGCGGGCAGCGGCAACGAATCAGCATCGCCCGTGCCATGGCCTTGTATCCGTCACTCCTGGTGGCAGATGAGCCAACCTCGGCATTAGATGTTTCCGTGCAGGCCCAGATCATAAATCTTGCGCTGGAGATACAGGACCGACTGGGACTGGCTTACTTGTTTATCTCTCACGACCTCGGGCTGATAAGACATTTCAGCAAGACCATCGTCATAATGTATGTCGGTCGTGTCGTCGAAAAGGCCCCGGCGGAGCCTCTTTTTGCCAGACCACGACACCCGTACGCGGAAGCGCTGATGTCCAATGTGCCGACCACCAGGCCGGAACTATTAGGTCGCAAGCTCATACTACGGGGCGAGCCGGCAGATCCGATCAATCCCCCGGCCGGCTGTCCTTTCCATCCCCGATGCCTTTACGCCGAAGACATCTGCGCTCAGATTGTGCCACCTCTGGCAGAGGTTGAACCGGAACATTTCAGCGCCTGTCATTTTTCAAGTTCATTGAACCTTACCGGTTGCGATGCGCTAGGATGTGCCATATAATGGCGTCAGTTGTGAAAATCATGAATGAGGGGGGATTTTCTTCAATAATGACCAGGGCCCGGAGTTAATACCGGGCAGGGAAGACTTTTCCCCTTTTCACCAAGATCTGGTACGCAGGTAATAATTAAACGGATACATGTGTCAAACAGGGTAATTCGAGGCTGTCAAGCAGATGGATCACGAACGCATAAAAAGAATCCTCGTATACACCCATAATTCCATTGGGTTGGGGCACGCTTTCCGCACTCTTGCCGCAATCACCGGCATCAAGAAGTGGCGGCCGGACATCGATTTCCTGGTAATCTCCGGTTCATCGATCCAACAGATCTTCCTTCAAGAAGGCATTGAAGTAATAAAGCTTCCCTCCATAAGATTGGATATCGACCACAAAGACAGCTCCATGCACTCCCGATATCTCTCGGGATTTGACTTGGAGGCAATATTTGATTTTCGCCAGAGTATTATTATGGCGACTTTTGATTTCTTTCAGCCCGATGCTCTGATCATTGAGCACAACATGACCGGCCAGATGAGCGAACTCATCCCTTTGCTCATGAAAAAGTGGATGCGAAAAGGTGGGCCGGTGGATTTCGCTTTGGCGCACATCTGTCGAGGAATCATGAAGTGGGTCCCGCTGCTGCAAATCCCATATCAGAACCCGAGGCATCGATCGGAATCCATCAACATTGGGGAATTATATGACTTCATGTACGTGCTGGAGGACAGGGAAGTCGTAGACATCAACAAAGAATTTCTTGGAGATGATCCGGAACTGGAAAAAAAGATCCGTTATCTGGGTAAGATCACAAACAGGGTTTACGGCGAATTACCGGAGCGAGAACAGGTCCTTGAACGTTTCGGCCTGCCCGATCGCAAGATCGTCCTGATTTCGCTGGGGAGAAATAAGCGGGTGGGTGAAGTAGCGAACGGTCTTTTCAAAGCCTTCGAGAAGATCGAGCTAATGGCCACTTATCAGGTCGTCATGGTCCTCGATCCATACCTGGACTGTGAATTACGTCGGGCTGTGCAGGACCATCCGCTTGGCAAGAGTGTTAGATTTCTGCCTTTTGTCCCCGACTTGGTTGAACTGGTCCATCACTCGGAGCTGGTGATTTCTCGTGCGGGCTACAATATTGTCAATGAAATCCTTCTCACAGGCGCCAAGGCTATCCTTGTGCCGGAGAGCCACGGCGGCGGCGAGCAAGAAATGCGTGCTCAAAGCATTTGTGAGGATGGCATCTGCATTTTAACCGAGGACGAGCTGTTGCGTAACAGTCCTGGACGCACGATTCAGGACCTTTTGAATCAACCTACCAGACCTGTTTCTCACAAATTCGACAAATACGCCATCGGCAAATGCATTATAGAGGACCTTGAGAACTGGAAAGCCCGCTCAAGACCCGGTCGCTAGAAATTGCTTGGAAGGAGCGGCAACGGTTGCTATGGGTAAATTCCACGGATCATAATGGCGTCCGCTATCCTTTGGATGGCCAGAATCTGAGCCGCTTCCCGCGATGGGACGTTATATCCTTGGCCGCTTTCGATGACGTTTTCAAAGGCCCTCAGCATCAAATTTTCTAATTTGCGGTTAATTTCCTCGACCGGCCAAAAGAATGACTGCAAGTCCTGAACCCATTCAAGGTAGCTGACCGTAACTCCTCCCGCGTTACAAAGGATGTCCGGTATAACGAACACATTTCGTTGGTTGAGTATTTCATCCGCTTCCGGAGTGGTGGGTCCGTTGGCTCCTTCGGCGATAATCTTTGCTTTGACGTTATCCGCGTTACGAGAAGTGACCTGATTCTCGATGGCCGCGAGGATTAAAACCTCGCAATCCAGGGTTAGGAGCTCCTCGTTCGTGACAAAATCAGAATTCGGAAATTCCATAAGACATCCTGCTTCTTCATAATGTCTTGAGACCGCTAAGGGATCAAGTCCGTCCTCTTTAAGGACCCCACCGCCCGAACAACTGACTGCGATGACCTTCAATCCTGCGTCATGAGCTAGACGAGCCGCCACAGAGCCTACATTGCCAAAACCCTGTACCACTACTCTGCATTTCTTGGGATCAATATTTCTAAGCCTCATAGCCTGAAGCATCGTCACTGCAACTCCACGGCCTGTAGCCTCAACTCTTCCGAGGGAGCCGCCGATCTCGACAGGCTTTCCAGTGACCACGGCCGGGACTGAGAAACCTCGATGCATGGAATAGGTATCCATGATCCATGCCATGATTTGGGGATTGGTGCCCACATCGGGAGCTGGAATGTCACTTTCCGGTCCCATCATCAAACTGATTTCAGTAGCATACCGACGCGTCAGTCTCTCCAGCTCACGCAGCGACAGCGCTTTTGGGTCAACCACCACTCCGCCTTTGGCACCGCCGTATGGAAGATTCATTAATGCACATTTCCAGGTCATCCACATCGCCATTGCGCGAACATCGTCCAGTGTCAACCCTGCCGAATACCGTATTCCTCCCTTGGTGGGTCCTTTGGCCGTGGAGTGGTGGACCCGATAACCACGGAATATCTGAATTTCGTCGTTATCCATTTTAACGGGGAAAGAGACCGCTAGTTCCCTCTTTGGGTGACGAAGCGCATCCGCGATACCCTTCTTGATTTGCAGATGCGATATCGCTTTGTCGAATTGTGCCAAGGCATTGGCATAAGCATTCTCTTCCATTGACTTTCCCCGTCCGGCAGTAATCGAAGAATCGGAACATGCGCACGCAGTTTCAGGTCGTGGACTCTTATGAATGTGATCGGTCATGCAGTACTCCTGACCAAGTCGTCAGCCGAAAACGCATTCGCCTCCTATTTGTAAGTATCCCCGAGCCTAGGGTCAACCAAAATCGGAAGAGACCCGTAACCATGCAATCATGCCGAGTATCACAGGTTTTCAACATCTATGCCAATGACATCCTCTTGCCACCCCTGGCTGAAGGCTGACGAACCGAATCAAAACAGTTGTCATTTTGCGACGGGGCATGATATTATTTCAATAAAATCGATGAATTCGTAAACCCAGTGACTCAGTGGCTCAGAAGGGGGGACATGAGATCCATAACTGCGTCCATCCTGACTTTTTTTGCCTTGCTTTCCTTGCCTTGCATCTGCATGCCCGAGGACCGGGTTTTTCATGCAAATGTTCTCGAAGTAGTTTCCGGCGACACGATTCGCCTCAAAAGAAGTGACAGCGGGGAAGTGATCACCGCTAAGCTTTCGGGCATTGACTGTCCCAAGAAGGGGCAAAGTCACTTTATTAAGGCGCGTCTGTTCACTTCACTTAGGGTATCGGGCCGAGAAGTCATGGTACAGACGGAGACACGTTCCAAGACTGATGAAATGCCGGCCGCAATAATCTGGTACATCGACGCGGGCAGGAAAAAGAGTCTCAACAGTGAACTCCTGGAAGCAGGCTTGGGTCGTTGGTCTGTACCGTGCGACATGGCGGACGTTCGATTAGGGGACGCCGAGAACGAGGCGAAGAAGTTCAGGCGGGGCTTATGGGCGGAGCCGGGCCTGGCACCTCCTCCGGGATTTGGGACGGTCGATAGATAGTCCCAGCCACCCCACCCAGTCCTGTAAACACACTTCTAACAAATGCGGGGCAGCAATTCTCCGGATGGCTCGGCCAAAATTCTCGATCCGCCTATGCGCGTGTTGATAACTACTTTGCAGTGGGTGTCTGACGTCACTGCTCCGATAATCGCCGCTCCGTCCGCTATCGGACAGCCCTTCAACAGTTCCAGTGCCTTGTGCTCGGAACCGTTCGCCACGACCGCCACCATTTTGCCCTCGTTGGCCGCCTGGAGTGGATCTATCCCAAGTATCTCGGACGCTGCCAAGACTCCCTGATCCAGCGGGATTGCGGCCTCTTCCACAATAATGCCCTTGTTCGTTGACGAAGCTATTTCGTTGAGCGTCGCGGCCAGTCCTCCTCGGGTCGGATCACGCAGGAATTTCAGGTTTTCCCCGAGTTCCAACAGTCTCTCCACCGCGGGCCAGACTGAGGCTGAATCGGATCTTAACTCAAAATCAAAGGAGAACTCAGCCCGGCTCAACATTACAGCCATACCGTGATTTCCCACAGGTCCGGTCACTAGGATGCGGTCTCCATCCGATATGCGTTCAAGACTCGGCTGAACTGGAGCCTCAATACGGCCTATTCCGGAGGTGTTGATGAAGATGCCGTCAGCGCTGCCCTTCGGGACCACCTTGGTATCTCCTGTGACTATTTCCACTCCCGCTTCATCGGCCGCCAACGCCACTGATCGAAGGATCCTTTCCATCCGGTCCATAGGGAATCCTTCTTCAAGGATTAGCGCCAACGACAGGTAAACGGGTCTGGCCGCGGAACACGCAAGATCGTTGCAGGTGCCGTGAACCGCGAGCGATCCAATGTCCCCGCCTGGAAAGAAGATGGGCGAGACCACGAATGAATCGGTTGTGTAGGCGATATTTGGGCCGAGCCCGGAAAGGACCACGGAATCCGGCAAGTGCCGCAGATGCCCGCGATCGAGCTTGGGTAGGATAACGTCCCTGATGAGGCGACCAGTCATTTTGCCTCCACCGCCGTGGCCAAGCAATACTCTTTCCGTTTTCGTCATGCTTTCAGGCCGCCCCGTATTTGTAGTAAGCCGCGCAGGTCCCTTCCGAAGAAACCATGCAGGGACCAACCGGATCTTCAGGTGTGCATTCCGTTCCGAACAAGCCGCACCTATCCGGCGTTTTGCTGCCGGTGAGGATCGACGCGCAAAGGCAACGAGGGTCATCTCGTGCCGGAGGGACCTCCACAGGCAGGTGAATTGCAGCGTCGAACTTCGTGTAGGATCCTTTAAGGGCCAAGCCACTCGCGGGAATGTTACCCAGACCTCTCCATAAGGCATCCGACGGCTCGAACACTTCATCTACTATCTCGCGGGCCGCAGGATTGCCCTGACTTCTAACTACTCGCTTGTAATCGTTAATTATTTTTGGCTGTCCCGATGCCGCCATCTCTGCAAGGTCACTGAGCGCCAGCAGGATATCCAGTGGCTCGAAACCAGCCACCACTCCGGGCTTGTGGAAATCCGCAACGAGATAATTATAGCAATCCGAGCCAAGAATAGCGGATACGTGGCCCGGCAACAAGAAACCGTGGAGGTCTTCTTTGGCCGCAAGAATTCGTAACGGTTGATGTATCGTCTTAAAAGCAGATAACACAAATAAGTTGTCTATTCCGCGGGCCAGGGCCATCTTCAAAGTAACCGCAATCGTCGGCACGGTGGTTTCGAACCCTACACCCAGGAATACCGTGGCGCGGGGAGCTTCCTCAATCGCTATATCTATCGCGTCTGCGGGTGAATAGACCACGCGCAATCTGCCGCCTTCCGAACGGAAAGTCCCAAGTGAGCCGAAAGAACCGGGGACGCGGACTAAATCACCGAAGGTGACTATGCACGCCTGGTAATTTTCTCCAATCAAGATGGCATGGTCTATAAAGCTTTTTTCGGTGACACAAACGGGACAGCCCGGCCCTGAGACCAGTTGCAGATTTTCCGGTAGGAGTTTTTTTAGCCCCGCGGCATGGATTGCCATGGTGTGCGTGCCGCATACTTCCATGAACCGCAAAATACCCGAATATTGTTCGCAGACTTCACCGATAGTGCGCGCCAGCGCCAGCGCGGTCAGTCTTTCTCGGCCGCGACTCACGCTTCCTCCTCTGCTTCGCAGGCAGCCGCGAGCTCTTTGAACAGATCGAGGCGGATTTCTGCTTCTTCTCTGTCGAGCACCTCTATGCCAAAACCGGCATGAATTATCAAATAGTCCCCCACACGGGCATGCGGTATCATCGTTATATTGACAGCCGCCTTGACACCGGCTGAATCGACTTTTCCGATTCCGTCGTCGGTTATTTCAACAAGCTGCATCGGAACGGCCAGACACATTGTCTTTAACCTCTGGTTCAACAAGATTTCAGGTGACGTTCCCTTGCCGTCACGGCCTGCCCCAACGCGAGTCCTCCGTCATTGGGCGGCACAGATTCGTGGAGCAGCACCTCCAGCCCTTGAGACTCCAGTAACTCCAGCGTTCTTTCCGTGAGGAGCCTGTTCTGGAAACATCCACCTGTAAGGCCGACCGTGTTTATACCCGTTTTCTGCACGAGAGTTACAACGATATCGGCTATGAGGCGGGCCATACTGTTATGAAACCGGGCCGCCGCCTTCTCGGGCGAGGTCCCGTTAATGATATCCTCGGCCGTCTCTCGAATCAAGGCCGCAGGATCCACCAAGATGGGATCAGATTGCGAATAGGTTATTTTATACTCGCCCGGTTCGGATTTGTCGGCTATACCCTCCAGCCACATTGCGGCTTGGCCTTCAAAAGTAACGTTCCTTCTGAATCCCACCGCGGCCGCAGCAGCATCGAATAAACGACCCGCTGATGAGGTGAGAGGACAATTAAGTTTCTTTTCAACCGCCTCCAGCCAGAGAGAGACCCGATCGCTGTATTCTTCCAAGAGTGGCAAAGATGCCTTCGGGACAGTCCCGTTCCGGGAGAGCAGCGCAGCCAGGATTCTAACCGGCTCCCGAATAGCGGCTTCTCCTCCTGGAAGCGGAAAGAGTCCGATGTGAGCCTCTCGGGTGAAGCTCTCCAAATCCGCTACAAGAAATTCTCCACCCCAGATCCCGCCGTCCGTACCAAAACCGGTGCCATCGAAAACCGCGAAAATGCACGGTCCATTAAGTTCATGCTGTACCAGAAGACTCACAGCGTGAGCATGGTGATGGAAAACCTCCTCTACAGGCAGCTTCATTTCGCGGACAAGGCTGTTGCTAAAATATTCCGGATGAGGGTCTACGGCAACCAGGGAAGGGACCACATCCAGATATCCGGTCAGGACCTCGATTGAGCGCTTGAAATAACGCTGCGCTACTGGCGATGCTAGATCTCCCACGTGAGGCCCGGGGACGGCTTGATTTCCTTTTATTATGGCAAGCGAGTTCTTGAGGTCACCCCCGGCGGCCAGAACCACCGGGTCATCAGCGACCATCCGATTGAAACCGCTGTTTTCCTGCGCAACGATGGAACCGCCGCGGGGGCTGCCGGCAGATTCCGTGGGCAGAGCCAGCTCGCCCGGAACCAGGCCTCTGGAATGCCGGAACACCGTCGCGCGGCCACCGATCACACGAAAGATCGAATCATCCGCGCGCAGCACTATTTCACGATCATGGAGTATAAAGGCGTCAACAAGATCTCCGAGTCGCTCGATTGCTTCTCGATTACCTCTTACGATTGGCTCTTCAGACCGATTTCCCGATGTCATCACCAGAGCGATCGGTCTGTCCGATAAAGGAATATCGGGGTGCTTGAACAGAAGGTGATGAAGCGGCGAGTACGGCAGCATGACCCCGAGGGTACCCACAAAAGGGGCCACATTGGGAGCGAGTCGCTCACCCTGAGTATCCATGAGCACTATTGGTGCGACAGGCGAAGTCAGAAGTCTCGCTTCCTCGATGCTCACTTTACAGAATCTTCCGACCATATCCAAATCGGGCATCATCACTGCAAATGGCTTTTCAGCTCGGCCTTTGCGGTCCCTCAGCAGCGCGACCGCCGATTCATCGAGGGCATTGCATGCGAGATGGAAGCCGCCGATCCCTTTTATAGCCAGGACTCGCCCTTGCATCAGCAGTCGAACGCCCTCAACAACGGGGTCACCGCCTAAAGTCTCGCCGTTTTTCGCGAGCAGTTTCAGTCGAGGTCCGCAATCCGGACAAGAATTCGTTTCGGAGTGGAACCGACGGTCCCCGGGAGCGTCATATTCGTCTTGGCATCTAGGGCACATCACGAAGTCTGCCATGCTCGTGCGCTCTCTGTCGTAGGGGAATGAACGCACCACGGTGAACCTTGGCCCGCAAAGAGTGCACGTGATGAAAGGGTACAGATATCGAGGATCAGTCGTGTCGAATAATTCTCCGAGGCACTCCGGACACACGGCCACATCAGGCGGAATGGGAGTAATGGAGCGTTCTCCCCCGAGGCTGGTTTCTATCCGGAAAGATGTCTCGCCAAGCGGCGCCACCTCCGACGACAAGCTTCGGTACACGCGACCGGGGAACGGGATAGTCGCGGGAAGGTCAGCGGCAAATCGCTGGCACTGCACAGGGGTGCCTTCGATTTCAATATGAACGCCGCTGCTGGAGTTGATCACCCATCCCCCGAGGCCCAGCCGGGTGGCAAGGCGATATACGGTGGGACGGAATCCGATGCCCTGGAGGATGCCGGTTAGTATGATATGCTGACGAATCCTTGTTTCCGATCCGGAGGGGTCGCCTATCGAATGCTCCACGTTTTGCACCTTACCTCATGCTGACACATATAGCTTATCCCTTTTAGCCCCTGTGTGGAAGACCCAATACACAGTGCCACCATACAGCATGATCGTGTATAATAAGTACTAAACAGGCCACCGGAGTGGAAGCTGTTGTGAGTTGGGATTTTCTCAGCCGAGATTTTTCAGATTGCTATGGAGCAAAAACCTGATTATTCTCGGATGAAAAGGGAACAACCTCCCCTTCTACTGGACTGAGGACTTAGACCTAGAACGTGATTTACTAGAGGAGATAATTTGAACATGAAGAGATTGCTCGCCCTAGGATTGGCTTTGCTTTTGGTCTCAGCTTCTCCGGCGTTTGCCGGGTTCAAGGGTGGTGGAGGATCGAGGTCGTTTCGTCCTTCGACACCGCCCAAGACCTTACACCAGCCCGCACAGCCTCAGACAGGGACGATAAAAGATTTAGGTGTTAATCCGAGTTCTAAGTCGCCCGCGGACGCCTTGAAAAGTCGCTCAACGACTACCGGTCCTTCCCCGGTGGCCAGCGGAGCGGGAGCGCCTCAAGCTGCCCCTGCGTCCGGGTTTTTCGGGTCAAGCTGGTTCGGTTCCGGTTGGCTGAACTGGGCGATACTGGGCTATCTGTTCGGTAGGCATTCTTCCGGCTCGGACGAGGCCAGAATCAGAGAACGGGAAAGAGAGAGAGAAAAAGAAAAGGCCAAACTAGCGGAGCAGGCCAAGGAGAAAGAGCAAGCCAAGGCAAAAGAACAGTCCACTGACACTCAAGGATTAAATGCCGAGGAGTCGAAGGCTAAGGAGCGACTGACGGAACCAACAAGGCCCGTACCACCGTCTGATTCGCGGCTCGGACTATAAGTGCCCTGCCACGGACTTGCTTGTCGCCATATGAGAGGGAAGGCGCCGGATCCTTTCTCATTGTTGATTACCTGGATCGGCTGTCGTTTTCACGTCTACCGTGAGCTGCTGAGGGCCTCGTTGTAATCCAACGCGGACAGTGTCCCCGACGTTTTTCTGCAAGACCATGTTGTTGAATGCATCGAGAGTTGGCGTGGGTGTTCCGTCAACGGATACTATTACGTCCCCTCCCAGGAGTATGGCGCTTGGTCCGTAAAACGCCAGTCGGTCGCCCCCTCTAAGGCCAGCTTTGGCAGCGGGACTTCCGGGCACCAATTCATATATCAGGATTCCTCGTATGGCGGGCAGCCCCATCTGCGTGGCCAGGTTGGGGTCGACATTCCTTCCGGATTTGATGCCTAGCCACGGGTAAATCGCACGACCGAACTTAATGATTTGGGCGGCCACTTTCTTGGCTTGGTTGATGGGAACAGCCAGACCAATGCCTACAAAACTTCCTGTTGGGGTGTAAAGGGCATTGTTGACCCCTATGACTTCCCCTCGCGAGTCTATCAATGGTCCGCCGCTGTTGCCTTGGTTAATCGCGGCATCGGTCTGAATCAGACCCATCATGGTGTGATCTCCGACGGCGATGTCACGATTGAGCGCGCTTATGAATCCGGCGGTTGCCGTGTGCTGCAGTCCAAAAGGATTGCCGATGGCAATGACCCTTTGTCCGACAGCGAGTTTATCCGAATCTCCCAAGGGCGCGACAGCCATGCCCGAGAACGGGTCCACTTTGATCACAGCCAGATCACTGACCGAATCACGACCAACGAGACGCGCACGGACTTTTTTCCCGCCGATAAAAGTCACCTCAAGATTTTCAGCGTTTGCTACGACATGATTGTTCGTAAGAATATTCCCTTGCTCGTCAATAACAAAACCGGTCCCCTGGCCCCCTCGTGGTTCCGGTTGCAGCCAAAAGTTCCACGTCAGGCTCGTTGCCACGATATTGACCACAGTGGGACTTAGTGCCTTGTACACTTGCATCACCACCGCCTCGCCGCTCTCAAACGGCGTATAGGAAGGCGCAGGCTGAACCAAAACCGGCGAGGGCACGGATTTACGATTAAGCCATAATCCCACCACAAGGCCGCCGCCGAATATTACTGCCAAAGTCACTATTATCGGCCACTTACCGGCACCTTTCATGGACCCCATCCTTGTCGCCTCAGGTAATTGGAAAGCCACGGTAATAATCCTTGACGCTCCTGCGTTCGCGGCCGTGAAGGATCAATCTCGGATTCGTGGCGATCGGAATTATAATCGTCGTTATCGGTTCCTCCCGACTGTTTTTCTCTATATGACGTGACGTTACCCCATCCGTCCATGACATTGTAAGACGGTCCAACGGGTTGGCCCGTGGAGGACAGGACCCTGACCCCGCCGTTGAAGGTCTCATACCCGAAGTTGATAGCAGCAGGCAGGTCCATGCTATTGAAAGGTTGATAAGAAGCGGTCACGAACTCGGCATCCACAGGACAAAGCGGCTTGGTTTCCGCCTTGCGATCAAAGTCAGGATTCGCTTCCAGCAAGTTTTCCGAACGCGCGTTGCGAGGTATCGGTTCGGCCGAGGCAAACACAATTCCTGGAGGTGCAGGATAACCGTTTGAAGGCTCGTTTTTGAGTGCCTCGGTCATGAAGTCCACCCATATGGGTAGGGCGGCCGTGCCCCCATATTCACGGGTCCCAAGAGAAGTTTTGGTATCGTGCCCGATCCACACGCCTGTAGTGTATTTGGGATTGAAGCCGATGAACCATGCGTCGGAGCAGTCGTCCGTGGTGCCGGTCTTGCCCGCAAGGTCCTTGCGCCGCATGCGCGATACGTATGCGGCTGTGCCGGATATGCAGGTCTCTCTCAAAATGCTCAACATCACGTACGCCGTGGCTGGACTTAAGACCCTTTCCATTGACGGCCGGCGGGCCACCCACCTGGTCGGGAACGCGGTTGACAATAGAGAATCTATTCCTGTCGAGGACGCTGAGGTTCGTTCGCTTGTCCTCCGATCAACCAGCTCTTCAGTCCCGTCGAGATCGTTATGCGCCGAACCGGCGTCTACTTCACCTGCAAGGCGGTCTTTCAAGAAATGATCCGTTGGTTCTCGGAAACCCGGTTCGATTTTGCAGTCCAGGCCGGCCGTCACGTCCAACGGTTTCATCGTATTGTCCTCGAGGACATTTCCGAACCGGTCCTCCACTCTCTTTACCAGTACCGGATGAATTCTCATTCCCATATTAGGAAACACCGTGTACGCTGCGGTAAGCTCAAGCGGTGTCACTTCCGAGGTGCCGAGGCTCAGGGAAAGATTTCTTTCCAGAGGAGACTGTATCCCCATTTTTCGCGCCATTCGTATGGCGTTTTCCGGCCCCACATCCATGAGTAACTTAACGGCGGCCACATTCCTTGAATAAGCAAGCGCCTGTCTCAGGGTGATTGGACCCAGATACCGACCGTCTGCATTTTTCGGGGTCCATTCAGGTTTCGCCGGATCAAACACTACGGCTATAGGTTCATCTACAATTAGTGATTGTGGGCTGTAGTCGGCCCATTCGAGAGCTGCTGTATACACGAAAGGTTTGAAGGCGCTGCCAGGCTGTCTCAGTGCCTGCGCGGCCCTGTTAAAGCTGGAACGCTCGAAATCGAGGCCACCGACAAGTGCCTTAACGTATCCGGTATTGTTATCTATGCAGACTACCGCCCCTTGAACTGAAGGGAGCGACTGATGTTCCAGACTCACGACATCGCCGTTCACTTCAACCACTCGGAATTCCAGGAGGTCGTTGGTCCGATACGGGATACTGGAATTCAGCTCCATATGGAAGCGAATATCACCTGGAAATGCGAGAACAAGCTCCTGAAGAGCGCCTTCCGTCTTCTTTTGTTTGCCCTTGCGTTTCTCGGAAGAGTGGTTCGTTATGACAAGCGCCTGTACAAGATCTCCCACAGCACAGGAATCTTTCAACTGACCCTTTAGGAACATTCTGCCTTCGGCAGGTTTCAGTCTGCGGACAAGACCCGCGGGTCTGCCCTGCCTCTTCTCCCAACTACTTGCTCCCTTTGATAATGATGCCTGTGCCGTATCCTGAAGCGAAATATCACAGGTAGTCCATACTCGGAGTCCCTCGTTATAAAGACGGTTGGCGCCATATTTGGCCACGATATATTGCCGGACCGCTTCAGTGAAATAAGGAACTCGCTGGTAGGGAGTCGGCAGGTTTTCTCTGAATTTTGGTTCTTCCTTTGTTCCAGCGCTGTATTGCTCATCGGCGATGAAGCCGCTACGCAGCATAGCAGCCAGCACGAAATCCCTCCGCTTGAGGGAGGTTTCCAGGTTGCGCGCCTGTGAATATTTGGACGGGTTGGCGACAAACCCGGCCAACATAGCCGCTTCACCGACAGTTAGTTCGGGAGCACTTTTGCCGAAGTAGGTGCGGGCCGCGGCCTCAACCCCGTAAGCTCCCCTGCCGAGATAGATTTCGTTGAGATAAAGTTCCAGAATTTCCGCTTTGCTCAGCGTCCTTTCAAGTCTGAACGCCAATATGGCCTCGCGGATTTTTCGCGAGAGTTTCTTTTCCTTGGAAAGAATGAAATTTCTGGTCACCTGCTGAGTTATGGTGCTGCCGCCCTGGGCGAAATTTCCTGCCTTGACATTCTTTACCAGGGCCCGTAGCGCACCGGAAAGATCCACACCCGTATGAGAGAAGAACCGAGCGTCCTCAGCGGCCAGGAAGGCATTTATCACATGGCTCGGAATGGTATCGAGCCTGACGGGGAAACGCTTCTCTTTGTAAAATACTCCTATGACGGTGCCATCTTCCGCAAAAAACGTTGATACGGTCTTAGGTCGGTATGCTCTGAGGTCCGGGATTTTGGGCAGGTCCGAAGAAAATACCAGATACACGCCTAGCCCGGCTCCGGCCGAACCTGAAATGAAACCTATCATAAGCAGGATAGGCAACCCGGCGGCCATCCAGGCCATGAATCGGCTCAACAAACCACTCTCCCCGGCGTTCCCCTTACTTAAGAGCAAAACCTACACCCTCCGACATTTATCTGACCCCGGAAACAAAGCAAAGTTTATGACACGAAATCCCAGGCGTCAAGAATCGCCGGGCCTCGTCGTTGCCAACCGCCGCAGAAGGACAACGGGTGTCATGGCGTCGGTTACGAGGAAGTTTTGGTCAACCGCATTCTTGACGAACTTACGCGGATGAATTAGTCTCGGGCGGTATTAGCAAAGCTCAGGAGAGAATTTTGAGAGTTGGCCAAGGATTCGACGTTCACAAATTCCAGAAAGGACGCAAACTGATCCTGGGAGGCGAGAAGATCGACCATCCAGTGGGACTCCAAGGACACTCCGATGCCGACGTGCTCGTACACGCCCTGATCGACGCACTTCTCGGGGCCGCGGGCCTCGGCGATATCGGAATGCGCTTTCCCGACACAGACCCCTCATATCGTGACGCTTCGAGTATCGGTATGTTGAAAACCGTTGCCGGTGAGGTCAAAGCTTTGGGTTTCCAAGTGGCCAACGTTGATGTTACCATTTTTGCGCAGAATCCAAGGATCGACCCTTTCAGGGCCTCCATAATCGGAAACCTTGCAGCGGCAATGAAGATGGAACCTGAACGCATCAACGTGAAAGCGACCACCACCGAAGGACTCGGCTTTGTTGGGCGCTCCGAAGGAATGGCCGCAGCCGCGGTAGTGCTTTTGAAAAGCGGTGACCCGCAGTGAGGCGGGACCAAGGAGTAATTTAATGGGCCTGAAAATATATAATACTTTGACTCGCAAAAAACAGTTGTTCGAGCCCGTTAAGGCGGGAAAGGTGGCTATGTATGTTTGTGGAGTGACCGTATATGACATGTGCCATATCGGTCACGGCCGCTCAGTTGTCTTGTTCGACGTGATTTTCCGGCATCTCAGGTCACTGTACGACGTAACATATGTAAGAAATTTCACTGACGTAGATGACAAGATCATCAATCGGGCCAACGACCTGGGAGAAGACTGGAAAGGCCTTGCCGAGCGGTATGTCAACGAGTTCTACATTGACATGGATGCTTTGGGGGTGCTGCGGCCCACTTTTGAACCGAGGGCCACGGAACACATCAGAGAGATACAAGAACTTATCGGGAAGCTCCTGGAAAAGGGACACGCGTACGAGATGGACGGGGATGTGATGTTCTCGGTTAAGAGCTTCAGGCCGTACGGGAAGCTGTCCGGCAAGAGGCCCGAGGATCTGATCTCCGGCGCGCGCGTAGAAGTGGACGAGAGGAAACGAAATCCACTGGATTTCGCGCTGTGGAAGGCTGTCAAGCCTGGTGAGCCCTTCTGGGAAAGTCCTTGGGGACCTGGGCGTCCTGGATGGCACATCGAATGCTCGGCCATGAGCATGGCCTATTTAGGCGAAACATTCGACATTCACGGAGGCGGAGCGGACCTCACTTTCCCTCACCACGAGAACGAAATAGCCCAATCCGAAGCGGCTACAGCACATCCTTTTGCCAAATATTGGATCCACAACGGGTTTGTTAACATTCGTTCGGAGAAGATGTCGAAGTCCCTTGGAAACGTGCTGAATATAAGGGATATTCTCAAGGAGGTACATCCGGAAACCCTGAGACTGTTCCTACTGTCCAGTCATTACAGGAGCCCCCTGGATTACAACGAAACATCGATCAGAGAGGCTGCCGCCGGTCTCGAGCGTCTGTATGCCGCAATGGTCTCGTTGAACGATCTCATTCGAGCCCGTGGGACAGGATCGGAATTACCCGCGGAACTGTCCGGCATCAAGGACAGGTTTACGCAAGCGATGGATGATGATTTTAACACGCCGAGGTGCCTGGCCATACTGTTTGAGGCGGCTCGTGCGATTAACAGACTGGGGACAGCGTCAACATCTTCCGAGTCAATCCCTGCACCCGAACCCCTGACAGCCGCCAAGCATGAAATTATGGAGGTGGCGCCTGGAATTTTAGGGCTCCTCAATGAGGACCCCGATGAATTCCTGGAAAAGATGCGGAAACGCGGGGCCGGTGAGCTGCTAATAAGCGAGCAAGAAATACTGGACCAGATTGCTCAGCGAAGTGAAGCGAGAAAGAAGAAGGATTTTCGCCGCGCCGACGAAATCCGCAACCAATTGGCCGCCGTAGGAATCTTGCTGGAGGACGGCCCGGACGGAACCACCTGGCGAATAGGAGAACTGCCGTGAGGGGCAAGCGAGGTACTCTTTAGTTGGAAATCCGGGTGGAAAATTTGGAATACGTCTATAACCCCGGGACTTCGTTGGAAGTAAAGGCCTTGCAGGACGTCACCTTTACGCTCCCCCATTCAAAGGTTTTAGGAATAATCGGTGGGACCGGTTCGGGGAAAACCACACTCGTGAAAAATCTGAACGGTCTATTGACGCCTACCAGAGGGAAGATATTTATAGACGGAAAGGACTACCGGTCTTACGGACCGAGTCTTCGACGTAAGGTAGGGGTTGTGTTCCAGCAGCCGGAACGCCAACTGTTCGAAGAGACGGTTTACAAAGACATTTCTTTCGCTTTGACCCGCCTTCCCGGTATGCGAGAGGCGGTTGTTCGCGACAGGGTAGAGTATGCGTGCAAATTGATTGGACTGGATTTACGCTCAATCGCTGATCACGCCCCCTTGACTTTGTCCGACGGACAAAAGCGGAAGGTCGCTATCGCCGGGATACTGGTAAACCAGCCTGAAGCGCTTGTACTGGATGAGCCTGCGGTAGGGTTGGATCCTCCTTCCCTTGCCGAGCTCATCCTGTTTCTCCAAAATCTCAAAGTATCCGGCGACCGAACTATAGTGATTGTCTCCCACGATATGGATCCATTTCTTGAAATACTCGATTTTATGCTGGTGCTGGATCGGGGAAGAGTCGCCGCCTTCAATTCGCCTGAACAAGTCTGCGACGTTTTAGGAGATGACGAGGTCCTGAGAGAGTTTCTGCCTGAGCTTGCCCTTCTGGCACACGATCTTCGAAAGGCCGGTCACCCCATACCGCCGAACCAGTTCAGAATAACTAACCTGCTAGGTGGATTGGTAAAACTTTCCCGAAACCCCGAGGGTTGCCATTGAAAGCTGTGACGTTTCCGGCTTTACTGAGCCTAATATTCGCCGCGGCAACCGGCTTTCACGCGTGGGGTCGAGATCTGCCCGTTGACGAGGTAGTAAAACGCGTGCAAGGTGTATATGCGCGACAGTGCTGTTTCGTGGCCGGATTTGACCAGTTGACTGTCAATGTGGCCATGGACCTCAAGGATCGATTCGAAGGTAATATGTATGTGAAAACACCGGACCGTATTGCGCTGGAAGTGGAGTCTCCTGAACCGCAGCAGGTGGTGATCCGGGGCAGATCTTATGCAGTCTATTTCCCGGAAGACGGAAATGCAGCGCGCGGTGAAATCCCCCCGGAGATGAATGTTGAACATTTTTTTAGCTTTCTCGCCAATGTGGGTGATCTCGCGCGAAATTTCTCCATTTCATATCCTCCCAAGTCATCCGACCCGCAAGAAAAACTCATTTTTCTGGAGTTGACGGATCGCAAAAACCCGCAGGGTACTTATCGAATAGTGGTCGGGATCGACATGGATCACTTCATCATAAGGCGAGCCATCATTTATGACGCGTTGGGCAACTACAACCGCTTTGACCTTTTTGACGTAACCTTTCTTGATTCTCTGCCCGATTCCCGCTTTCAGATAGCTCCCGGCCCTCCGGACATCAAAGATCAAGTTCCGTCGAAGTCGCCTGAAAAAAGTGGCTCCAAATAGACTTTTCAACCTCATAAGCTTGGGCTGTCCGAAGAACAGAGTAGATTCGGAGAGGATCCTTTCCGTCATGACCTCGGCCGGTTTTGTCTATAGCGACGATCCGTCTACAGCCCGCGTATTGATAGTGAATACCTGCGCCTTCATTGAACCGGCAGTTGAAGAGTCGATTGACACGATACTTGATTACAGAGCAGGAAATAAGAAAGCCTTTCTCGTAGTTACCGGATGTCTTCCTTTGCGTTACCGGAAGGGCCTCACGAAAGCATTTCCCGAGGTCGATCTCTTTGTCACGCCGGACCGCATAGGGAACCTGCCGGAGTTGCTGACGACCTCTCTCACGCGATCTCGCTTCAAACGATCATCAAGTCGGTATTCCGCAAAGAAGATGATCAAAGGTGAACCAGGATCTTGTCTTGTGTCTCTGCCCAGGATGGTTACAACCTCGGGGTACGCTTACCTGAAAATAGCCGAAGGCTGTTCACGACGTTGCCGTTATTGCACAATACCTTCCATACGTGGGCCGATGCACAGCTTTGATGCGGATGCGCTGGAACAAGAGGCTGCTTCTTTGGCCGCGCAGGGAATACAGGAACTAGTGTTAGTCGCGCAAGACCTGTCCAGCTACGGTCTGGAGCGAGGTGAAAAGGGCGCGCTGTCGAAGCTAATAAAAAAGATCAGTCTTATCCAAGAGATAAAGTGGATTCGATTGATGTATCTCCATCCGGACGCTATCCCGCACGGGCTGCCACGGCTAATCCGAGAGAGTCGGAACGTCCTGCCCTATCTGGATATCCCCATTCAACACATTTCCGCCTCAGTGCTTAAAGCTATGGGTCGCCCTTGGAGGGGTGACCGAATCAGGAAGCTAATAGATCGGCTCCGAAGCGAAATTCCCGGACTCGTCCTAAGGACCACTCTGATGGTCGGCTACCCGACCGAGGGAGAGAAAGAGTTCCGCGAGCTACGAGACTTTGTTGTCTCCGGTGAAATAGAACGAGTGGGCGTCTTTACCTATTCCCCGGAAGAGGGTACGCGCGCTCAGGAACTGGGAGATCCGGTCCCCATGGAAGTGAAGGAAGCCAGAGCGGAAGAGATTCGCTCCATTCATTCGCGCTTATCGGATAAAAGGAATCGCGCAAGGATCGGCGCGATCGAAGATGCCCTGATTGAAGGAGTTTCGCCTGAAACAGAATTTCTGCTTCAAGGTAGAGTGTGGGACCAAGCCCCCGAAATTGACGGAATACTTTATGTCACCGCTGGAAACGCCGTATCGGGCGAAATCCACGAGGTCAGAATAACCGGGTCCTTTGGATCTGACCTGTTCGGAGAGATTATGTAACCGCCCGCCGACATAGGGCACTAGGCTTACCTCAGCGCCCCTGACAGGAACGCTCTACCCACGAACAACCACGCTCACGCACTTCTAACGATAAAGATAATAGTAAAGTGCGATTGCCAGGAAAAGCGCTCCGAACACCACGATCTTGACAGCAACATCGATTTCCATTGGGAAATAATACATCACAGTGAATCTTTGTCGAGGCAAAAACGAAACAAGTGTCTGAGACGGCTTCACACCGTGTCGTTTTATAATGTAATACTTTAAGTAAATAATCTAGTTTGCTGTTTTTCTATATTTTTATTGACACAAGCCTTGCTGCTCTGCTATGATCACCCTCAGCCTAAACACCGGCCGAGGATTCGAGTCCTCAATATCTGCGACGTGAAGGAAAGTTCGAACATGATCACCCACGGCTCTGCGGTTTCACAATATTTGAATTCACACCGCAGGGTTCTCGGGAGAGGATAAAGATGAGGTCACCTGAAAAGAAATACGCATCCTTTTGGCTGAGTTGCTTGATATTAGTTATCGCATGCGGATCCGCTTGGGCCGAGGTATCCGGCGAGATCACAGGGATAAAATTGGACCCTGCCCAAAAAAGAATTGTGATTGAATCCAAAGGAATTATAGGGAAGCATCTCGCGCGCGTGATCGCTCGACCGAACAGGCTTGTCATGTATTTTGAGGACATGATCGTGGGCAAGATGCCACCAGCGATCAAGGGCGGCCATTTAAATATTAGTGAGATCCGGGCTTCCAATGCGAAAGGTCAAGCACGTGTGGTCATGGATTTTCAGGAACATGTTGTTCCTCCTTTCCACGTGCGTCGAGATGGAAATCAGGTTCTGGTCATATTCGGGGCTGCCTTAAGTGGTGATCCTGTGGTGAAAGCCGCTGGCTCGGTTGAAGCGAGAAAACTCGTGGCCCCCGCCGCTCCTGATCCAGGTCCTACGCCCCCGGTAGCAAGCCCGTCCAAGAAAGAGACCAGAGGGCAGTTTGGGGCTGTCGCCAGCCATGGAGGAAGGCAGCCGGAAAAGCTTTCCGTCAATCCAGCGAGCTCAACGGCTGGAGAAACCGCGGTATCCGGTTCGGGCGAAGAATTCAAGAATGTTACCCGCACCGCTGATAAGGCCGATAAAGCACAAGCCAAAGAGAAATTCCCAGGTGCCAAAGAGATCGTACTGGCTCAAAAAATGGACCTTGGCGGCCCCGCTTCTTCCGACGTGAAGCCGCGGGGTAGGGAGATAGCCGAGCCCAAAGGTGACATACTAGCTTCGGCCCCACCTGTTGCGGCGCATCAGGCCGATGCAGCAGCAGGGGGCCAAATGGTGAGAGAGGTGCGGCCGCCAGTGACTCCACCTACGCCGGACCCCCGGCTCTTGGTCCAGGAGATAACCGAACTCAAATTCATACAGGTGGGCCATAACGCCAGGCTTGTGATACGGGGAGGCGACCACCTGGATTACCGCTTGACCAAAGTTTCTCCCACAAAGATACGAATAGACCTTATTAACGCCGAGATTCCAAAGGTCTATCAGAAGCCCTTGAAAACAGATCTTTTTTCGACCTCGGTTGAAATGATAGTCCCCGGCTCCCAGCAGATTTTCGTTCAGCTCAAGGATTCAGTGCCCCATCAGGTGGAGAAGAAAAAGGGCGTGTTGATGGTTGACTTCCCTCCACCCAGATTTCAAATGACCCCTGATCAGAAGACCACCGGTCGGCCCACGGATACAGGAGCACGCGAGGCGTTCCAGCAGGCAGGTGAGACTCGACGTGAAGCGGTGCGAGTAATGAAAGAGGAGGAGATCCTCAAGGCAAACGACGCGCGAAGGAAGTCGGTGGAATCCTTACAGAAGCAGCAGGAAGAACTAGAAAAACAGCGCTCGGAACTGGTGAAACGGTACCGCATCACGCCTGACCCCACGATCTTTCAGAAGCCGGTGACCATGGATTTCCAGGGCATCACCTTGAGAAACGCTTTTAGGCTTCTGGCTGAACAGGCTGGGATCAATATTATTGTTGATGATAAAGTTACCGGCAATACTACGCTGCGGTTGTTTCAGGTCCCCCTTGGTCAAGTGATCGACACCATATGCAACACTCACGATCTTGACAGAGAGATGGTGGGCAATGTGATGCGTGTGGGGAAACGGGAAGACATCCAAAAGCTGAAAGCCGAAAGGCAGAAAGAATACCAGACGCGCGTAGGAGAAGTGGACAGAAGGTTAACAGAAATTCGTAAAGATATTCAGAAGAATCAGAGTGACATTGAAAAGAATCTTAAGGACCTGGAAAAGGTCGAAACAGGCGAGGCCACACCCACAGAGGATATCCGAACCGAAGAAGTCGGGGAGGCCGGGTGTATAAAGATCAAAAATGAAGAAGTCTGCTTCTTCTATGCGACCGTAAAGCTGGTCTACGCCAAGCCCACGGATATAGTAAAAGTCCTGCAGTGCATGTTCAACCTCAACTGCCCCGGCATAAAAGTGCTCGGCCAGACAATAGACGTGCGCCAGCAACTGGCAGGTGAGCTCGCCGAGGGGCAGGCAGCCGGTAGAGAGGCTCGAGAGGCTTATTCACAAGAGTTGCAGCAACAGGGGTTTTCCCCGCAAAGTGCCGGGTACGAAATGAAAATGCAGCAATTCGAACGCACCGGAGCAGACATGCAACGAAGTCGAGCGGCCACTGCGGCCGCTGCTAGCGTGGCGGCGGGTCCAGCGGGTCAACAGGCGACGATGACCCTGCCGTACGGCACGGATGAGGATCTGGCCAAAATAATCGCTTACAGCATGCTCTGGCCGGACGACACTGACCGCATGATATTCATCAAAGACACTGCGGACAGGATCGCCCAGATGAAAAAGGTCATCTATTCCCTGGACGTTCCCACTCCTCAGGTGCTCGTCGAGGCAAGGCTCGTCCAAGCAATTCGTGACTGGACCCGTGGTTTGGGCATAATTTGGGGCGGCAGAAGTAACCAGACAGGTGTGCTCTCGCCTTTCAGAAAAGAATACTGGGGAGTTGAAGGTCAGCAGGGCACCGGCACTACAGGCCAAGTCCTGGTACCGGGAACCGTTACTCCTCCGCTGGCTTTCCCTGAAGGAACCAACCCCCCCAACCAGTTTGCGGTGAACCTTCCTGCGGTCGCCGGCGCCCTGATGGGTGTAGGCATACAGTTTGGCTTGCTCGGCACAAACTACCTCACTGAATTGGATGCCCGACTCAGCATCGGTGAGAGCCTAGGTAAAACAAAAATAATCTCCCGACCAAAGGTGCAGGTGCAGGACGGGAAATCGGCAACCATCAAGAACGGCGTATCGATCCCTTACATAACCACCGGCCTGGGCGGGTCCACTCAGACACAGTTAGTAGACGCGGACCTCAAATTGGAAGTGAAACCGAAGATCTACTCGGACGGCCGCATTGGAATGGACATTTTTGTATCCGATGATGAGCCTGAACTCGTTTCCGGACTGGTGGCCATTCGTAGACGAGAGGCTAGAACCAACATGATAGTCAAGGATGGGGAAACCGCTGTTATCGGCGGGATCCTTCGCAGCACCGACTCAAACAACAGAGCAGGCTGGCCTGGCCTCATGAATATTCCTGTCGTTAATTTTCTCTTCTCCACCAAGAGTTCGGCAAACAATGTTACCGAACTCCTAACGTTCATAACTCCACTTATTGTTAAGCGACCACCGCCCGCGTCATAAACCAGTTCATTAAACCATCTCTCTTCCTCGTGCTTCCCTCTCCCGGCCGGAGAGGGAAGTTTTCTTTTTGAGACAGGAATAATAACGGCGTAAAATAGAGTTTGTTCAGGATTGGTGGCTGAAATCTCACGTTGCAGTCGGAGCGAGAAGCTCTTCTCTGCATTGTTTCAGCACAGACATGAACTCCGCATCGGGTTCCGGGTTCTTGGGAATTTTGGGCACAACTGCGTCTCCCGAAATTCCAAGCGCAGCCAATTTCTTCTTTTCCCGCAAAATTATTTTTTTCCGATCAGGCGCGTGTTGTTTGAGGGCGATTTTGAACGCAGCTCGGAGCCGGGTCAGGACAGACTCTTTCACTTTAGCCAGGGGGAGGGTTTGCATCAAATCAAGATGTTTCAATATCCCTGCATCGGTTGGAAGGTTCTCTACCATCTGGACCCAAATCAGCCATTCAAGCAGCTCCCGGTCGTCAGGAGTTTCCTGTTCCAGGGCCGCAAGGATCTGATCGGCGCCCTCCGGATTTTGAAGCAGTTTCATCTTGTAGCCTTTAGCGATTTTTCCAAGCTTATCTTTACGGAGAGATTCCTGCTCTTCTACCGAGAGGGTCATCCCGCGGGTTCGCTCCATCATGAGTTCCACAGTGCTACGAATTTCACCCATTCAACTTTCCTTCCGCCAACAAGCTAGTCCCTGATCTGACCGTCTCCTAGCACGATGAATTTAGTGGTAGTGAGATCTTCCACTCCCATAGGACCGAACGAGTGTATCTTCGTGGTACTGATACCGATTTCAGCCCCCAGGCCGTATACGTAGCCGTCGCTCATACGCGTGGAAGCGTTGACAATTACCGAGGACGAGTTGACTTCCTTGAGGAATTTCTGTGATGCAGCGTAATCCTTTGTGATTATTGACTCAGTGTGCAAGGACCCGTAAGTGGCTATATGGCGGATTGCTTCATCAATGTCATCGACGACCTTGACAGCCAAAATCAGATCCAGATATTCAGCGTACCAGTCATCTTCTGTGGCTACCTTCATTGAGGGGGCAATGCCACGAGATTTCTCACATCCCCTCAGTTCCACTCCCTCAGCTTGAAGTTTTGGCACGACCGCCGATAAGAACTTTTTGGCAACGTCCTTGTGGACGAGTAGTGTTTCAAGCGCGTTGCACACCCCCGGTCTTTGCACTTTGGAATTCAACGTCAATTTAACGGCCATGTCGAGGTCCGCGGCGGAATCTACGAAAAGATGGCAGACTCCTTTGTAATGCTTGATCACCGGTATACGGGAATTGGCCGCTACAAAGCGTATCAGTTCCTCGCCACCCCGTGGGATTATCAGATCCACAAGATCTTCCAACTGAAGCATGTACAATATGGCCTCACGGTCGGTGGTAGGAAGCAAGTTTACGATATCTTCATTCGCGGCGTTCTCTTTTATGGCCTCCTTGAATAGACCTAAGATTGCTTCATTGGAATTGACAGCCTCGGACCCGCCCCGAAGGATAACAGCGTTACCCGCCTTCAGGCACAGCGCGGCCGCGTCCGCTGTTACGTTGGGCCTAGATTCATAAATTATGCCCACTACACCTAGAGGTATGCGCATCCGTCCGACTCTCATGCCATTGGGTCGTGTCCACATGTGCACTATTTCACCAACGGGATCGGGGAATTCAGCTATTTCCTCAAGTCCTGAGGCGGTCTGCTGGATCACTTTATCCGAAAGCGTCAATCTATCGAGCATTGCGGCGGATAGTCCTTTGGCTGTCGCCAGTTCGACGTCTTTGCGATTCTCCTCTTGGAGATAAGCGCGGTTCTCCCATAGCTTATGCGCCGCGTCGCGAAGGATTTTCTCCTTGACGGTCATCGGGAGAACAGCCGCTGCTGAGGCTGCATCATGTGTTTTCTTGACTGTGCGAAGCACTGCTTCCTGTAATGACATGGGTCTCTCCATCACCACTTTCGAATACTCAAGTATTCTTCCGGTCAAATCTGTATCGAAATCCACGGCCAAAGCCAAGTCAAGCTATGGTCTGTAAGGGAACCGCACCTTATGCCATATAAAGAGACGAAACCTGCAAAATGAAGGTCGCCAATCGAGGGTACTTGAAATATTCGACAAAAATCCTATCATTGCATCTACTCATCGTCAATACTTCCAGAAGGGAACTGAATGATACCTATCGTTTGCATTGTGGGTAAATCGGACACCGGGAAAACTACCTTGATGGAAAAGGTAGTGAAGGAGTTGACATCCAGGGGATATCAGATTGCCACCATCAAGCATGATGCGCACAGCTTCGACATCGACCACAAAGGCAAAGATTCATGGCGTCATAAAAAGGCGGGAGCAATGGTCACAATCATTTCATCGCCATCCAAATTGGCACTGGTAGCTGATACAGACCATGACCACACATTGTCTGAGATCCGGGCGATGTACATCCAAGGGGTCGACTTGATCCTAACTGAGGGGTATAAGAGAGAATCGCATCCCAAAATTGAGGTTTACAGACGAGAACTGTATCCCGAACTGCTGTGCACAAATGATGATAATCTCATTGCCGTTGCGGGAAAACCGATGAACCCACCGCAGAACGTGCCGGTGTTCGACCTGGATGACCCAAACCCGTTATGCGATTTTATCGAGAAGCGTTTTCTGAGGACTACGTGAGGTGAATTTCGGTTACATCCTCGCGGTCATATGAGGACTGATCCGGCGACGAGGGAAATGCTCGAAGCAGACTTATTAGTTTTCATCCAGATTATACTGAGTTATCGAGCGAGAAAGCGCTTCGCCCGTGGAGCGGCCCAGACGTAGTGCGGTTTGCATTCTCTGCGGGGCGTGTTCGGAATTAAGACCGACTACCCAAAAACCGCCTACCATACGTTTCCGGTTCTTTTTGCCGTAGAAAACAGGGATTGCCACACACCACAAATTGAACATGTACTCCCCTGTGTCGGCTGCGACACCGGCCTGGCGAATCCGTTCCAAATCAGCCATGTATTGTGCCGGATCAGTGATGGATTTGGGTGTGAATTTAGGCAATGGATTGGAATAAATCAGCTTCTGCGTCATTGCCGGTTCGAGGTGCGCGAGGAATATCTTTCCCGCAGCGCCGGCAAACACTGAGAGACGTGTCCCCGGACGCGCCGTAATCCTTAGTTCGCTTGAAGACTCCACTTGATCGAGGATCAGCAATTGATGGCCGGTGCAAATGCCCAAGAAGACCACCTCGTCCAGCTCCTTGGCGAGTTTCTCCAGATGAGGCCGAGCCTTGGTCACAAGCGGAATTCTGACGTCAGCCGTCCGCGCAAGATTTTTCACCGCGTAACCGCAGGTGTATTTTCTGGTGATAGGGTCGCGAAGGACCCACCCCGACTCCTCCAATGCCGCCAGGATGCCGTGAGTAGTCGATTTTGCCAGGGAAAGTTTTGACGCGATTTCACTGATGCCCGGGTTGTTGGATGAGCCCACAATCATTTTCAGCACCCGCATGGCTTTGGCAACTATCGGGGCCGAATAGGCTTTACTGTCGGAGTTCTCGCCTTCGATCATTTTTCTTTCTGGTTTGTTCATCATGATGAAAGCCAATTACTTGTACTCGTTTCAAAAGTCATTGTCAAATGGTTTGCAAGAGCATTAGAGAATTGCTTGACACAAGCACCGCAGACAATTATCTTTTAGCTACTGAAGTTCTCGATACCGAACCTTGTTGGCTCAAACATCTATGCTTCTGATAAAGATTGAAGACATACGCAGGGCTACGCTGCCAAGTCACTCCGGAAATGAAGGATGGATAGGAGTTTCTCCAGCCGGGGATGCATATCACGTAGTAGTCCCGGTGGATGTTCAAATAGCGCGTGGCGTCATGGCATGCAACCGGCCCACCGACGGTACCCCCTTCGGAGGCTACACATCTTGGCTCTATTTCAGATGCGCTCCCTATGAGGACGAAGGCACAATGGACCGTTCGGATCGCGACCGACAGGTTCAAAAGAATACCGCTGATCTAATTAACCGGCTGATCTCGTACGGCATTCAAGCCGGATTGACATGCGGGGCCGTTGCCGAATCTTCTGAGGTTGACAGGTCCGGTGTGATCGCCCGACGGGTCATTTCCTGCAAAGGTTGCAGCAAATCGTGGCAAAAAATCCAGGAATTCCTGCGCGATCCGGAGGTGAAGCTTGATCGATATCGCGCCTTTCCTGAAGACTTTAGACTGGGACATTTTTTATTTGTGCATTTATGTGGTAGTGTTGTTGAAATTCCGACCACAACGTTTATTAAGCCCGGATCAGGCCACAAATCTTTAATTGGTTCCCACGCATGTCCCGGTTTGTGTTATTACGAAACCTCATTCCGTCCGTGTTCCGCCCGTTGCGAGGGCTCACGTTACCGGAGAATAGCCTGTAATATTAAGTTACGGGACGTTAACCGAAGCACAGGAAAGCCGCTGTAGACAGGGTCCGCTGTGCTTCCCAAATCCATTCGCCAGCTGAAATCCAATTGCAAGACAGACCCAAGTTGGTCTGGTCACTGGGATGAAAGACGCTCTGTTCGAATGCTGCGCGTTTCCTGAGCCTGTCTTCGTCGTAAGTTACTAGTCTTTGTAAGTTTACCCTCACAGAGGAGAAGAATACCCTTGTTGAGGTTCCAGTGCCACCCTTGAGGGGAATCCTGCCCATTTAATATTTCGTCTGAAAGAAATGCCCGATTGCTTGCAAGGCGGCACTGACCTCCTGATGGGGGGAAAGAAAATAGACAAAGCTAAGCGTGTGGTCTCTGTTTCGTCGGTGATTCAGAAAAATCAAACTAGGGCATGAGCCCCTTGCTTGAGGTGGGATGACATGAGCGACAGTGACTTGGAGGCGACTTACGAGGAGGTCCTGCGGGAATTTGCCAAGTTCGGCGATCAACTGGCGAAAAAGGAACAAACCTTCCCAGAGCGCGACCCCTGTGAAGCTCCCGCTGAAAAATTAGGAGGGAGTTTTGCCGGTCTTCTGGAAGGATGTAGCACCAAAATCTTGACCGTGATTGATCGTTTGAGGCGAGAAATAGGGCAGTTGAGACTGAGAGTAGCGGAACTCACCGAAAGCGAAAGAATATATCGATGCCTGTTCGAGAATTCGCGAGACGCAATCATCTTTACCACTCCCGAAGGAGACTTCATTGACGTCAACAGTGCCTTTGTTGAGCTAATGGGTTTTCACGATAAGCAAGAGATCCTGCAAAAAAAGATTCAAGATTTTTACGCTGATCCCAAAGAACGCTTTGCAATGATAGAGAAGGTCGATCGGTCAGGAGCTACGGCTAACTTTGAACTAAGATTTCGGAGGAAAGATGGCACCGAGATCGACTCCTTGCATGCAATAAATGCTCGCGTCGATAAAGATGGCCGCATCTGCGGGTACCAAGGAATAATGCGGGACATCACAGATCGCAAAATGGCGGAAAAGGCGTTGAAGCAGTCCCACAATGAACTGGAGATGCGGGTGGCAGAACGTACAGCAGAGATCAAGATTGCAAACATGAGGCTTAGAGATGAGATCGCTGAACGCTCCAACGCCCAAGAAGCGCTTTCCCGCAGTGAAGCCCGGTTGCGGAGTATTTTTGAGACTGCCACAGAGTGCATGTTCATTAAGGACTCTTCTCTGAGATACACTCTCGCCAATCCGTACATGGCGAATCTCCTGGAACTCCAACCATCCAAGATTATAGGCAGAACCGACGAGGAACTCTTTGGCGCGGTGGCAGGTGACCACCTAAGACATGTAGACAAGCGGGTGTTAAGAGGGGAAACCATCGAGGAAGAACACACGAGACCGGTCAGGGGAATTCCTACTACGTTTCTCGACATACGGTCTCCGATGCGCGACGACCGGGGGAATATAGTCGGCATCTGCGGGATTTCCCGTAATATTACCGAGCGAAGCATGACCCGAGTAAAGTCTTATGTGGCCCTGGAGGAATATCCGTCGGCGGCAATGCGGTCTACCCTCACCAAGGCACTACTGGCTGCCGGGACCGATCTCATCGTCCTCATTACAGGCGAGAGCGGGACCGGAAAAGATTACCTCGCTCGCTACATCCACGGAAATTCCATGCGAGCCGGCGGTCCCTTTTATTCTGTCAATTGTGCCGCGATTCCGCCGGACCTGGCGGAATCGGAACTCTTTGGTCACGAAGCAGGTGCTTTTAGCGGCGCGATCAGGCGCAAACGAGGACTAGTCGAATTGGCCGAAGGTGGAACGCTGCTGTTGAATGAAATAGGTGAGCTTCCTCTCAGACTCCAGGCTAAGTTGCTGACTTTCCTTGACACATATTCGATTACCAGAGTGGGCGGAGAGAAAACTATTACCGTGAGTGCCAGGATCATGGCAGCGACCAACAGAAACCTGGACAAGGAGGTCGCCGCAGGACGGTTTCGTCAGGATCTGTTCTATCGGCTTAACGTTTTTTCCATAGAGGTCCCTCCTTTGCGAGAGCGGTCCGAAGACATTCCGTTCTTGACCCGACAAATCCTGAGCCAACTCGCCGAGGAAATGCGACTGCCGGAAAGGCCACGGATAGCCTCTGAGGATATGGATAATTTGCTTCGGTACTCATGGCAGGGAAACGTGAGGGAACTCAGGAATGTGCTCGAACGCGCAACGATACTCTCAAAGGGCTCCTATCTCAGATTCGATGTGCCTACCGGACACCGATCGGAAGCGCCTTCGGCTTTATGGACGATTCATTTTCCTCCCCGTCCCTCGTTAATCGGGGCAGTCACGGACATGCGCCGTAAGTTGGTCCAAGAAGCCCTCCGGCATTCCGGTGGGAACAAGATGGTCGCGTCACGCTTGCTGGGAATATCGCGCTATACATTGAGAAGGCAGATGAAGGCCCTGGGCATGAACGGGCGGAACCCGCACGATAATTAAAGGGCCTGTGTGCGACTTCAGCACCTCACCAATTGTCAAGGATGTAGCACTGTTATCGTTCGGAACGAAATTGCTGGGCGGCTTCAGCACATCAGGACCTCTCTTCTGAATCAGATGTCTCGCCTGTCGCACGGTGTCTCCCGCCGTACAACCTATGAGTATCACAGGTCTTTCGTAAAGCTTGGTTTCCTGTCCGAAAGTGGCATCAGTCTTGCTTAATTTCATCTTGATTCGGTGACTAAATAGGCAATCCTGAAAAGGGAGGTCCCGACTCCACTCTGCAACAATCCGCTCACACCAACTGGATACATAGAGAGACCCGGCGATTGCCGGAAAGTTCATAGAACTTCGATAGAACAAAGCGCATTACGTCATTAACGATAGTGAGGAAGGAAAACCCCGCCACCCACATGACGCGCAATGAAGATGCCGTTAACCGAAACCGGCCTTCGAGTGGTTTGCCCTGAAAAGGGCAATTCAGGCCGGCCCGAAATCATCACAGGGACGCGTCCTCACAGAGGTGGCAGTCGAACCGGTGGTTACTCATAGACATAGTCGTGGATACAATCACAAGGGAGGTTTTTCATGAGTAAGCAGAGGATGTTTTGTTTGCTTTGTGGGAGTTTGGTGTTGGGGATATTTCTGTTGAGTTCGGTTCCGGGAGAGTGTGCGACGTTTCAGTTGACATACTCGACGTTCTTTCCGGCTCCACACAGGAATGCGGTATTGGCGGGCGAGTGGGCCAAGGAGATAGAGAAGCGTACCAACGGGGCGGTGAAGATCGACATGTTTGTGGGAGGTACGTTAACGCCTGCGGACCAGTGTTATGACGGTGTAGTGAAGGGGATATCC
>DATJPW010000058.1:0-2290 GCA_035506215.1 Desulfomonilaceae bacterium
ATGCGGCAATAAGGCAAGCTGGGACCGGCTCGAATAGTTCCGTCTTCGAGGATATGACCCGGCTGGACCCGATGTACCACAACTTCCCACAGGCGGAACCAATAGCGAACGAGCCGTTCGTTAATGTACCTCTTCCGTAATAACCAGTTCAGGATGCTGCTCTTCGCCTCTATCGGTCCCTTTATCGTCGTGTCAGTAGATTAGGGAAGAGCGGTGTCCTTACTGATCGGTTCCTACGCCGCAGGCCCTTCAATTTTTCACCTAAGTTTTTCAAATCTGGACGGAATGACGGTATAAGGCTACTCGAATCGGACAAAACTTTTAGCAGCCGGTATAATGGGCTGACCCATGTATGTCGTAAGCGGAAATGGGAATTATGAGTCGAGAAATTAGAGGGGAGTGATATGGAATCCGTTTCCGATTATCTCCAGTACTTGCTGAAATTCATTGCGTCGGAAGTGTCCCCGCGTAAAGCGCTGGGAATTCTGGTTTTGATAATTTGTTTCTTCCTATTGCGCTGGACGTGGAGGCGGGGTGTAAAGGAGTTCAAAAGGGGCATGCTTTCATCCGAGGAGACCCGGCCAAAGAACATCCCATCGCATGCCAAGGAACCGACAGCGGTGAAAACGAAGTGGGAAACGCAGTTTGTCCGTTTCTGTCGTGCGTCAGGTTTGGCTATTCGCCGGACCGCAAAAGAATGGAAGACGAGCAAACATCCTCCACGCACGCCTTGAACAAACAAATTTACTATCCCTCGCTCAGAATTTTCATAATTCGATTTCCGTATTCGCTGCTTTTTTCGTCCATTGTCACCACCTCGACGCGGGCAGGCGATTCAACCCCTAAACCCAATTCCACAGCCCGCGCAATCTGTTCCTGCTCAAATATCTTGCGCTTCATAATGGCCGAATTGCTCCCAAGGGATTTTAATACGGCAACTCCAACCGCATCGGTCGCTACACGATCTGTTGAAGCAAGAAAGATACCGGCCTTGGCCCGTTTGCCGGTCATTGGACCACCGTCCACGAATGCCTCCATCCCATCAAGCAAAATAAGCGCAGGCTTGAAAGGTTTGTTGATCTCGGCAATCATCTTTCTCTGGTTAGGGGACGAGTGGAGCTCACTCATGTATTGATATCCGTGACGACTCGTTGGAACACAGCCCACGTGAAGCTTCATGGACATGGTGAACACTCCGCCGTACTGATGGGTCTTCAGGCAGCAGGAGGATACGAGGCACTCGGACTCCAGGATCGGTCTAGCGATTCGAAAACCTTCCGTCCAGTGGCTTCCCTCGGCCTTGATGAGCACCCAATCTTTGTCGGGCAGTGTATCGAAGTCGATGACCTTTACGTTGAGATCCTTCATGAGCGGGAGAATTCCCTTTTGTTCCATCACTTGACGGGTGGGCGGATAACTCCGCTCTCCAAGGCTTAGCGATTTCGCACCCATTGCCCACAGCTCTTCCACGAGAGTCACTAAAGTATCATTATGCGTTGAGCCAGGGAATTTGTCCGCTGTATTGAAGTTCGGCTTGATAAGCACGTCTTTGTTCTTGACCGGATTGATTCTGAGACCTTTCAGGGCGGTCTTTACACCATCTTTGCGATAATCTGTCTTCACTAATGCCACGCCGGTCTTCTCGGCCGCTGCCCGTATCTCATTTGAGTCTAACACGGCAAGGGCGCTTCCAATTGCTCCTGCGCATCTCAAAAAATCTCTTCGGCTCCAATTGTTCATGGCATCCCTCTCAATTAATTTAGTCCTAGCTATTGCAATTACCTTTAACTGTACCCGCCCGAACCAACACTGTCAAAAATCTGTTGAGGATCTTTCTTTGTTGTCTGCGTGTCTAAGTTATCCAAGCTAACTGATGAACCGGCCGGATACGAAAAAGATTTAGACGAGAAAGACTTGAAGCAATCAATTAGTTCGGGGAAGGGAAAATTGTTGCCGATTTATGCGACGCAAGAGAAATCTCGATTCGAGACTGTTCGGAGCTGGGTCCGGCTGTCGCTGTAACACTGCTGATGTGATGACGTCGCCATAGCCGGCTGAAACGCCGGATCAAAACATGGAGTGAAAAACCTTAATTACCATGCGGGGGGCCTCGTCCTGATGATCATGAAAACCGAACTGTCCATGAGCCACCAGAATCGTCTTCCCGGAACGGAAGAAGAAAATGACAGAGGCTGACCTGGTTATAGTCGCTATCGCGGCGGTCGCTGGGGGAGCGGTAAATGCTCTGGCCGGTGGCGGCACGCTCATCACGTTTCCAGTGCTTATTGCA
>DATJPW010000059.1:0-28152 GCA_035506215.1 Desulfomonilaceae bacterium
CGATGTCACCCTGGGTGTCATGCTGGACGTTACCACGTGCGTGGTCGGCGAGGAGATGTATACGTTCGGCACCGAAGAGCAAAAACGGGAATGGCTAGTGCCTTTGGCGCAGGGGAAGGAGATCGGCGCGTTCGGATTGACTGAGCCGAATTCGGGTTCCGACGCGGCCTCACTCACAACGACCGCTCTTTTGGATGGCGACGAGTGGGTGCTCAACGGCACTAAGCAATTTGTGACCAATATCGGACTTGAAAACGCCACCGTAATTTTGGTGGCGGCGAAGGTCCAGAGAGAGCAAGGCGGCCGGGTCATCTCCACATTCATTGTTCCCAAGGGCGCGCCCGGCTTCATCTTGGGGGAACGCTACCAAAAGTTGTCCTGGCACGCATCGGCTACCCACTCAGTGATCCTGGACAACTGCCGCATTCCTAAGGAGAATCTTCTAGGGAATCCCAACCGCGGTTTCGCCCAGCACCTTGCGGTTCTGGAGACTGGTCGACTCTGCATTGCTGCCGTCAGTGTCGGTCTAGCGCAGGCCTGTCTCGATCATGCGCTCCGTTACGCCAAGGAACGCACTCAGTTTGGCCGGCCCATATTCAACCACCAAGCAATTCAGTTCAAGTTGGCTGATATGGCGGTCATGATTGAGCTCGCCCGTAACCAGTACTTGAAGGCCGCATGGCTGAAGGATCAGGGCAAGCCGCACGCCTTCGAGACCGTCGTGGCCAAGCTCTTCGCCTCGGAAATGGCCGAAAAAGTGGCCAGCGATGCGCTCCAAATTCACGGGGGCTACGGGTACATGCAGGAATTCGCTGTCTCGAGGTACTACGCCAGCGCGAAAGTCCTCCAGATCGTCGAGGGGACGTCCGAGGTGCAGCGCTTGCTGATCGGGCGGATGCTGAACTCATTACAGGCGCACCGGTAGCGTCGACAGACGCCGAAATCCTGGGCGGTTCACACCCCCTGGAATGGACTGGAGTGGATCGGCAGACATCGAGCTTTCGCAGCCGCTTTGGAAAGTGCCCGGATGTCTGTTGGCGTGCACGGTTTGGACGTATCAGTAGGAGAGCGACAATGGCGAAAAAAACTGCCGAAAGCAAAAGCCTGGGCGAAGTAATCCGCACGATGAGAAAAAAGGCGGCGGTGAGTCTGCAGTCTCTCGCTCACAAAACAGGATATAATGAGCAGTATCTGGAAGACATCGAGGAAGGAAAGGTCGCTCCTCCCGTTGGAGCATTGATTCAGATATCCCGTGCTCTCGCCGTGGATTCGGCGGCGCTGCTCGCCGAAGACAAGAAGAGGGAACGTCGACGCAGCTACCGAAAACGCACCAAAGCTTATTCGTACATGACGTTGAATCCCGGGGCGGAAGACACGCATTTATGGGCCTATCTGATAACCCTTGAGCCTAAAAAGGCCCATGAACGAGTAGTGTTCAAGCATGAAGGCGAAGAGTTCGTCTATGTCCTGGAAGGCAGAGTTCAGTTGCAAGTGGCGGATGAGGTGATGGCGCTCAAGCAGGGTTCCAGCCACCACTTCAACTCGGCCCTTGAGCATACTTTGAAGAATCTGAGTAGCAATCAGTCTAGACTTCTCGTGATCGTCTACACGCCTTGAGTAGGCGCAGATTCCTTGGAAGATGTTTTGTGCTGCCAGGGATCGGGATTCGATCAACGCGTGTCCCAGAAAAGAAGCTACGGATCGATTCGTGAACTGACCAAAATGAGAACGCTTAACCTCAGGCAAAGGTCTATGACCCCACAAGACAGGGGCAGCACCCCGCGCCAACCCGAATGGAGCTTCTGACCATTGCAGGTTTCACGAGTCGTTATAACTTGCCTGCCAAGAAAATCATTCTTTGGTTCAAAAAGACCTGTCCTCTGCGTAGGTTGATCATTTCTCCCAGCCTCATCCCTGAATAGAATGATGTGAGAATCAAGCTCCTGAGCCGGTACGGGGCAACGACTTTTTTCGTGTTTTTGTTGTAGGCAATCATTAAAGCGCCTCTCACGAAAGAATCTGAAAGATGAGCCTGTCTGAGCAGGCTCTTGAATTTGAGTCCAGTCCCTCTTGCTTCCTCCTCGAACGTGCTTACAAGGGTTTTCGCTGATGCCCGTGGATCTACGCCTTGCGATCAAGACTTCGAAGGTGCTGGATAAGCAAGAAATTTCCCACCCTACTGTTGCGGGAGCGGCTTTCTCGCTTATTCTCTTTGCATAATACGCCCTCAACTCCGGTTCCCAAATATCCGTCACACGCGTATCAGACCCGAGAATCCTCGTGAGATGTGTGATCGCGTAAGAATATCGAGACAAAGTTTGCTCTGGCTTTTGCCTGATGACTGGATCTGAGAAGAATATCTGAACTGCTCCTCGTTGTGGTCGCTCCTTATCCCAAAGCACAATCTCCTGAGGCGCATCTTCTGCTCCATCGTCGGCCAAAAGTCCTTCGGGGAAATCCCATCCTAAATTATGGTGAAGCCGAATCAGTATGTCCCTGGCTTCCGGAGTGAGACTGGAGAACGTCTTGCGGTCCAATGTATTCTTCCATGGCCTTCCTCCTTGCAATCCGGAGGGCCTCTCATAAACTCACCCCTTTGTCAAGGCCGTGAGACTTTGATTTTGGGACGGAAAAAGAGACGAAAAAGCTGAATGAAAATCAAGTTGAGATGTCCAGAGGACGGGTCTCATTAAACGTTCCTTTGATGAGACATATATGGACTGCTCTTTCTGAGTTTCGACTCCTTCAGCTTCGGGACTTGAGCTGTCGTCGTCTGCAACTGATATCCCCATCCTAATTGGAAATTCTCGGCATCTCTAATTGACGACCCCGCCCGGGTGGATGCACAAGTGTAATCGTCGTTCAGACGACGTGCCTTCTGATCTAAAATTTCCCTCAGCCTACAGGCCATGGAGATCTGCGGCAAGGTCATGGAGAAGTGGAAAAGATCAATTCAGTGCGTCGTCAGGTGTCTAATAGCGGTCTGAGCGAGATCTCTTATCGCGGTCGCATGTGTCAGGTTCATGTCGGCTCCCTATTTCCAGTGGACCACCACTATCAAGTTGCGGTAGTGTAAGGTCCGATCGGAAAGATTAGGATGATCGGACGGAACTGGCAATTGGGGGGCCGAAGCTTGAGAATGTTCACGACTCACCGGACTATTACGTTGTGGTGAAGATTTTGCTTGACCAATGCAACGATGGCCCAGGATACTATGAGTGAGTGGAAGAATATCCTTTTTGAGCAGATGTAGGGAACGGATGAGCGAAGAGAGCAGGACACCCAGTCTGTGGCACATGTTTGCTGGCTCGGTCATTCGCGAGAACGGTTTATTCCGCCGAGTCGTACTTGCCATTCTGGTTGCTGCCTCTATCTCATGGTGGCAGTGGGATAAGACAAGAAACTTTCTCCCAGTTCCTCAAATCTTGGCCTGGCTCGAACGTCGGCCAATTCCCCAAGCTGATCCCACACGGTTCTGCGTCATGGTCGCTCACCTGGAGAACGATACAACCCGTGGGCAAGAACAGCTGATTGTTGAGGCGCTCAAGAAGTTCGAAGGAGTTCAGGTCCTTATGCTCGACCGAACCATTCCCTTGGAGGGTCCGGTCCCCGAAAAGATGGAAAAGCAGGGGCAAGAACTCGCTCTCCGATTTCTGAACAAGAGCGGAGCGTCCGTGCTCATATGGGGGACGGTTCTCGTGCGGGGTGACAGGAGAGTGCCCAAGCTTTACTGGACCGCGTCTGGGGTGCGAGAACCTAAGCCAAAGCGCTACGATGCGCCGCGCGTTGAAGACCAGCTTCGCCTGCCGGAATTGATGTGGTCAGACCTGTCTGAGATTTTGGGCTTGCTTGTGGCATCCAGCGCGTCCGATTTCACGGCCAAAGAGGGCGATTACGTGGCAGGCCGCCTTCCACTTTTCATCGACCGCGTGCGAAAACTGCTGAGGGAAAGCGAGGAGCGTCCAGACTGGGACGCTAATGCGTGTGACTCGGCCCGCTCCATCCTGGCTAATGCTCTCTCCGTTCTTGGTGACCAAAGCCGCAAGATCGAGGCCCTTCAGGAGGCGGTAGCCGTCTATCGCGAGGCGCTGAAGCAGCGTACCCGTGACCGGGTGCCGCTTGTTTGGGCCGCGACCCAAAGTAATCTGGGTAATGCTCTGAGAATGCTCGGAGAGCGCGAGAGCGGGACCGGACGACTGGAAGAGGCGGTGGCTGCCTATCGTGAGGCGCTGAAGGAGCGTACCTTTGACAGAGTGCCACTTGATTGGGCAGTGACCCAAGGTACCCTGCATAATGCGCTAGGGGGGCTCGCTGAGGGTCAGAGCGGGACCGGACGACTGGAAGAGGCGGTGGCTGCCTATCGTGAGGCGCTGAAGGAGCGTACCCGTGACAGGGTGCCGCTCGACTGGGCCATGACCCAAAGTAATTTGTGTAATGCGCTCACGGTGTTCGGAGAGCGCGAGAGTGGGACCGGACGGCTCGAAGAGGCAGTGGTTGCATGCAAGGCAGCTCTCGATGGGTTCGAATCTACCCATGCGACTCATTACGAGGAATTTACTAAAGCCACACTGCGCCGCGCGGAAGCCCTTTTCCAAAAGCGGCGCAAGTGACGGAAAAGAACGCTCTGAAGTTAGGCGATATAGCTAACAGACGAAAATTTTGCAGTAGACGTCACTGGTTTCCCACAGACCTGATAGTGTTCTTCTCTGACTTGTCCTAGTCAAACACCCTGTAATCACAGCTACAGGGCAGCCCGGCTTGCTTCTTTGCAGTCCTCTTTGCTATAGGCTACTGACTCGGGAGCCTTGTTCTCCTTTACGGCCTACTCCAATCCCCTAACCCAACCATGCCACCAGAGTGACCGACACATTGGGTCTTATTTATTCCATAAGCGTTGGATTACCCCAAAGCTTTCGAAAACGGCTCTAAGCACTTGCTCTGCAGTTGTTGGAGGAGTACATTGGCACCGACACAGGTTGGTATACTATCTCAGCGGGATATCATGTCGGCGTATAATAGGGCGCTAGAAGCTCGCGGACTACAAGAGAGGCTGACATATCCAAAGAGCCTCGCATAAGCTACATGTGCTCTCACGAAATAGGGGGACTTGCATTTCAGGCGCTCTCCTTTATTCCAGGCCAGCAATCGTTTTCTATGAATAAGAGCAGAGTCTTCGGCAAAATTCTCGCGTCAGATCATCCTCACCGACTGAGCATTACGTCGGTGACCAGGACTCATCCTATGAGGGAAAACACATGGGGCAATTCCAAAACAAGGGCCATCTCCTGCACTGTAGCGGTTGATGAGGTCATGATGTCTTCAGCACATACGGTTTGGATGGGTGCTGACAACGGGCTTGTCTACGGAAACGTTGTCCCATCACTCCTATAAACGTGGTAACCTCGCCGTTGTACGTTTGGGTCGATGTCGGAGGAGAGACACCGATGAGTGAAAAGCGTAGGAGTATAATCGTAGTGGGAGTCTGGCTGTCGGCGGTATGCTTGTTGATCAGCGTCTTTCTCCAGCCCGAGACACGAGCCTTCAATGAAGCGCCCATGATTACGCCTCTGGTTAAGGCTAATGAGTTGCCCCCGGTTGATGAACGGTTACCGAAGTCCCCTCCCGTGGTCTATCCCATTGAAAAAAGCGGGGCTTACGGGGGAACTTGGCGCCGAGCGTATATCGGCCTATCGGATCTCGTTGGCGGCCGCAGGATTCTTTACGACCCTTTGGTCCGCTGGAGCCAAGACTTCGAGATTGTCCCCAATCTTGCCGAGAAGTGGGAAATTGATGAGACAGGTCGTATATTCACATTCTATCTAGTGAAAGGCGTTCGCTGGTCCGACGGGGCGCCCTTTACGGCCGACGACATAATTTTCTATTTCGAAGATATCCTTTCTAACAGAGATTTGACCCCCTCTCTTCCCAGGTGGGTTTCGCCGGATGGTATTCCACCCAAGGTTACCAAGATAGACGATTATGCGATTCGGATCGAGTTTGCCAAACCGTACAGCCTCTTCCTCCAGCGCTTGGCCTGCCCCGAAGGGATGGAATTGGTCACTAAGCCGAAGCATTACTTGAAGAAGTTTCACAAGAGATATGCCGAGCCAGAGGAACTCCAGGCTCTGATGAAAGAGAAGAAGGCTTCATCATGGTTGAAACTGTTCGAGGATGCGGCCGGTTTGCGGCACGCACTCTTCGTCAACACTGATCTTCCCTCCGTCTGCGCGTGGATCACCAAAGTGCCTGCGCCTGCCACGCGATTGGTCATGCAACGCAATCCCTTTTATTGGAAGGTTGATCCGAATGGAAATCAACTGCCGTACATAGATAGCATCGTCCATGAACTGTTGGCTGAGCCGCAAACTATTCTACTCAAGGCCATAGCTGGTGAGATAGATATGCAGGGCCGTCTGTTGGGGGGTATGCAGAATTCGATTCTCCTTGTGGCGGATAAATCGAAGGGAAAGTACAAACTTGTACCCAAGATGTCTACAGCATCAGTCGGATTACTGCTCGCTCCGAACCTGAATCATAAGAATCCCGAGATGAGAAAGATTTTATCTGACCACCGATTTCGCAAAGCCCTGTCCCACGCGATAAATCGAAACGAGATCAACAAGATCGTGTACCGCGGGCAGGGCGTCCCCAGGCAAGCTGCCCCCCTGAAAGAATCGCCATTCTACAGTGAGTCATATGAAAAGGCATATCTGGAATACGCCCCTGAAAAAGCCAGGGCGCTTCTTGATGAGATGGGCGTAAAGGTGGGCTCTCGCGGTAAGAGGATCGGACCGGACGGTAAACCCATCCGTTTGGTTTTGGACGTCACGGTGGTACAGGATTGGATTGATGCGGCTGAGATCATCGCGACCAGCCTTGACAAGATCGGAATAGACACCGAGGTGAAAACGGAAACCAGGGCACTCTTTCGTCTGCGGGTCCAGTCCGCAGCCCATGATATAGCCCTGTGGCCTGGTGACGGGGGCATGGAGTGCCTGCTGGAACCGCGTTGGTACTTCCCATACAGCACTGAAAGTCTTAACGCACCTTTGTATGGCCTGTGGTATCAGACCCGAGGCAAGCAGGGTGAAGAACCGCCTGCGGAACTTAGGGAACTCATGGAAGTCTATGATACGATACTGACCACGACCTCTCAGGACAAAATGAAGGAGTTGTTCGAGAAGATAATTACAGCTAATGAAAAAAACCTCTGGGTGATCGGTTTGGTAAGTGAACCTCCGGACTACTATGTTGCCACGATCAATTTTCACAATCTGCCAAAAAAGGATTTTCAGAGCTGGATATATCCCAATCCGGGTCCGGTCCATCCAGAGCAATTCTTCATGATGCCGAAATAAAATGGAGTATGTAGAGGGCATTCTGATCAGCAACAGGAGCGCGTTTTGAATTGACAGAAGAAGGTGCTTGAAGGCTAATGGAGGAGCAATGCATTCAGGCGGAAGGGTGTAAACCTTAGACCGCTGTTAGCTTAAGCGCCGCGAGTTAAACGCCTGATTCCAGCCAAATTCCTCTCAAGACATTGACAAGAAAAAGGTTTTCGCGAAATTATTAGGGGGGCCTTATTTGGAAGCAAGACCCTGATGCGTGCTAGATGAGTCATATGTCATCACTCTCTAACCTCAAAAAATTCTCTCGAATACTTGGACAGTATTGACTCAACAGCGCGGGCGGCTATCTATCGACTGCTGAGAAAGAGTAGGGGGGTGTCGGACGGCTAAGGTGTCGATGCTTTCCATATTGCCGAAGGGACCGGAATATGAGACATGTGTTTTGATAGTCTCGGCTAACAACCAAATGCGAGGTCACGATGAGCAATCCTCTTGATCCGGTACGAATCGCTTTCGATAAGGCCGTGGGACCTTACAGAAAGAGGCAGAAGTTGATGCTAGAGTTGAGAGAATCGGATGTTGGGAAGAGCCGGCGGGCAAAGCTCGTGGACGAATCAGCGCAACTGGAGGCAGAGTGGGTCGAGGCGCTGGTTGGGCTTTGGAAGGCGATGGACCAATGTTCGGTTTTCCGAGGAAAGCTTAGCCTCTACGCCTGAAGTATCACAAGTTGTTCTAATTCTATTCTTGTCCGAACAGAGCCGAGTATGCTTATCAGGGAGAGACGATAAATCCATAATAGCATACCGCTGATCTTCTCGGGGATGCCATGGGTACGATAAATTTGTGAGGCCTGGCTAATCCTGTTAGACGTCCCGTACACCAAAATCCCAGCTAACACAGCTAACAGAATTCAAAACCAAATGTTACCAAAAGAAACCAAAAGAAACGAAACGGCGTGAAATCGTTAAAGAGCAGTCGCATCTTGTGGGCATAAGAAGGCTTGAAACGAGTCCCGAATGCAGTGCTCTACCAGAGCTCAGCCCCGTCCCGCGTCCGCTAAATTAATTCCTGAAAAGCGTCCCCCAGCTAACAGGACCTAGGACCACGGGTCTCTCATTGATACTGTAGTCCCCATGATCGAAAGAGAGGCATCCGTAAGTGATTTCCACTTATTGACCACAAAAAATCGGTGTAAATCGCATACGAAAGGAGTTGATTATTTCCGTTTTTTTCAGATTGTCTGTCCTGTGTGTCTTTTGCACCTGTTTCCAGGCATTGTCACGTCACTCCCATTTCCTTGCCCGCATCCCACGAACCTTCGTATGTGATCCAAATTTCTAAGTAATAATAATTTCAGATTGACGCATGGTTTGGCACGTCTCACGCATGGCGTGGGTCAAGCGCACAACCGCCAGCTACCTTTATGCAGGGGGATCATTTTCGGCTGCTGGGGGTGTCGATGAAAATTTCAGAGCAAGCCAAAACACAAATACTAAAGCTGGTCGATGAGGGACACGGACTCAATCGTTTTGATTCAGCCGCATTTCGTCGGTGGTCCCAATCTTCATACGAGGCATTGCAGTTTGACCCAGTGCAGCAACAGAGGTTTGACGAATACTGTCGTACGTCGTGTGGTCTCAGCTCCAGGTCGAGGCTGAATGCCGGAGTACGGATGCTTCAGCAGGTGCTCTATAAGGCAATGTCCGAAGACCACCCCTCAGTGAGCGCTGTGAACATATCTCGCCCGTAGCGCAGTGTTGTTCGACAGTTCACAGGTTAGCCAGGAAAGCATATCTGAAAGAAGGTTTGCCATGTTGATTAGAATCTTGTGCAAACAATTTGTCTGGCTTCTGGTGATAATCGGGTTGATGCCTACAGTTACGCTGGTGAGAGCTCAGGGCGAACAACCGGAACGTTCTCTCAAAGTAGTACAGGTATGGTTGGACTCGATTGACAAAAGAAAACCTATCTGGGTGGAAGTCAGTAATATTGATAAATGGGCCGAGCAGCACGGAAAAGATATACCGAAATTCGTCCTCTGCATTAACGGAGCTGCATATAAAGACTTCACTCCGATTCTCGGAAAGGATGATTGGCTGGGATTTCAGATCGAATCGCCTTCCGAGTTCAAACATATGTGGAAAAACTGCGTAACCCGATACTGGGACCAAAAGCATTCGAAAGCGACCTTTACTGTGCTTTATGACGGCACGAAAGTAGCGGGTGACGCGACGGGACGCATTTCTCCTGATCCCTCCACGTTGAAAGCCTTCCTCGTGGCAATTGTAATAGCAATTATTGCATTCGCATTCCTGGCTTATTACAGCGACATTATCCGAGAAACCGGTGATCAACCGGAAGAAGGGCGAAAACGTTATAGCCTTGCCCGAACTCAGATGGCCTGGTGGTCCCTAATCGTACTTTTTTCTTATTCTTTCATCTGGTGGCTGACTAGTGACTTGACCGTTTTAACATCCTCCGTTCTTGCGCTTATGGGGATTAGTATGGGCACTGGTTTAGGGTCAGCCGTAGTGGATTCGAGCAGAAGGAGCGAACAAGAAAAACGGCTTAGCAATATGGAAGAAGACAAGGATAAAGTTGATGCCGAGTTAATGAGACTCGAAGCGGAGAAAACAATAGTCGACGCAAAGGTTGATGCTGAGTCCGCGGCCCCGGCAAAGGAACAGGATTTCGCCCTGAAGAAAGCAAAGAGGGATCAGTTATCATCCGACATCGATGAACTTAGAATAAAGTTGGCGCCGGCGTCATCAACAAATATTGTCCAGGACATACTGAGCGACGATTACGGTGTCAGCTTTCATCGTTTTCAGATATTTGCCTGGACAATTGTGCTCACATTTATTTTCGTCAAAACGGTATGGGATGGTCTGGCTATGCCGGATTTTGATGCAACGTTGTTAGGTTTGATGGGGCTAAGCGGCGGAACATATATCGGGTTCAAGATGCCGAATCAACAAGGTTGACGTGCAGGACGAATCAGAGGCGGGTTTGTTTCAGGACTCCTTTGAGAGGTTCGAAGAATCAAGACGAGTCCAGGGCGGCATAATCGGCTGTCTATCAGTTTTTATCAAAAGTTTCTGTCAAGGAAGCGCATTTGGCGTATGTCCGATACAGCGTGGGTCACGCGGAGTTTTCTATCCCCGGGATGGAGGTGTCACGTTTGGTAGTTGTCTCTTGCTCAACCCCTTGGATTTCAACAATTGAAGTCTTTTCTTAACGGCTTCCTTATTTCTGTCCTTTAGGCGTTCTGCGATTTCGCGATTGCTCATTGGTACAGTTAGGACCACCAGATCTTCACGCAGGCTCCACGCCTTGGGTGAACTATTCCTCTTGAGATCAATCAAGGCTTTCAGCTCTTTTGGCGTGAACTGCTTCAGCAAGGCGTGACTTTCCTTTATTAGTTCGAGACGCTGTTTAAGCGCAAGATCCACAGAGGATGGTACGAAGTAATTCTCGTCGGGCTCAAACTCGTTGGCGCCATCAGGCTCCAGCCAGTTTTCCAATTCTCTATCTGCCGACCACAACAGTACATTGACGTCAGCCTTGGAGATATCGCCCTTTGCTTTCTTAGTTTTTCGGTGTTTATTGGCCACGGCGAACCCTTTCCTTGCTTCCCATTTGGCCGGTGCGAGCGGCTTAGGCCGTGCGGCTCGACAAACTCGTGCAACTTCGGAAATAACTCGTTGAGTCCGTTTGTTAATGCTTCACAATCAAGTCAGCGGACTGGAAAATGATACTAACCTTGTATTACGTGCAATTTACCTACAACGCCAGCGGATGCCGGCCTGGGCTCCCTCCTCACATTTCTACCACCACGACGTTGCTTCAATCTCGCGCGGCACATATCGTTCAGGCCCCAAGATGATCGTGGCCGTTTTGCTCTTCTTCAGTTGACCCCGAAGTGTTCGGTTTTCGGCTTGCGGACTTCCCTGGCCGCTTGATTCGACGTTTTGGGGCCTATTGCCCATCGATTTGGACGTTGCCAACGACGCTAAATCCCATAGAGGATCCTTCCATTCCGCTCTTCTTGATGCCCCGATTTCATCTTCTTCGGAAGCAACCTGTTTGCGCTCTATGTTCTCCGGACCATTCACCTTTTTTTGGCTGCAAAGGTCAGATCTACCTAGACACATCAAGACATTTTTGAGTGCGCCAAGAGAACAAGTCGGGCCTTCCCCCCAGAAGGCTGGATCACATCAGCCAGCCTCGGCGCCCGAGAGAAATGCACAGACCGGGACCAACACGGTCACGACAAAAATAATGTATTTTGTCACTAAGATGCCCGCCTTTTCTCGCTTATTTCAGTGAACGATGGGGCGGGATAGTAACCTGCCATCTGCGATTTGTCATTATTTTTTTGCGTAAGTCACCCACGCCTGCGTTGGGAAAAGCCATCCTCTTTTTGTGCTCCCGCGGCGAGAAACGATTCCTTGCGCGACGTCCTCTGTAATTTATCAAGTGCCGGTCACGGCACCAAGTGAATTAGCTCGCGGTTGTCTCCTCACTTTTTATACGGAAAAATTTGCGTTTTCCCACCTGAACGGTTTGTTCCTGCGGACGGATCGAAATCTGAGCGGCCGGGTCGGAGACTTTTGTGCCGTCCACTTTGACTGCTCCCTGGCTGACCAATCGTCTCGCCTCAGATGTCGAAACGCCTGCCAGCCCGGCCACCAGTTCGTATGCGATCACTTTTGGCTCCCGATAAAGCTTCAGAGGGATCGTGTCCGGCGTTTCTTTGTGCTGCACCACCTTTTCAAAGTGCTCTTCGGCTTTTTCGGCGGCTGACTCGTTATGGTATTCCGCGACTATACTTCTCGCTAACGCTTTCTTAATCTGCATTGGATGGAGAGGGTCATTCAGATCTTGATGTCGCTCAACTTCCGCGAGGGCGGCGCCGAAATTTTCCACTTTATCCATGTCCACATCGGTAAGCAGAGTAAAATATTTGACTATAAGATCGTCTCGGATCGACATGGTTTTGCCAAACATGTCTTCAGGTGTATCGTCGACCGCTATGTAGTTGCCCTCAGTTTTACTCATCTTCTTCGAGCCGTCCAGCCCCTCTATCAGAGGCGTCATCATCACGATCTGAGGCGGCTGGTTGAATTGAATCTGTATGTCACGACCCGTAAGAAGATTGAACTTCTGGTCAGTGCCACCCAGCTCCACATGACATTTGAGCGCAACCGAGTCATATCCTTGCAAAAGTGGGTACAAGAACTCTGTGATGCTTATGGGGTTCCCATCGCGGTAGCGCTTCTCAAAGTCGTTCCGTTCCAGCATCCTGGCGACCGTAGACCTGTAAGCCAGGTCCAAACAATCTGCAAAAGACATATTGTCAAACCATTCGCCGTTGCTCCGAAGCTCTGTCTTTTCCTCATCCAGGATTTTGAAAACTTGTTTCTGAAAGTGCTTGGCATAATCCCACACCTGTTCTTTCGTAAGCCGGATCCTCGCTTCGCTCCGTTCCGTAGGATCTCCGACTCGGGCAGTAAAATCGCCCACGAGAAAGATTGCAGTGTGTCCAACTTCCTGAAAATGTTTGAGCTTACGGATCGTCACCATGTGGCCCAAGTGAATGTCAGAGGCCGTCGGGTCCACCCCAAGTTTTATCCGGAGGTGTGTTCCGGTTGCCATGCTCCACTTGAGCGCCCGACGCAACTCATCTTCGTGGATGATCTCTTCTACTCCGCGCATGACGTGCTTCATCTGGAATTCGACATCAGGAAACGTCATAATAAGCTCCTCGCCCCATCTTCATCTGAGTTGATATCGTCGGACCGGTCCCGGAAATTTTAGGCGATGCTCCCTAGATTTGCAAATCCAAACTCGCTGAAAAATGCAACCAAGGTGTTTGGAGTGAATGAATATCTCTCACAGATTTAACTGGTCCCAACACGTACTGGTTGAATGAGCCGACTGATACTTGAGTTGATTCCATTCAGCTCAGGTAACTCTTTTGAGCAACGCCTTCATACCGATAGCAGCGTCTTCCGGAAGCACGTAAGTGGGAATGCCCGCGGCGTGAAGTTTGGCTCGATCAGGTCCAATAGGCCGAACAGATCCAATGAAGCAGGCTACAATGGTTTTCGGAAATCGACGCGCCGCCTCAATTAATGCATCTGATGGATAGATCCAGTTCTTGTGCTCGCAAAAAATGGAGAGCAACGCATCAACCGATGGATCTCTTAAAATTGCCTCGGCTATATCATGATACGGCCCCGGCAAAAAAGCTCCGGCAGCGCCATCAACCGGGTTCTTGTATACAACCGGCACCGACGGGCCCAGTATTTCAGCTATTCTTTCAACTGTGCCTTTCTGAAGATCAGCCAGTTCGCATCCTGGTTCTTGGCTCAACATATCCCATGCGACTATGCTGGGCCCCGCGGTATGCGTGAATATCCCGAGTCTTTTGCCTTTAGGCGGTTCCGCAATAGAAAGAGCCTTACAAACTGAAACCATCTCGGAGATCGAATGCACAATGTCTGCGCCAGCCTGTCGTAGAGCGCCTTCCCAGATGCGACTCGCACCTGCCGCAGCACCCGTATGAGTCACAGTCACCCGATTAGCGTCCTCAGAAATTCCTCCTTTGTAAATTACCACGGGCTTTTGCGGGGTAACGCCGGCCACCTTTTCCACAAAGGCCCTCGGATATGCGCTACCTTCGGTGAATATTCCTATTACGCGAGTGTTGGGGTCATCCTGAAGGTAATCCAGCAGGGTCTCAAATTCCAGGTTCACTCGGTTTCCCACCCCAATCCACTTGGCGATGCCGAGTCCTTCATCATCGGCTCGGCCTTTAATTCCCAGCCCGATTCCACCGCTTTGGCTTAGAAAAGACACATTACCGGGATTCATGATCCGTGGGTAAAAAGTTACGTTGAGACGAGCATGAGTATTGAGAAAACCCAGGGTGTTAGGACCTACGACCGGCATATCGCCTGCCGCTTCCCGGAGCTTGGTCTGCAATTCCGATCCTTCGGGCCCCATCTCAGCGTACCCACCGGCAATGATACTTGCGCCTGCAACCCCCATCTCTCGGAGTCTTGCAGTCGTTTCAACCGTGGAGTGCTGGTTCAGGGCCACGACGGCCAGGTCCGGGACTTCCGGCAGGTCTTCAAGCCGCTTGTATACCCGAAGGCCCAAAATCTCTTCGTGACGACGGTGAACAGGGTATATCCTACCGGGGAATCCGCCGGTAACCAAGCTGTCCATAATTGCATGCCCTACCCTATCGGGTGTTGCTCCGGCCCCTATCACGGTCACGGAACTCGGCGAAAACATGCGATTTAATTTTTCTCGAAGAATTTCGTCCATAATGGATTCCTTGCGGGACTTGATACAATCAAACCGATATGATTTCCCACACCGATCCCGTGTTTCGCGGGGCCAGCGGCGTCCAAAAAACTTCAAGGTTCCATCCTGTTGGGTGCTGCAGACCTACCTCTGTAGATCCGCAATGCTTCGCAATCTGAGAAGCTAATGAAACAGAATGGAGAAAGTCGTGCCGCCAGGTTCCTGACATTGCTCCGGACCTGTCACATATGAACATTCGGAAACAGAACCGGGACAATGATCTGAATCGGTCGGAATATGCTTGCAACGGCCGGTTTCAAACCAGATGTCAAAGTAACCGGATTCGGAAAGAACCTTCAACCTCAATAGTTCGAGCCCCTTACCTCCTGCATTAAAATCGAAGGGCCGTTTGCTCGAATATTCATCGGTAGGCTGAGTGTTATGAAAGCCCTCGAAAATGAACTCCTGATCCTGAATGGTTACTCCCACGCCCTTGTCCTGTACCTGCAACAGCACACCTGAATCGACGGTACTGAGAGAAACGATGACTTCCTTACCGTCCGGCGTGTTCTCAATAGCATTTTTGACAAGTGTATTCAGAATCATCTCGAGAATCTGCGGGTCGATGAGGTCCGTGTCTACAGGATCCAGACTTGAAATCAGGGCCACCGAGCGGTGAACCGCCTGATTTCGGATTTTGTCAAGGACTTCTTCGATATAGGGCGCCACAGGAAAGCGCTTCGGCTCGAAAGGAGGCGGGTCAAGGATCTCCTCAACAATATCTTGGATGTCGGTCAGTCTTTCAAGATTGCGTTGTATCCGTTCAAGGACCTGCAAATGTTTTTGGGGATCCAAATTAGCTTTATTGAGACGTTCCAGCGAAGCCTGAATAATGGCGAGGGGCGTCCTCAACTCGTGGGAGAGGTGGTTGATCGCTCTTCTTTTCATCCGTTCAAGAGATTTAAAGGCGGTGATGTCTCGAAATACCACCACTACATTTTCAATTGCGGGAAGACACTCATCAATTTGCAAGGAGGACGATGTCACGGACAGATCAATCGTCTGCCCATCGGTCCTCCTGAACCGCACATCTTTGCGCTCGGTCTGATAGTTGTTTTGTATGGCCTGCCGGATAATCTCTTTAAATTCTTGATTCTCCGGGTCCTGAGACAAGGCGGTTTCAAAATTATTTCCCTTGAGTTCGCTTTCTCCGTACCCAAGGATACGTTCGGCTGCAGGATTTATCAAATGGATGCTGCCGTTGCATTCCAAAGTGATCACGCCCTCATTCATGCTTCGGAGGATCATTCTTTCGATGAAATCCTGACCGGGCGCAAGCTGGTTCTTTGAAATGGTATCTGATCGGGGATCAATCATGCCGGCTCCTGAGTCGATTCCGATGATTCTTTCTTCCGACGACCGGCTTCGTTTCAGCTATATTGAAATAATTACACGGCCCGATCAGCATAGCGGTCCCCTTGCATTCAGGAACAGGAAGGTATACGTATAAACAAGAGATCCTGCGGCGGGAATGAATTCTTGGAGCGCCAATTATCTCACGCCTCAGCCTCTGGGTCAATCAAGTAGTTCATCAGTAGTTTGCCGCCGGCGTAGCAATCGCCAGGATCGGCAACAGGAGGTTTGATCATGGCGACGGAGCCCAAATGCCCACATTGTGGAGCTGAAATGGACCCTATACAAACACCGATTGAATCAACTTGGGGTGGCGAAACGCATTACGTTTGCTTTAATGATGAGTGTTGCTACTTCAAGAATAGCTGGGAAGCAATGGAGAATCAGGGGGTGACTCACACCGGCTATCGCTGCCGAATTGACGCCCGAGGTGCTTGCGGGCCACTGGCAGTGTGGTCGTCCGACGCGTTGAAGGATCTGGTGTGCAAGAACAGAGGCGATGAACAGAGCACCTGATCTTCTCGTAATGCTTCCAGGGACGTTTAGGCCCCTATGACATTTCCGGGGTAGGCTGATAAGTCAATCAGCCGAGATTTCCTTAAAGATGATGCCCACTTCTTCGGATCCCAACTGATCCGGTCTACTCGGTCTGAACAAAGTAATAGCTGTTGCAGGTCAGCGAAGAATGGAGCGCCACGTTCGGTATTTGGCGGCAATCATTGCGGATTTGCCGGGCACTGGTATAAACAGTACCGGACAGAAGGTGCCAGTGAGCGATTATGCTCTGATAATTGTTGACATGATGAAAGATCACGTTAATTCCCGGCGACAAGGGTTATTGGACAGTGAGGCAGCGAAAATTGCCTCTTGAATCATCTCTTGATAGCGCGATCTTCAATTACAAACTTCTCAAGAATTTTGGTGCCTTACTTGCGCATTTCCGGTACACTGAAATATGAGGTGAATCAGTAGCTCATTAAAGGGAGTTTTCACAATGATAAGTCAACAGCAGGCGTCTTTTGGCATTCCTGCCAAGGAAGAAAGAGAGACTGAAAAAGAAGCCAAAGGATTGCGGAATGGTCTGAGGGACCTCGTAATTTCAAGAACTTCTCTGGTTTACCTCGTATCCGACGAGGACAGACGAGTCGAAGCGGAGATCAGGTCCCTTGGCTCGGCGTTAAAGCCCGCATTTAGGACTTACGTCTGGTCTTGCACCACCGGTGTAGCGCTGGATGACGAAGCCGTAATGCCGAACTTGCCGATTATGGACGCGCTGGACTGGTTTATGGATCTTCAAGAAACGGCCTTTCTTCTCATAAATGACATCCACGTCTTTATGAAGGATAACCCTCCTGTCATACGAAAGCTCAAGGATACGGCCAAGAAAATCGATTCCGGTTACAAAACCATCTTCATGATTTCCCCCATTACGGAGATTCCCACTGAAATTGCGACTGATGTCGTCGTGGTGGATGTCCCGCTGCCCAGCGCAGATGAAATTGAAAGGATTCTACAACAGGTAATAGTCAAGGAGAAATTCAGGGACTCGCTTCAGGATTCGCTGAGCGAAGAAGTGAGAGACCAATTCATAAAAGGAGGAGGAGGTCTATCGGCTCAGCAGATCATTCAAGCATTTCGGAAGGCCATTGCCGGAAAGCAGACGATCACGTCACGTGAAATCGACGCGCTTTTCGAGGAAAAGAGACAGATAGTAAAGAAGAGCGGGTTGCTCGAACTCTTTACTCAGCCGATGTCTTTCGAAGATCTTGGCGGTTTCGGTAACCTGAAAAAATGGCTGATGATGCGTCGAAACATATTTTCCAAAAGAGCACGAGAATATGGCCTGAGCTTCCCGAAAGGCGTGCTCATGATGGGGATCAGCGGATGCGGCAAGAGTCTCTGCGTAAAGGCGATTTCCGCGTTCTGGCGTATGCCTCTGCTGCGCCTTGACATGGGACGATTGTACGATGGGATTTACGGTACACCGGAAGAATGTTGGCGTAAAGTGATCAAAACCGCCGAAGCGGCTTCCCCGTGCGTGCTATGGATAGATGAAATCGAAGCCGGTATTGCAAATGCAGGCCAAAAGACCCTGGGTGGCGCGGCTTCCAGGATTCTGGCCAGTTTTCTGACATGGATGCAGGAAAAGACTCATCCGGTCTTCATAGGCGCAACAGCAAATAACATCGAACTGCTTCCACCTGAAATTCTCCGAAAAGGGAGGTTCGATGAATTATTCTATGTGGAATTGCCCAAAGACGAAGAAAGAATGGAGATCATTCGTATCCATTTAGCAAAGAGGAATCAGCCGCTTAATCGATTCGATTATGCGCCTCTGGTGAAGATCACCGAAGGATTCAACGGCGCGGAAATCGAGCAGGGGGTGATAAGCGCCCTGTTCCGGGCGTTCAGCGATCAACGTGAAGTGATGCAGAACGATCTGTACATAGCATTGGAAAATATCGTACCGCTTTCGACCACCATGAAAGAGGAGATCAAGAAGCTTGAGAGGTGGGCCTTCAACAGGGCCATCAGGGCTGGCGGGGATTAGTGAGCGAAAACGCAAAAAAGTTACGGATTATCAGGGAGACTTCGCATGTTGGAAGTCTCCCTGCCGTTTATCAGGCGGATTTCTTGGCCGGTTCCGGCCACACAAGCTGAGTGGCATGTACGGGGCAGGCTTGCTCACAAAGTCCGCAACCGACACAGGCCTTGGGATCATAGAGACCTGCGATGGTTTCGCCATCTATCTCACCCATACCGATTGCCTGGAATGGACACACGGCAACGCAGATCTCACACCCGACGCATTCTTCCTTCCAGAAATAAGGCTTCGGCCACTCTGACCTCTTGATTCTGGGCGGTTTATTCCCCTGGGCATCCCGAATGGCGCCATAAGGACAGCCCCTTCCGCAAACTCCGCATTCTATGCATCGACTAACGTCGATGCTGTGCGGCTGCTTCTTTTCACCTATGGAAGCCCTCATTGGACATGCTCTGGCGCATGTCTGACAACCTTTACATTCTTCAGCAACAATTTTGTAAGCCATTTTTTGACCGCTCCTCCAATTCTCGGCACAATATGAGAATCAGTATCCTTCGATACTTTAGACCAAAATCAGCTTACTCGGACCCTGCCATGAGTGTCAAGACGGGAGCACGGAAGCGAGTTGTCGGTGAGTTAGTTTGCTGAATAATATAACGTACCTATATGACTCCAATTCCCAGAGCGACCGATAAGACCAACAGCATACCTCCGACAATGACCTGCAAGGTCTTTATCGTGATCTTCTCAAGTAATCTTACTCCGATGAACGATCCCAACCAAGCTGATAATATACCGGCCACGATGAGACCGCTCTCGCCATGTCCACCGATGGTGGCGAAATGTTTGGAGAAAAATGTGGCGCCATAAATCACGAGTCGAGAGATATCCACTATTACTGCGGTGACCACCCCTGTGCCGATGAATTGATTCTTGTCCAGTCCGGCTCGGATGAGAAAGGCACTCCGCAACGCCCCTTGAAGACCGGACAAGCCGCCGAAGAATCCCGAAAGAATGCCGCCCAGAGAAACGTACCGTTCGTTGAAAGACAGCTCTTGAAACTTGGGCAAGAGATCAAGGAGAGAAAATATAGCGATCAGGGCAGCTATAACGAGTTTGACCGCTGTTATTTCAAAGTTGCGATCTCCGACATTGTAACTGACGAGAGGCTCCATTTCCGATATGTAGCTCAGAACGAAGGCCCCTAAAGCCGCAAATATCGCCGCCGGTACCGCGAACCTGATCACCACCCTAATATTCGCGTGTTTGCCGACGAGCGCCGCCTTGAAGAGGTTATTCACCAGATGCACTACAGCAGTACCGCCAATCGCGACATTAATCGGAAAGAAAAGCGCAAAGGCCGGCATCAGAAGAGTTCCCAGGCCAAATCCCGAGAACAGAGTAAGGGCAGATACTACGATTGCGACCGCGCAGATGACTGCGTATTCCATCATGACTTCTCCATATTTTTCTCGGCCTGCCTTCGGTCGGGACAGAAAAGGCTGTCTTGAGAAAACAATTCCCCAAAAAGCTCTCGAACCTTTTCCCTTGCCTCAAAGAGCGCCTGTCTCCCCGAATCGGTGATTCTGTACACCCGCCGAATCCTCCCGGTAACGAGTTCTTTCTCGGATTTCAAAAGGCCCCTCTCCTCCATGCGATGAAGGAGCGGGTAGAGTGTGCCTGGGCTCAGCTCGTATCCGTGCCTGCGCAGTTCTCTCAGAATTTCCAGGCCGAAGATAGGTTCTTCGTGAGCGTGGTAGAGAATGTGGAGACGGATGAACCCCGCAAAAAACTCATTTTCCATTGGTTCACCTATATCGAAAACCGATAACGTAATTAGATACTAAGATTGGGACACATCCTTGTCAACCAGACAGAGTTGTTTTACTTCAGAATTTTCTCAGGACTTGATTTGGAAGATGTTTTCAGATTCTTCGGTAATAATTCAATTTGTTCAAACGAAGTGAATAAGCAAGGTGAGATATGGAAGATACTTGAGCAAAATCGTGAGAAAAACCGACAAGATAAGAAGAGCCAGCCACACTGCGTCTTTTGTTCTCATTCTGACTCCTTGGATGGACCCTAATATCCATACCCTGAGGGAGAAATTTCGGTAGAGACTAGTTTGCGTCCGGTAGGGGCGACCGGCCAGTCGCCCCTACTCAAGGCCAGTGCCGACACTCCTTGTCGGCCTTATCGCTTGGATGGTGTAAACCGGGATAGATCGTAGATTCCAAGACCCTTTTCAAGTTCCCCCACTTGCGCGACTATCTTTTCAAAACCCCCCTCACCAAAGAGTTTCTCTTCTTTGTCCTCGAATTCTTCGCCAAGAGAATCAAACTCCTTTTCCGACACTATCGTGCGTAACGCAGGAAACAGTATGGTATCCTCCCGCGCAGCGTGAGGACGATACATCCTGATGAACAGGTGCAGAGCGTCAGCCAGTTCTTTTCTCTGCGGAGCCTTCTTCAGTAGGGCGGGTGTGGCGGATTTCTTGATGTGTTCCGTCAAACGACGGCCGGCCTTGTGCTGTTCCTTCAAAACCGTCACCAAATCGACGAGTTTACCCGCTTTCTCAAAACGCGGGAATAGATAGTCTTCCTCAAGTCTTTCGTGATACTGCTCGATGAATTTCTGAATTGTGTCCGCAGCGCGGGAAAGCACTTCAGGAGGAAATTCTTTTGCGCTATTCAGGCGCCCTTGAATGTCCTCGTAAATGAGTAGGATACGTCGGAGGACCCCATGCTCGCGCATCAGGTCTTCCGGAGGAGAAACCTTCTCGCCTTTGTGTTTTTCTTTATTTTCTTGTGACTTTGCCTGCGCCGGACGGACGGCAGGACAGATCACGGCGGCACTGGTAAGAAGAAGGCAAGTTTTTCTGAGGAATTCTCTGCGGCCGGCAGGTTCTTTGATGATGCTTTTCATAATGTCCCCCCTTAGTCACGATGGTTAATTCGCGTGTCGTAAGTTCAACGGCATGACAAGAGCAATTCTCACGAGCTGTCCGACTACAAAGGCAAGGCAGGTGCGCGCGACGTAATTTCCACCCCCCATTCAATTCCCGATTTTCTACTGTAGGATATTGCGCCGGGACCGTCAACCGACGCCTACGCTTGGCCGGAAGTTGCCAAGCGCAAAGCTTAGTGGTTTAATCCGGCCTTCTGAGGTCGGGCTTCATCCATTGTCACGTCTTTGACCGTCAATTGATATCGCGAGGTCACTCAGCGTTCTCTTAGGGAAGCTCCTTAATTCCTGGCGGTTCGTGAAGTGGCCTTTGCAGCCGGTGCCAATTAGCTCGAGAAGATTGAAAAAAGCTACCTGTAGCACACTATGGTGCCGCGATCCTTGGTCTCGTGCACGGTTTCCACTTCCTCAAAGCCCGCGGTTTGAAATAACACCTTGAGTCCCTCCATGTTCGGAAACCACCAATTGTAAGAACTCTCGTTCTCTTCTGCTCGATCCAATCGATGCTTGTATCCGGGAAAGACGAATTCCCACACGGGCTTATCAGCCACAGGTTTGTAATTCACAATGGCGGATTCCACGAAGGCCATGCGTCCAGTGACCAGCTCGACGGATTTCGCGACCATGAAAGGGTCGGTGCAGTGGTAAATCACACCAAGGCAGAGAACAATATCAAACTTCTTTTTGAGTTGCGGAACCTGGAACACGCCCATTTTCTTGTATTCAATTTCGAGGTTAAGAACGTTCTTCACAAAACCTGCCTGCTTGAGGAAGCCATCGGACAAGTCTATCCCGAGCACATAATCTGCATTTCGCTTTTTGGCTTGAACACTGAAAAAGCCTGCATTGCAGCCGATATCCAGAACAGATTTTCCCGAAAGGTCGTCCGGGATGTATCCTGAAATCCGGTCCCACAAATTCTGGAGGTGAGGCACAGGTTCTTGCATGGTTTGTATTCCGTCACCCAGATCTATACAGTGGAACCATGGTTCTTCTTTGCTGAGTTCCCGTATCTTCCGCAGAATCTCCTTCGACGTGTACCTCGATTTAGGGTTCGACATACCCTAACTCCTTGCCGTGCAAAATATGAACGTCAATCGGTCAGTAATTAAATATCACTTATCTAAAATGTCATTGCGAGAAATAAAATCCCGCCATGGGTGGGATCACGGCGGGACAATCCGTCTTCTCATGGAACGAAAATCGACTTGGGCCGCGCATTGGTAATCAGATACTGATGAGGCGAGGCACAGGCCGTCCGTCGATTGACGAACAAAGCATACCGGATCGTGCAGGTCGGACGCACTACCGCGCCGACCCCTCGTTTGGGAGAAGCTCTCTGCCCGATCTCGCAAAGATCAAATGACAGCAGGTCCGGCACCAATACTGCCGGGTGTAGCAGGCGTCGTTCCATCACCAGTAATCAATTGTGATTCAGCTTAATCACAAAATGGCGTAGAGCTGCCTCGATGGTCCTGTTGAACGTAAATTGCGCTTTGATGCTCAATTTTGCAGCCCACAGTACGGGGCACAATAATAGATCGCTTAGCTGACTGCTTCCACGCTCTTCACTGTAGGGACCTTTTCTTTGAGAATTCTTTCGATCCCCATTTTTAATGTCATCTGGCTCATCGGGCAGCCGCCGCATGCCCCTGTAAGTCTGAGTTTCACCACTCCGTCATCAGTAACGTCCACAAGTTCCGCGTCCCCGCCGTCTGCCTGAAGCTGGGGGCGAACTATATCCAAAGCTGCCTGTACCTCTTGTTTCATGATCGTGCTCCTCTCGATAATCTTTTCGATGTGAATTCTTCAAGACCTTACCACATTGATACGGGTGCCGGTCAAATAAAACAGTCTCAAGTCAAATTTCTTCAGCTTCGTTGTCATGCAGAAATTTGCTTGTTCTCCGCGCACTCACTGGATGAGCGTCTCTATCGGGGTCACCCAACCCGCTCTGCCTCCGTTTTGAGCCAGGATTTCAGTTCTTCCGAAATGCCACAGGCGGCATTTTTACACGCGAACTGCTTTACCGAGTCGTCAATTAGCTCCTGCGGCGCCTGCACCTCAGCGACGATCTCATAGTCTTTATGGCTCTGGCGGACCATCAGCAGCTTAGGCGGTTTCTCCACAGCATTGATCTTGAAATAAACACTTTCCTCGTTGCATGCTTTCGCATGATCCAAACCGCGGGACCAGTTATTCCCCCATTCCAAGTACCTGGCCACAGCATCAAAAGGGTGAAGGTCCCATTCTATGAGACTGGCCACATCCTTGTCTTTCATAAGTTCTCTTATGTTTTTCACGAACAACTCCTCTTTCCTGTTTCGCCGAAACTATAATTCCTTCTTCCTTAAAGATGTACCCGGAGGACGCCGGGTGCAAATCCCATCATGATAAAATCCGGATTGACTCTCAAGAGTGGCATGAGAAATGACGACTGCTCGACGCAACCGGCCTTTCAGTTCGAGAAACCTGTTACGTGAGAAGCGGGCTTTCCAGCTTGATAATAGGTTTCACCAGATGCGTCAGGCAGTTGAGGAATTTATCGATAGTCTTTTGAGATAACACGGACAATGCTTCTCTTTTTCTATGAGTTATGATATGATTAATTCCTTATTTCATGCGCTCACTTCAACGAATAGAGTAACTCAACATGAAATTGTTACTGCCAGCTTTCATTATCATTATACTTAAGTGACGGCAATGATGAAGCGCATACCTGCAATTTTAGTCCTAATTTGCTCTTTTCTCAGCGCTATACTACTCGTGAAACCGGGATGGACAGCCGCGGATAGTTATAGCGAGGCCCTGGAAGCCCTTGCAGCGGGAGACACAAGAAAGGCGATCAGGCTCTTTTCGCTAGCGATTAACGCCGATCCGGACAATTTCGTCGCCTACAATGATAGAGGCGTGGCGCATAAAGCAGCCGGGAACCCGGAAAAGGCGTTGGCGGATTATACCAAGGCCCTCGAACTGAAGCCGGATTATGCTAATGCGCTGAATAACAGGGGAGTTATTTACCTTCAAAATGGATCGTATGATAAGGCCATTGAAGATTTCACGGGAGCCCTCAAGTCAGCCGAAGTCAAATCAAAAATACACACAAATCTGGGCATAACATATGCCCGGAAAGGTGACCATCAGCGGGCTGTTAAGCATTTGGACGCTGCTATCTCGCTTCGGCCCCTGGACCACAGAGCATTTCTTTTCATGGCCGAGTCATTGGAGCATCTCCAAGAGTACGAGAAGGCAGCCACGATGTATCAGCTCGCTTTGGGGTTGACTAAGGATTCTGCAACCGCCGACGCGATAGAAAAAAGAATAATATCCCTTGAAAAAAGAGTCTCCAATGCGGGACCACAAAAAGATGAAGTCGCATCGCGACGAGATCAACCATCAGGTGGGTCGAACGGCCCCGCGGGATCAGAGCAAGCTTCGGAGAAAAAACCTTTTGAGATCCGGCGAGTGCTCCGAGCCGAACCAGGCGCCAAGGCAGGGGCAAATCGCGACACAAAACCGGCTCAATCCGGTGCAGTTGCCGTGCAATCGATCGAAGAGCTGAACAGGCGTTGCCAGTCCAAAGCGACCGAAAGATTTTCACCCGCCTCTGCCGAGATCTACGGCCAAGGCTTGCAGTTTCTGGAAAAATCAGATCCTAGAAAAGCCCTGGTGCGATTTGAGGACGTCCTACAATTGGAAAAAAGGAATCGAAATTCGGTTGCCGTGGCTTGGAGTTCACTCGAAGCAGCGAGGGCTTATCTGAAAATAGGGGACCAACTGGCTGCTGCGCCGAAACTTCAGGATGCCTTGCGGATTTTTCGACAGATCAAAGCCACGGACGAAACGATTCTGACTCTTCTGGAGATGGCCGCTGAAAAAAAAGCCGTGGGCCAAATGGACAAGGCGTCTGAAATTTATTCATTAGCCAAGGAACATGCATCCAGCCAGGGATACAGTCGGCTTGCACAATCCATTGGGGATATCGCGTTAGGGAAAGTCCCCGCCGAGCCGAAGCAAGTCGCTTCTGCGCCCACAGAAATGATGACGCAGCGTCAAAAGATTACCACGAATAATCAGAACATCACCTTGCGTGAGCCGAAAGTCAATACGTCTCCCCAACCATCGGCCCAGACTGTTACGCGGACTGAGGTTAATCAGCCCGGGAAAACGGCCGCCGGCAATGCTACGGAAAGAAGCGAAAAATCTGAAAAGGTCGGCCGAGGGCCGCAAGTTGAGATGGATGCCGGCAGGGAACGACTTGGTCCTGCGGCCCGTGCAGAATCGGTATCGAAAACAGAGCCACCCACAAAGCAAACAGGACGGATCGAGGCTGCACGAAGCCAGTTGAAAATGAGCCTGGGCAAACATCCGGTCAGGCCTGGGGACAAACCGCTTGCCATTGAGACGAAAGTCGGGGGCGAGCCGATAGTCCTCGCGGAGAGAAAAGGCCGGCAGGGGCCGTACGCTGTCGCACGTAACGAAGAGGGAAAGTTTTCGCCTGAGACGAAACATCAAGCGTCCGCCAAGCGCGATTCATGGGACACGCAAATTAAACGGGGACTTGCGGAACTAAGGAAATACAAAGACGCCAATGATGAAACCAACATGGTCGTGATCTTGGAAAAATTGGCTGAAGCATATGTCGGGCACAAACAATACGATAAAGCGCTTCATAGTTTGCTGGCGTCTCTGGCTTTCAGAGAAAAGTTAGGCCTAAACAAAGGGGTCGAAAGGCTTTATGAAAAGCGAGGACTTATCAGAGAAAGGCTCGGAAATTCTGCCGGGGCGCTCGCGGATTTGACACGAGCGCTGGTATTGGTAGAGCGACAGGACAGTTCGTCAACAAGGAAATCGCTTGAAACAAAGATCCGAAGAGTGGCAAACGAAATAGGATTAGAGCCCACCGCTGCCACAGCGGCCTACGAAAACCTGTGGAAGGCCAGGATAAGGAATGATGACCGAGCAGAGACCTATGCGCTCTGCATCATAGGCAAGCTTTACGATGGAGCTGAAAAGTATGAGGAGGCCCTGAGTTATTACGATCAATCAGCCGCATCCATACTCGCGGACAAGGCCCGTATTTACGAAAAGATCGGGAAAAAGGGTTTGGCCGAGCAGTTCTATAGATCGGCCTTGGAAGCCTTTAAAAAGCTCGATTACTCCAGGTATTTGAGTTTGCTGAAAAAATCGAGAGCGGCAGAGACTCTGACCCAATACTAAATCGGTCGCCCAGTGCGCTCCAAGCTATATTCCTTACCGCACTTGGGGCTGTATCTTAAATTCAAAGCACCTTGTAACTTTGCAGTAATAGTACCCCATCACCTCCCCGCCCACGTCCCTGTACTGCCCATTTGACCCGAAAAAATAGTGATTTTTCACTATTGACTTGAGGGGCGGATCGAATGGTAAAAAGGTGCCATATGGGGAAGTGTATCTGAGCGTGGGGGTGATTGCTCAATCCCTCTTTTCATAATAGCTGGACCTGTGGATTCATATGCGTGCCGGCAGCCCCGCGTTCCGCGTGGAGTTGACCGCAGAGATCGCAAAGAATTCGGTGAGGAAGAATGCCGTCAAGAAACCAAATCCTACGATCTCCGCGAATCCCGCGGTGAGCCATTTAGCATGAACTGGAGATTTTCATGAAAACTCGACGCATTCCGAACATCGCAAAGCTGTGGCTGGCTCTGATTGTAGTGTTGGCACTGCTCCCGTGGGTGGGCACCGCTGGAGCCGATGCCATCATCGACGCCCAGCTCATACAAGCAGCCAAGAATGGGGATTTGGGGCTGGCAAGAACGCTTTTGGACAAAGGCGCCGATGTTAATGCCAGCAATGAAATAGGTGTGACGGCATTGATGGAAGCCTCCCTGAGAGGAAAAAACGATGTCGTCAAGCTCCTCCTGGAGAAAGGCGCTAATCCCAATCTCCGAAACAGATTAGGCATGACGGCGTTGATGGCAGCGTCTTCGGAAGGAAACCTGGCCGCAGTCAAGCTACTCCTGCAGGGCGGGGCCGATGTCAATGTAAAGGGCACGGCAGGCCGGACAGCCCTCATGTGGGCCGCCGACAAGGGCCACCTGGACGTTGAAAAATTGCTTTTGGAGAAAGGCGCTGATGTGAATGCAAAGGATGATGATGCAAGTACAGCGTTGAAACTCGCAGCCAAGGCAGGTCATACGGAGCTTGTGAAGCTCATACTGGACAAGGGCGCTGATGTGAATGCAAAGGACATATACGGGTCAACGGCCCTGTTGGTGGCTGCCGAAGCAGGGCACGTGGCAATGGTAAAGCTCATGCTGGACAAGGGCGCTGATGTGAATGCAAAGGACAAACTCGGTTGGACAGTCCTGATGCGGACGGCCGACGAAGGTCGATTGGAGTTGGTGAAACTCCTCCTGGACGAAAATGCTGACATGAATGTGGAAACCGCCAACGGATGGACGGCTCTGACTCTAGCTGCAGAAAAGGGTCATGAGGAACTGGTGAAACTGCTCCAGGACAGAGGAGCGGCACTCACCTTAACAGCCGCGGCTTGTCTCGGGAATCTAGAGGTAGTCCAACGCC
>DATJPW010000060.1:0-2810 GCA_035506215.1 Desulfomonilaceae bacterium
TCGGAGAATTCTGCGAATCTCTGGAAATGAGTGTTCACCTGAGGGATTTGGTTCAGGATTCGTCGAAGATGCCGAAAGTATGCAAAATGGCGCTTAATGATGCATGCCTCTTGACCAATCCACGTGAGGCTGCCTGTGACGATTTGTTGAAGATCTGCGAAGAGGCATGGTGATGAAGTCAAAGCCTACCCTGGATGATCTGATCGGTGTTGAGTATTCCAAATTGGGTTTCTTTAGGGAGTTACAGCATAAAATCGCGGAGCTCGAAGTATCTAATTTTGAATTGGCACGCAAACAACAACAGATTCAGGCTATTTTGGATGGCATTTCTGATGTAATGATCGTACTTTCACTAGATTTTCGGATTGTTTCGGTAAACCAGGAATTCCACAATGTATTTCGCATCCCTGAACCGGAAGGCAGGCTATGCTATGAGGCTTTTCACAACCTCCGCCAACCGTGTTCGCCATGCCCGATGACAACCGCGCTCGATAGCAATCAAGTGTGTCGTAGCCTCCAATTGTACCCGATGGATGGGAAGAACCGGCATTTTGAGATCACCGCCTCACCGTTGCGGAATCCCGATGGAGAACCCTCCCTCATCCTCCTTCTTATGCGTGATGTCACCCTTGAAAAAGAACTACAGGCAAAATACCATCAAGCGCAACGCATGGCTACTGTCGGGGTCCTTGCGGCGGGTGTGGCTCACGAGATCAACAATCCGCTGACGGCTATTTCAGGTTTTGCTGAAGGGTTAAAGCGACGCTTGCCAAGGCTTGACAAAACGGTCGATCGGGAAATCATGCATGATTTCAACGAATACCTTGGAATTATCCTGAAAGAGTGTCAGCGCTGCCAGGGCATCGTGCAGAGTCTACTGACCTTTGGTCGCCAGACCCTTGCCGAGTCCTCTCCGGTGAATCTCAGCTCTTTGGTGAACGACACGCTTAAGTTGCTTCAAAATCAACTCAAACAGTATCGAAAACGCCTGGTTCGTGTTGACCTCGAGGCATCCCTTCCTTCGGTTCAGGGTGACGAATCTCATTTAAAGCAGGTTATTTTAAACCTCTTATTCAATGCCTTGGATGCCACTCATGAAAAGGGCTCAATCATCCTACGGACTTACTCGGAGAATCAAGATTGGGTCGCGTTTTCCGTCGAGGACAGTGGCTGCGGTATTCCCGCTGAGAACATGGACAAGCTATTTGAGCCATTCTTCACGACCAAGCCTGTAGGAAAAGGGATCGGCATCGGATTGTCGACCTGCTATAACATCGTCACTAAACATGGTGGAGAAATTCTGGTTGAGAGTGAACTGGGCAAGGGGTCTACCTTTGTCGTTAAGCTGCCGCGGGAGAATCGCGATGGTGGTCTTTAGTCCAATTCGAATCTTGGTGATTGACGACGAAGAATCTATCCGCCGCTTGATGGAAAAAGAGCTCAGCAACATGCGTCGAAGCATCCGCACTGCTGATAGTGCGCGCCAGGCTTTTGAGCTGATCGAGCAGCAGCAATTTGATGTTATCGTGCTTGATATCCGTTTGCCCGATGCGGATGGAATAGAGTTGCTCGAAAAATTTAAGCAGGCCATCCCGGATGTGGAAGTTATTCTCATAACTGGCTATGGAAACGTGGAAAATGCCGTAGAGGCGATGAAACTTGGAGCTTACGACTATATCGCCAAGCCCTTCACGTTGGATCGGGTGGAACTGGTGGTTGAAAAAGCCTACCAGCGCGTCTGCTTGCAGAGGCAGAACCGGCTGCTCCGTCACACCCAAACGTATCGACCTGTCCCTCAGTTTGTGGGCCGCTCCCCATGTGTCGGACACATCCAGTACCTCATCGAGAAGGTGGCGCCGACTAATGTGCCTGTTTTGATCACGGGCGAAAGCGGCGCAGGAAAGGACGTAATCGCCAACGCGATTCACGACCGGAGCCAGCGGGCGGGACAGCCTCTGATCATAAAGAACTGTGGCACCCTGCAGAAAGAGCTGATGCGAAGCGAGCTCTTCGGCTACTGCAAAGGCGCGTTTACGGGGGCAAACGAAACCCGGGAGGGATTGATCGCCCTCGCCCATGAGGGGACGCTGTTTTTGGATGAAATCGGCGAACTTCCGCTCGAGGTGCAGGCAGCCCTTCTGAGAGTCCTTGAAACTCAGAATTACCGGCGAATCGGGGACAAATATGAAAGGCAGGTGGACGTCCGGTTTCTGTTTGCAACCAACCGTAATCTGGTCGAAGAATCACGAACGGGAAATTTCCACGAAGCGCTGTATCACAGACTCAACGTTTTCCAGATAAATATCCCGCCCTTGCGCGAGCGGAAAGAGGACGTTCCATTGCTGGTGGAGTATTTCCTGGGGGTCCTGGGAGCTGCTTCTCCCCCTTGTAGGATTTCCAAAAGCGTCATGGAGCGCCTTATGAACTATAGCTGGCCGGGCAATGTGCGCGAACTGCGCAACGTTATTGAAAGAGGAATTATTCTGGCTGAAAACGGCATCATTTCAGAGAACGCTTTGCCTTGCCAAGTCGTGGAGCAGAGCGACCTTACAACAACCGATACTCCCCTCATTCCCCTGACGGAACTTGAGAAGCGCCACATTCGCCGAGTTCTGGAATCTGTTGACGGCAATCGCTCCCAGGCTGCCGGCATCCTAGGGATTGCCCGGAAGACCTTGTATCGGAAACTCAAAGAATATGAACTGGCCTAGAAATCAACGGTCCTATGTGAATTCTGACATAAAGCCAAATTTTGACACATTTTTCGGAACTCTGAATGTCATTTTGACCCGACAGCCTAACTAATTGAT
>DATJPW010000061.1:0-14738 GCA_035506215.1 Desulfomonilaceae bacterium
TAGGGCGAGAGGAACCCTTGCTTTGATAATCTGTTTCATCCTTTTCATAGCCCGGAACTCTGTTTGAACAAAAGGAAAAACCTGCCTGCCGGAGGTTCATGAAGACTTCGGAAATTTCCTGGCTCGGGCCACTGAACGAGCCATTCTGTCCAGTTTAAAGATCGTGTTGAATTCCATGTTCTTGCTGATCCACAATCTCTTGTTGATCACCGAATCGGTGATAGCGCCCCTGTAAGACAGGCCGTCCAGCAGGGTGCGTGGGTCGTCGCACACCATGACAAAATCCGGCCTAGCAGGGTGCTTTTCTACCAGAGAAATATTCCCGTCCTCGATCAATATGGCAAATTCTCCACCTCGTGTCTTGACAAGAATGTCCCGCTTCCAGCCGGCTATATCTTTCCGAGCACGCGCGTTGCTGTTCATTGCTTGAATAATGGATTCTATTTCTCGCATCGCCTCCCTGAAGAGCCCTCTGTCATTATCGGACGGCTGAGGCAATTGTGGTTCCTTGGGGGTTTCCCAGTCAATTTCCGATTCCTGGAGGCCCTTCTTTCCGACCTGCTGCTCCGTGAGTTCAACCGAGGGGACACAGAATACGTCAGTCATATCACCGATTCTCTCGTCCTTAAAAACCAGTTTTACCTCGGTCCCTTTTCGGATGATTCCCGGCACGAGAATCCCGGTGGTGGTATAAAGATTGACGCTCATAGCCGTGTCCGCGCCCTGCAATAAGACACGACCTCGCCCGTATGGAGCCATGTGTTGAAACAAGGCTGTCGCAAAGTACGTTATGGGCGGCGTGCTGTTCATTTTACCCACCTGTTCGACTTCGATGAGCTCGGTGGGAGCGAAGTTGCAGTCCGGGCAATGTGTCAGGAACGGGGGGACCCTCACCAGTCCGCATTTTGAGCACTTGCAGCCCAAGACTTTCTTTTCATCTCTCAGTGCAAGAAAGAACCGCGAGAATTCTCCCCTGGTCCGCCGGTAAAACGTGTACATAGTGTCATTTGCGATCAGATAATCTTGTCCGTCAATGTTTTCTATACGCGAACCTCTCTCGGGAATGAACTTTTCATCGATGATCTTCTCGTTCTTCATCGCCGGCGCCCCTTTTGTTGGAATCAGTCTCAAGAACTCGAAACTCGTTGCAAACCTTTTGTGGAGCCTCTTTTATTTGGAACATCGGGTCCCTTCTCCAGGGACTTCTGATTAGGTTGGATTATTACCGTAGGCCAGCGGCCGACAGTAATAATCCAAACATGAACAAGAGTTTTTTGCAGGGGGGCCGCGGGGCGGTTTCTTGCAAGAAAGAGCCCCCCGGCACTCTTAAGCTGCTCCTTAATCATGCTCGAAAATCATGCAGCACGTATACTGCGCTACCGTGCTTCCGGTCCCATGCACCAGGGCCGTCCCTTTTTGCCTCTTGAGCAGTTCCTTTCGGGCTGACCACGCGGACATGATGTTGCTCGCGCCTACTGCATGCCCGCAAAAGATGAGACCGCCGCAACGGTTGACCAAATACTTCCCGCCATCCAACATTAGACCTTCTTCAATCAGCGAATCGGCCCGGCCCAGCGGAACCAGGCCGAACTCTGCCATAGTGATTTCGAGCTGGTGGACGAACGCGTCGTGCAGTTCAACAATTTCTATTGCTTCGGCAGGGTCGCTGATGCCTGCCATATCGTATGCACGCCGCGACGCATAGTGGTCGGACATGATCCTCGACATGTCCTTATGGTTTTTGCCTGCATAGGAGTGCTCATTGGACTCGCCCAGACCGGTGATCCAAATTACGGGCGTGCCGTTGTTCATCGAGATTGCCCTGGCGGTTTCCTCTTCCGCCAGGATCAGGGCCGCCGCGCCCTCGGAATAAACGCATATTTCCAGCTCTCTGAACGGGTAGACCACCAACCTGGAATTCATGACCTCCTCCGGCGTCACCTGGTCAAATTGCCTCTGTGCATACGGATTATCCTTGACGTGCCGGCTCAAGAGCGAAGAAATCTGCGCTGTCACCTCGGGTTTGAGATCTCCGGGATTCTCGTCCATGTAAGCCAGGACGACCTCCGCATAGCTGTCTGAAGCCGACCAACCGATGGGTTGCTCAAAAAAACTGTCACCTGACCAGCCTATGGATTTGATGACTTCCGGAGTAGCGGACATCGACGAAAAATCAAAGCAGTCGGTGGCTTTCTCGACCCCAAGGACCAGCGCGGTCTTGAATCGTCCTGCGGCAAGGTAGGCATGAGCCGCGGAAATGGTGTATGCGCCGGTAGCGCCGCCTGTGGTTATACGGATGCCAAACTTGTTTTGCATCCCGACCAGCCCGTGTATCGCGTGCTCGGGAATTGCCGCCCGTTCGAAGATATCGTTGTAGATCCCGTAAAAGGCGGCATCCACATCCTGTATTGCGATACCGGCGTCTTTCACTGCTTCCCGAGTAGCCATTTGGGCCAATTCATAATAGGTCTTCTCACGCCAGGTTGCCTTAAACGGCGTTACCGCCGCTCCAACAATACCCACTTTCTTGGACATGGAATCCTTCCCTCCCCTTCTTGCCGGTTTTTTTGACTCTGGTTTTACTACACGTCGTTTCCTGCAGATTGACTGGAACGCCTATGACGGCAGGTATATCACTTGTCCGTCGGGAGTGACAGATGCGCCTTGAGTCATGTTATGAGGGACCAGGTTCTTGCGGCCCTGAATGTGCAAGACCTCGGCGCCGTGAACGGTCAGATAATCGCTCAAAAGGCGCCGATGGCAGCGCCAGTATACAGCTTCAGCACACATGACTGCTGTCGCGGATTCAGACGCCAAAGTTAATAACTCCTGCACTCCCTCCCGGAATTCCTGGGTAAGCATGTAGTCTGCATATGCTCGAAACCCTGGACTAGTCAGGCCGGTGTTCGGAGACTCGAACCCTTTGCGGACACGCCGCAGTCCACCGAGCTTAGGTAACCAGATGTACCTCACTCTGTGGTTAGGCAAGGCCTTTTCCATATTTTCCCGGTCAAAATGAGGAAACTTGCGTGAGCCCGGGAGGCTGCGAATATCCGCAATGGTTTGGATAGCGAATTTCTCCAGCAATTCGATGAATTCTCCCCAGGGCCGGTTGGAATGACCGATTGTGTAGACTGAGATGCGAGTTTCCGAACAATTATTCATCGCATTATGTAAATAGCGCCTTCGACACACGGAATGCTATAGTCTTATATTGAATGGCGTTGATTTTCCGACGAAGTCACCGTCCCATGCTCCCTGCCGACGAGGCAAGAGGTGAGTAGGACCGGCGTCTCGCCGGTCCAGGGGTATGACCGGCAGGATGCCGGTCATACTGTGAGCAGAAAGCCGGAAGGCAATGTAGTCTGAAATCCCAAAGCGCAGTTCTCGATCATGGGAGTATGGTATGAACCCAGTTGAAAAGACCGCAAAGATACGCCTCAAGCGCATTTCTTTTTCCGCCGTAGAGAAAAGGCCCAGGAGAATAGTCGAAGACCGCGGGGAATTGGCAATCCTGCATCCGATGGGCCCTGTGTACAACCCTTGCTACTTCGATCTTCACCCCGGCATAGGTCTGTTCCGTGGTTCACATTATCACGGATCGAAAACCGAAGTCTTTTACGTCATATCAGGTTTATGCCGCATCAGGTACGTCGATGTGGCTACCGGGGAGAACGGACTGATTCAGGCACAGTCCGGCGATATGATCACCATTATGCCCATGTGCGCCCATAGAATGGAGGCAGTCAAATTCTGTCAGGGAATAGAATTCTCACTCGAAGATGTTGATTACGAGGCAGACACAACCGCATACGAGTTCGACTGACATGCGACCAAGAACGGACTTTGCGGACCCATCCTCAAGCCGATAATTTCATTCCTTTTCCCATGTCCGAAAGACCTTCACCGGTCGTAGAAAGACATCCACTCCTTGGGGTTCAGGACGTAACAGTATCAGAAGCTCCTCGTTACCGGACACGGTCTTGAAAAATCGTGAGACTTGATTCTCTGCGGCCCCGTGCATAGGCAACCGTCCGCGAGCTATAGGGATCCCGGTCCCGCAAGTTAACTTTCTGATTTCCGCGGGTTGTAATTGCAGGTCAGGAATATGCGCCAGAGCAGTAGAAATGCTGATCAGATGATCTGATATCGCTTTTGATCCACCCGAAAGCATCTGTTCGATTGTCAAAGCATTCTCAACCCTGAACTGACCGCTGGCGGTCCTGCGCAGCTTCTCCAAGCGGGCCCCAACTTCCAGATCCTGTCCCAGATCGCGTGCCAACGCTCTGGCGTACGTGCCTTTTGAACAAATCATTTCCAATTCCAGAATCGGCGGCGCCCATCCCACCATTTCCAAAGAGAATATTTCGACCTTTCGAGGCGAGAGTTCGGGGAAAATGCCCTTCCTGGCCAGTTTGTAGAGGCGAACTCCCTCCTTCTTCAAAGCGGAGAAATGAGGCGGCACCTGGTCCACGACTCCCCGATAGGTCTGGAGCGCCTCTTCGATTTTTGTCGCGTCTATACCCGAAGTGTCAGAAGTCCGGATAACATTTCCTTCCCGATCACCGGTATCGGTTTCCTCTCCCAATAGGACTGTCATGGAATATGCCTTGTGGCTTTCGTCCAAATAATCCAGCGCACGTGTGCCTGCGCCGATCAGTAAAACCATCAGTCCGGAAGCAGCGGAATCGAGGGTCCCGGAATGTCCCACCTTTGCCGGTCTGACGATCTTCCTCACAAGCTGTACCAAGCCGTTGGAAGTGATGCCCTCGGGCTTATCGACCAAAAGTATGCCGTGCATGGGGTGTTCCTGTTCAGTAACTCGCTAGCTACAAGCGGCAAACTGACATTGCGAGGAGTGAATGGTGGGACAGACGTCCCGCCTGTCTGCGGTAAATGACCGGCAAGATGCCGGTCCTACTGCAATCTCACACCTTAAGAAAAAGAGGTTGCTTTGCTTCGCTCGCAATGACAATCCCTGAATATACTCTTTCCCGAAAGAATTTTCATTGAACGGGCGTCGACCATTCTAGTGAACATTAGAATCCGCCGACGGTTGCAGTGGGTAGTCGGTCATTCCTGAAAGTGGACATCACCCTGCGAAGAGCATAGGCGTTAAAATAATAAATGTGATAAGGGTATTTCACAATATTATCACCCTGCCCCTACCCCCTCCCATCAAGGGAGGAGATCAAAAACCCTCTCCCCTGGCGAGAGAGGGCAGTGAGAGAGGGTCTTTCATGACCAGTAGGGAGCTTACTTTAACACCTATACCCTGCGAACCTCAGAGGAGTTCCAGTGTCGACTCGGTGAGACTGAGACAGGTAAGCAAATTCTTGGTGCGTGACTTCTTGTCAGAGTGAGGGAAGACCGGGCCAGTACCTGCGCTGGACTGCGAGAGCGTCCCGCAGGCGGCTCCTGAAATTGGAATTCAGATCCTCCAGTTCGGGTTGAAGAGGCACCGGCTCCTTGGAAGGATCATAACCGGAAAGACAGATCAGTATCTGCCTGACCGAGTCGCGTAATGCGCGGAGATTGTAACCTCCCTCCAAAGTCAATACGAGCCGATCCGAACAGACTTCTGCGGCGAGGTGCATGAGAATCTGCAGCATCTGTTGGTATCCCTCTTCTGTCAGTCCCATTCCGCCCAACGGGTCAAGCTCATGCGCATCGAATCCGGCGGACACCAGGATCATTTGTGGACGAAAAGCTTCCAGCAACGGGGCCACCAACGCGTGAAAGGCATACAAATACTCTTCATCACCGCAACCGGCATCCATAGGAAGATTGACCGTGTACCCTTCTCCGGCTCCGCTGCCCACCTCCCTCAAGCCGCCCGATCCGGGGTAATGCGGGTACTGATGAGTCGATATGAAGAGGACCCGCTGTTCGTCATAAAATGCGTTCTGAGTTCCGTTTCCGTGATGAAGGTCCCAATCCACTATGGCAATTCGTTCCATCCCATGATGCTTCAGCGCGTATTTCGCTGCCAGCGCTATATTATTAAACAGGCAGAAGCCCATTGCCCGACCTCTTTCCGCATGGTGTCCCGGCGGCCTTACCAAGGCGAAGCCGTTTCGTACCCGGCCGTCCATCACAGCGTCCAGTAAGTTGAAGAGGCCTCCGACAGCTCGGGACGCGGCACTCCACGAGTCCGCGCACGTCGAAGTGTCCGGGTCTAGCCACGTATCCGCGCGGCCGGCAGTTGCCGCGATAAGCCGGACATACCTATTATCGTGAATCCAGCTCAATTCTTGCTCGGAGGCGTCGCGGGCCTTAACATTGACAATATTCAATGCGGCCGGCAGTTCCTCGATCATTTCGTAAATCACTTGGAGACGATGGGGGCTCTCCGGATGATATGGCCCCATCTCGTGCCTGAGAAAAACTTCTTCTTTGACGATTCCGGTGGGCTTCATTGCTTCCAATCCATATTATGAAATGAAATACGAATAGGGAATGAATTCCCGATAGGAGCTAAGCATTGTTGGGATGTTCGGACGCTTCGACCGGTCATGCCTCCGGGAGGAGCCGGCTTGTCGATTCCGACGGTCCAATATACCCCATTTTTTGCAAGAATGCTTTACAATTCACTCTTGAGAATGTCGATTCTGTTACGGACGGCAAAGGATCACTGCCGCGGTTAAATTTGACTGACTGAAGACCGGATACAAGCTATAGTGGAACATGCATCGCGAGGAAAGGAGAAATCTGATGCTTCTTGCGATCGATGTGGGCAACACCAACACAGTCATTGGGATATACCAGGACGATAAGCCTGTGGGATTTTGGCGAATCAGGACCTTGAGAGAAACCACGGCCGACGAGTACCGGATTATCTTGCATAATCTCATCATCCTGGAAGGACTAAGCTTCCTCGATATCGGCGGCGCAATAATTTCGTGCGTGGTCCCCCCTCTGACCGGCCCCATCGAAGAACTGTGCAGAAATTTCCTCAACGTGAATCCGATTTTTGTCGGTCCTGGGATCAAGACGGGGATGCCCATAAGATATGACAATCCACGGGAAGTGGGCGCGGACAGGATAGTCAATGCAGTAGCAGCCTACGAAAAATACGGCTCCGAGTTGATCGCTGTAGATTTCGGGACTGCGACCACTTTCGACTATATCAATAAATCCGGCGAATACGAGGGAGGAGCAATCGCTCCTGGAGTAAAGATAGCCGCCGAAGCCCTTTTTCAGCAGGCATCCAAGCTTTTTAGAGTCGAATTCGCCGCGCCCGCGCGGGTGATTGCCAAGGACACCGCATCAGCCATCCAATCCGGCATCATTTTCGGATACGCCTCTCTCGTGGATGGGATTTTACAACGAATGTTCGATGAACTGGGGTCCAGACCCAAGGTGATCGCGACCGGCGGCCTTGCAAGGGTCATCTCCGCCCAGACCCGGCTCGTGGATGAAATCGATGATGATCTTACAATGGAGGGCCTTCGTATCCTTTACAACAGGAATAGGCCGCCTAAGAAAGTTACCTGAATCGAATTTCAAGTGTTGGACTGCATCAATGCCTGCCTTCTCAAGGTATCTCATTTGCTTGTTTTTCCGGATAGATAGACTGCCAAATGCTCTGGAAGGCCGCTCCGGTGTGAAAAGATGTTGACAGAAATGTCCGCATCTTCTACACTCCAACGAGAAGTGCTTTGGTCCTATGTATTGCAAGCTTATTACGGGGTAAACCAATTCCGGCGCGTGCGGCAAAAATACTCAGCCGATTCAGCGCCATTTTATAGTCTTAGATTAATGTTGGTTGGGGGTGCCAAATGGACGATCAGAAAAAGGACAAACTGAACGAAGAGATCCTGTCCAGACGTTCATTTCTTACCGGTCTGGGCAAGTGGTCGGCCATAGTGGTCGCTGCTGCAGCCGTTGGGGTTTCTGAGGCCATGGGCTCTGAAGACCCCAAAGAGGAACCGTACCGGGACGATGATCTTCCGCCCGGCCATGAAGCCTCTTCCGTTCCAAATGATCCCGATTCCATAGAGCCTCAGTGGTGGCGGTGGCGCCGAGGCTGTCGTGTATGGGGCAACCGCGGCTGTAGAGTATGGGGCAATGGCGGCTGCCGTGTGTGGGGCAACAGGTAGTAAGTGCAGTTGCTCGTGGGGAGCACTGTAACGAGAGCCAACGTGTGATCTTTGGTTTGCGTGATCGTGGCTTGCGAATAAAGAGGCTCCCCAAATAAGCAAATTATACAAGCGCCCGAATTGGCAACCGGAACGAGCATCCGCGTCGGTATGTTAGTGCGGAGTGCAGCTCAGGCGATGAGTCGTGGTTCACTCTGACTTGCTGCAATAGCACTTTGTAATTAGAGGCAATCTCCGAATAATCACGAATTTGTACGTGTTGCGTCGGTCAAATAAGTCCGCTAGAATTATTGCACAATGCCGCCTTCGGTTTGACGCACTTCCGCCTGATCAAAGCTAATTGCGCCGATCAATATGCTCAAAAATAGCTCCATCAGTTGCCATGATTCGACATCAAGGTCAAGAATAAGCCCCCAAGGACCGTTTGAAGATGCCTGAACATCTTGAGATTGTCATTAAGCCCACATTGCAATGCAATGGAATGTGCGATTATTGTAATGTTGCTGAAAGACCGCTGTTTATGAACGTCTCGGTCGTGGAGAAGCTTTTTCTGAGCCTGTCGCACTATATGGAGCAGAACCCTGAGTGCACGGCCACGGTATTGTGGCACGGCGGCGAACCTATGCTGATGGGCACAGGTTTTTTTGAAAATGTGCTTGAGTTTGATCGCAAAATCTTGGCCGGCCGTCCCACCCATTTGATGCAGTCCAATTTGACCCTTGTCACTGAAGACTTGCTTGACGTGCTTCGTGAGCTTCTGAACGACGGAGGCATAGGAACCTCCCTGGACCCATTTGAAGACTATCGAAAACTTAAAGGCGGAGCATCGTATTTTGAGCGTTGGTACGACGGTTTTGAATCGGCAAAAGCTCGCGGGTTTCGTGTGGGAATGGTATATGTTGCTCACGGGAGATCTCTCGAATATGCCAAGAAAGTCTATTACTATTTCAGGAACTTGGGCGTGGATAGCCTGACACTTATTCCTCTCGAAGAACCGGCAGGTCTTTTTGAGGGGGCCAGGTTGGAGCCTCTCTCTTGGGGCCGTTTCCTCGCTGAGATATATGAATCATGGAAAAATGATGATTGTCCATTGCCGGTGGAACCGTTCGCCGGCTGGGAGAGTCTGCCATTCGATTCCGATTCTTCCGCTCGCTCATACAATGAATCCCTCAGCTGTTGTGAGCCTACGTTGGCGATATCGCCCGAGGGTGATGTGTACCCGTGCGTAAGACTCCTCGATATTGCCGTCGGGAAGATCGGAAACTTACTCGACGATACTCTGGACACGATACTTGCCCACCCGGACGCGTTATGGCGGTCCACACGACGCGAATTGATCAGGCTGGATGATTGCGGTTCATGCCGGTGGTGGAAATATTGCGCAGGAGGCTGTGCGGCCGCGTCGGGGCCCCGATGCAAAACCACGTGGTGCGAGGGCTACAAGCTATTTTTCGGGGGTGTTTATGAATGACACAACAATAGTAAATGTTCCCGCGGCATTGAGTGACAAAATTGATTCCGACCGCATTGTAATCCGGTCCGGAAGCTGCAAAGAAATCGTCAGAGCCCACGGTGAGCTACGTGATCGGATAATTGGCGTGGAGCTCGAAGGCTTAAATGACGATCTTTCACCGCTTTCCGCTTTACCGCAAGGCTTGTCGCTGGTTTTGAAGCTGCATCCCGATCAAGCCGCCGGTGTTTACACGAGCACCTGGCTCTCCGACCGCTTTTCACTGGCAGTCCTGATGGAGGCTGACAAAGGATTGTCTGAAGGCGTGAAGATCGTCACTTCAGCGCAAGTGCCGGTTGTCATCAGCCTTGACGCATTGTCTGACGACTCTGAATTGATGTCCGTACTCGATTATTATCTTCACAGCACCCATTTGCAGGTCCCGGTCGAATTTTTTCATTCAATGTTTACCGCGCGAGTGAGAGGAATGACTTGCTCACTCACCGAAATTTACCCGGAATCCCCGGATCAATTCTTATACATTGACGAATCAGGGCAGGCCACGGCTTCCGCGAGATTCGCTCGTGCCGGCAAGTTTTTCGGTTCTATCACTCGCGGCGTCCAGCTCGACGACCAATCTTCTCTTTACAAAATGCTGCTAAACCCGAAAAAAGGCCTGTTCTTATCAGGATCGTCGTGTGTCTCGTGTGAGGCCTTTGATGTCTGTACGGGCCATCTCCGCATGGTTGATGCGACCTTTGACTGCACGAAGTTGTTGCAGGTCTTTGATTTGATAAAGGCGAAGGCCAAAGAAATTGTTGCAGACTTATCAAACACCGGCAATGCCCAGGGGTGAATCATGTTTGGGCCGCAGGTCAGCATAATTTTTGCTCCTACATTCGGCTGCAATTGTGATTGCCGTTACTGTTTTGAGCCCAAAATTCCCGGAAACCTTTCCATTGATGAACTCTCCACGATTTTTCAACGTACCGCATCCTATCTTTCCCGGTACGGGGTGAGGCACGTTGATATCTATTGGCAGGGTGGAGAGATCATGGTCCTGTCTCCCCAGTGGTGTCTGGAAGCCGGCGATTTGATCAACACATTGATGGGTGAGCATGACATCGAGGTCGCTCATTTTCTTCAGACCAACCTCATGGAATATGATCCGTCCTGGGACACTGTTGTTTGGCGGTTGTTCGAGGGCTCGATGGGGTCTTCCCTGGACTTTCCCAATGCTCATCGCAGGTTCCGGAATATCTCCGGTGATCGGTACAACCGGCACTGGGCAGAAAAGTTTAGAGAGGCCCGTTCCAGGGGTTTGGACGTGTCCGTAATATCAGTGCCGAACCGTGAGACTTTGGCCGTCTCGCCTGCGGACTTTTACAGGTACTATGTGAATGACCTCGGGCTCAAAAGCATTCAATTGAATACACCGTTTGCCGCGGGACCGGCGTCTCGAATGGCCGACGAACTTCTGCTCGATCCAATGAAGCTGGGTGATTTCATGGTGGGTCTGCTGGAAGCTTGGCTTTCAAACGATGACCCTGTGACCCTAGAGCCATTTCAGGCAATTCTGGATCGCATGACGCTTGGGGAGGCAAATGCCAAGACGCCTTGTTTCTTTTGCTCTAATTGCGTCAACAGTTTCTTCTGTATTGGACCTGATGGGGCGGTCGGCCAGTGCGACTCGTGGCTGGGGTCCTATCCCGAGAGAAACTTCGGGAACCTGCTGGAGTCTGATGACCTTGGCAAAATCCTGGTTTCACCAAACAGAATGAAACTTGCGGCCCGAACCGCAAATTTGATTAAAGATTCCGAATGCCTGGACTGCAAGTATTTTTCGCTCTGTAATGGCGGGTGTCCGATAAGAACCATGAGCGCCCAGGGTAGCCCGGACAAAAGCGATCCTTACTGCGAAACTTACAAGAGAATTTTTGCCGCAATCGAGGAACATGTTCGCGGCGACCGAAAGATTTGGACACGCCGAGAAAGTTCTTCTTCTGAAAAATCCAGGTCACTCGTTTGGGGATGGCCCGAGCCTGGAGCAATCGTGTTTTCAAGCTTCGAGTGTACGAACAATTGCATTTTTTGCGCTCCTGCCCATGACAGGAGCAAGAACCCTCCGGATCTGGACAAAGAGATTTTCGATTTCATTTCAGAATGCTGCGAGACCGGAGTCAAAACCCTCTTTTTTACAGGCTCGGGCGAACCTACTTTGAACCCGTCTCTGGTGGATTACGTTCGTTTTGCGAAACAGAAGGGCATTAATAATTTTTATATGTTCACAAACGGCTTCGGCATAACTGAAGAACTTGTGGCCTCCTTATGGAACGCCGGCATGGAGAACTTCTGGGTGTCCATTCACGGGCTGGGTGATACACACGACCGGATCGTGAGAAGGAAAGGTAGTTTTGTTGAGGCGTACAGAGCCCTTACTATGCTCAACGACATTTCTCCCAAACGTCTAAATGTCAATACGTGTGTCAATAGGCTCAATTTGGATCAGATCGAGCAACTTATGGACCGGGTCATCGATTTCTCCAACGTGACCGCTCACTGCCTTTGCTTGCCGGAATGGGACGGGAACGCTTACGTCAACAGAGACAAGATGTGTAGACTTGAACCTTTGAAACAGCGGCTCTCAAAGATAACGAGCAAGAACTATCCCCTAACGATTCTTGACAACGTGCCGTACTGTGTAGCGCCTCATCTGCCCCACATAGGAAACGTCCGCAATGAAGTACGTATTAAAAGACGGGATTCCGATGACATGGTAAATAATGCAGACAACATGGGACACAACGTCACGCCGAGAAGTTGCATTGATTTAGGATGTAGTTCTCTGAACGACTGTGTGGGAGTGGACCGCCGGTATTTGGAGGAGTACGGAGAAGAAGAACTACCGGCTCTGTTCTGCGCCTTGGCGAAAAATTCGTAACTCCTTTTCGCAGGGACCTACTCACTGGCACTGCCCAGGAAAGAATCAGTAGGGCCCGGAGTGTCTGCCGGTGTGTCATTGCGAGCGAAGCGCTGGGTAGGGGCGCATGATCCCACGCAGAACGCTGGACGCCCGATGAGGGCGGACGCCGTCCGCCTCTACGCAACGAAGATTGCTATCCCGCAGTCTCGCGGGGCCGGCATCCACCAATGTCGTGGAGCCGCTCGTCAAGTTGGTGATTGTGTTCCAGAACCGTTATAGAGAAATGCCATGTGAATTCAAACGCAACATGCCGGATCTTGCCTCAACCGAATTGATGACTAACTTAACTGCGAGCCCTTGAAGCCCCAGCCCCCCCGGTGCGGAGAGGGCTTGAACCTCTGGGATTAGAGCGATGGGGTCCCGGAGGTTCTGCTTTTTGGAGCAGAAGCAATACGCCCCCGCCTTGAGTTAAGCGACGGGGGCTTATTTTTAAAGCCTATGCCTGTCCTCCAGTATCCCATCGAAATAGGCCAAGTTTCGCGGGGCGGCTGGTAATCCCCCTTAATCCCCCCTTAGTAAAGGGGGGCTGGGGAATTTTGACCGGTGATAAAGCGATTTATCAGAACAATCCTTTCACCTTTCCGGTTTCAACATCCACATCAACTCTGCGGAAGGCCGGGTCGGAACTGGTACCCGGCATGAGTGAAATGGCCCCGGCAACAGGCACCACGAACCCTGCGCCCTTGTAAGTGAGGATGTCTCGTATGGGCAAAATCCATCCCTTGGGCGTTCCTTTGATATTCGGGTCGTGCGACAAGCTGAGATGCGTCTTGACCATGCACGTACCGAGTTTCGCCAGCTCAGGATCCGCTTCCATCCTCTTGGCCTTGGCTTCCGCTTCAGCGCTGTAGGAAACCCCGTCCGCACCGTAGACTTCTTTTGCGATAAGCTCAATCCTCTGACGCAACGGCAGGCTCAGATCGTAGAGCAGTTTGAAGTTGTTCTTCTCTTCACACGCATCGACCACCGCGTCAGCGAATTCGAGAGCGCCGTCACCGCCCTTGAGCCAATGCTCTGATACGGCCACACGCGCGCCCGCGGCTTCAGCCAGCCTGCGCACCGCGGCAATTTCGTCTTTGGTGTCTTTGTAGAACGAGTTTATGCAGACAACCGGATTTATCCCCGCCTTCTTTACGGTTTCGATGTGATGGACGAGGTTCTTGGTACCCTCCTCGACCCAACCCACGTTCTCTGAGTCGTATTCTTTCGGCATGGGGAGCCCGGGCCTGGGGACCGGCGCTCCGCCGTGGCATTTCAACGCCCGTATGGTTGCCACAACCACTGCGCAATTGGGAACAAGACCCGAGAAGCGGCATTTCAGGTTCCAGAACTTCTCGAAGCCGATGTCCGCTCCGAAGCCGGATTCAGTCAGGTGGTAGTCAGAGAGCTTCAAGCCGATCCTGTCCGCGATAATCGAAGACTGACCAATGGCTATATTGGCAAACGGGCCCGCATGAACGAAGGTCGGCTGACCTTCGATGCTCTGCATCAAGTTGGGGTTCATTGCCTCGACCATCCACGCCATCATGGCGCCGGCTACATCAAGATCCGAGGTTGTGACGGGCTCGCCTTTCTTGTTGTACGCGACCACAATGCGTCCCATACGCTCTCGCATATCCTTGAGGTCCGACGCCACGGCTAGCATCGCCATAATCTCCGAGGAGACCGCGATCCCGAATTTCGAGCTCATCATGAACCCGTCCATCTTCCCGCCTATGCCGATCACAATGTTACGGAGCGCCTGCGCGCAGAAATCCATGATCCATCCGAATTCAACATTTCTCGGATCGATATTGAGCTTAGGCGGGAGTTTTCTCCTGGCCCATTCAGCGTCATCGTAGTTGGCTTCGTGCTGGAGCCGGGACGTGACGGCCACCATAGCCAGATTATGCGCATTCATAACAGCGTTGATGTCTCCGGTAAGCCCCAGAGAAAACGGCGTTAACGGAATACACTGGGCCAGGCCGCCGCCTGCCGCTGATCCCTTGATGTTCATGGTGGGACCGCCGGAAGGCTGCCGAATGGCGCCAGACACTTTCTTGCCTCGCTTACCAAGGCCGTCCACCAATCCCATGAGGCTGGTGGACTTGCCTTCCCCAAGTGGCGTGGGCGTAATGGCCGTAACATTGACATACTTCCCGTCTGGTTTGCCCGCGACCCGCTTCAGCACCTTCGCAAAGTCTATTTTTGCGACATAATGTCC
>DATJPW010000062.1:0-47457 GCA_035506215.1 Desulfomonilaceae bacterium
TAAGGTTCAGTTTTGTCGTCCTCCCGCAAAAGCTTGATTTTGGGAGCGCAAGCCATGAGAGCCCGTATTCATCCATCCATTCAGCGGCGGCAAGATTGAGGACGCGCCGAACCACTTGAAGACCAACTCTCACGGGCTTGAGCCCGGTGCATTTTGAGTCCTCGGCTCTATCGGCCGAGCTACCTCGGCTATACGGCACTACATGATAATGGGGGAGGGAGAGAGAAGAAATAAGGAACCCCCGGACGAAATGCATACACTTTGCATACACTTTTGTCGGGGGCCACTCTTAATGATATTGAATGCTTGGTGGAGCGGGAAACGGGATTTGAACCCGCGACTTCGACCTTGGAAAGTTGCACTCAAACCGATGAATTATTCCGCTGCAGTTGGACAATATAACCTTGCTCCGAGGCCATAATGCTTAATGTCTGATCGTGGTCTACGCAAACCTACTATACCTCTAACTCAACAAGTGGTACAGAATACAGGGGCAGGTCACTGAGAAAAGGGAGATCATTAATCGTAACGACCGATGGCGACCCCTTTTGAAAGGAAGATGCAACCATGGCTGACAACCCAACGGACGGGAAATTTTCATTTGGAAATAAATTGCCAGCGCGCTTCACCATTCCCCGGACTGGTCTCAGGCTGTCGAGCGGATTGAAATTCCTGATCGCCGGAATAGTGCTGGTAATTATTTGCTATAACCTCTTCTTTGTTTACGTGCGGCCCGATGAGTACGGGATCAAGGTGGACCGAGTCGGCATAAACCGAGGTGTTCAAAAAGAAGTTTATCATGCGGGCCTGACTTTTATACTGCCCTTTGGGTTGCAGCAAATGTTCCGGCTTCCCAAAGGTATCCAGGTGCTGGAGCTGACCAACTTCCCCGAAACCGCCGCAAGAGCGGCGAGGAAAGATCGGGCGGCCCACATTCAGACCTCTGACGGCTTTTTCGTGGACCTGGACGTCTCCATGATTTACCACATCAAGGACCCCTACCTGGTTTTTACCACCATCGGTCCTGGAAACCTCTTTGAAGACAACGGCATCATACCCAAGGCCGAGCCGGCCTTGAAAGAGACGCTGGGAAAGTTGACCACCGAAGAATTTTATAACAGCCCGCTGAGGGTTGAAAAAGCGGAGGAGGCCAAGACGAGACTCAACAACGAATTGAATATGAAAGGAATCGAAGTAGACCAGGTGCTGGTACGCTATTTCAAATACAGCCAGGAGATCCAGAAAAACATAGAGGAGAAGAAGCTTCAGGATCAGATGGTGTTTACCAACCAGTCGGCGGCCCGGGCGGCCAAGGAAGAGGCCCAATTGAAGAAAATAATTCAAGAGGGGAAGGTCATCTCCGCCGTTGAGATTGAAAAGGGCAAAGCCTATGTCACCCGCAAGATCGCTGAGAAGGATCTTTACGTTCGCAGCAAAAAAGCGGAAGCGAATCTGCTGGTGAAGCTGGCGGAAGCGGAACGGGAGCGCCTGAAAAATGAAGCCCTGAAAGGAATCGGGTCCGAGCGCATGGTGGGGCTGAAAATGGCCGACGCTTACAAGGGGCTGGACGTCATCATCCTGCCCAGCGACGGCCCGGTTGGGGTCAACCCGTTAAATCTGAATAATGCCCTGCAATTATTTGACGTTCGGAAAGGAGGTGGCCGATGAAGCCTTTTTTTGTCTTGTCATTTGTAGCGGCGGCCCTGCTCTCCCTGGCCGGCTGCGTTCCCCATACCACGGGGGAAACAGAGGTAGGCGTCAGAACCCGCAAACTGGCTTTTTTCGGCCAAAAGGGTGTTGAGGACCGGAGCTACGCTCCGGGTGCCACCTACTTTTTTCTGCCGTTTGTCAACGACTGGAATGTATTCGACACCAAGCTGCAGAACCTGGAGATGACGTTTTCGCCATTAACGGGCGACCGGAGAACTCACGACGACCTGGTGTTCAAAACCGTTGACGGCAACGACATCAGTCTCGACGTGATCATCGCCTATCGAATCGATGCGAGTAAAGCGCCTTATATTCTCCAGTACGTGGCTCGTAACGACGCAATCTTGCGGGACAAAATTGTTCGGACCGTCGCCCGGAGCAAACCTAGGGATATTTTCGGCGAACTCAAGACCGAGGCGTTCTACGTGGCAGAAGCCCGAGAGATCCAGTCCAACAAGGCCAAGGAGGAGCTTCAGAAGATCCTGGGCCCTATGGGCATCGTCGTGGAAAAAGTGCTGACCAATGACTATCGTTTCAACCCCGAATATACCAAGGCCATCGAAGATAAAAAAGTGGCCGATCAGCAGGTGGAGAAAAACAAGTCTGCCCAGCACGCGGCCACGGAAGAATACAAGCGTAAGCTGGAAGAAGCCCGGGGTGAAGTCAACAAAATGGTGGCCGACGCAGACGGCCAATACCTCAAAGACAAAATCGAAGCCGATGTTTACCAGGAACAGCAGCGGCTCCTGGCCGAGGCCATCAAAACCGAAGGCATTGCGGAAGCCAAGGGGATCCAGGAAATGAACAACGCCCTCGCCGGATCGGGCGGCGAGGTGATTGTAAAACTGAGAATCGCTGAGGCGATTCAGGGAAAGCGTATTATCCTGCTTCCGGTGTCAGAGGGCGGGATGAATCTCAAGACAACGGATATCAACCGGCTGATCGAAACGTTAGGCATCAAAGCACTCTCCGGTAAGGAATGACAGCGGCGAGTGTGGTGAAGTTCGAAGAGAAATTACAATGCGAGCCGCAGAAAAAGACAGAGTGATAGCAACCGGCAACCCTGCTCACCGTGACCGGGGTTGGTTTCCCCGTAGTCGTAATGGCTACTTGGGTGCAATCACGGTTGAATTAACCGTGTCGGGCAACCTCACTACTAAAGCCACTTTCATCAACCACCACGGTGTCATCCGTTCGGCTTCGGAGGTGATACACATTAGCTGGACTTGTCTTTCTGTTTTTGCAACTCAGAGTCATCCTCTTCAATCGCCTCCGAACCTGAATCCGGCTCTGCCAACCCCTTATAAGAAGCCCAACCTAAAGTTAGGTTCCTCGCCACGATGTAATTTAAGATGTCAGGACGATCGCCCAGTTCCCAGCGACTCCTTCTTGGTGGTGAGAGTAACGACCACCTTGAGGGTGACAAGATTCGAAATTGGCGTGTTAATTCAGAAACCGTTTGTTCCAATAGCTGTTCGAGACCGGGAATCCGCTCTAGGCTTTTCTTTTGGACTTCAATCTCCTCAAGTCGCAATTTGGTCAAGCGTTCAAGATCGTCATCTTTTCGTTTGATCGCTAATTCAAGCTCCTTCACGAGTTCATTGCGCCGTTCGTCCAACTTCTTGCCCATGTCCTGGAAGTCAGTCAGAGCCTGTTTGTAATCCTTGCTCAACTTGTCCATCTCGAGTGCTCTCTCACGAACAGCATCAAGTGTCACCTTCTGTTCATTCGCGAGTTGAGTCAGATTGCCGATTCTTTCCCTCATCCCTTTGACCACAAAGTAGATAAATAGTCCTAGTCCTCCTAAACCGAGAAGGTCTAGAACTGACGCCATGGCCGCGATGTCGCTCATGAGAGTTCCTCCCGAAGGCAACAATCCTCACCGGATTTCTGCCGCGGCGAATATACCCCTATTACCAGGGAAGTCAAGGGCTTGAGGCGGTGCGGCAGGGAGATTTTGAGGTCAGGTTTCTTGTGTCAGTCGGTTACGCGTTGCGGGAAATCCTCAATGAATTATGTGGACATTTTGTGTCCATGGTAGGGGGAAAATCGTGCTTTTGGGGGATTCAGAAGCAATGGAGGTCGCGTTAATTGGTTGATATTACACCTTATAGATCTTATTAATCAGACTTAAAATCCCTTGGGGCTAGTCCCCGTGACGGTTCGAGTCCGTCCTCAGGCACCAGCAATTACACTATGTTACGCCACCGCAACAAGGTGGCGTTTCTTTTTGAGAATAATCCGTGTGCCCATATCGTTACGGGTGAATGTGCTCGCATCCTCATTTCCAGTTTCGGGTACTATTCACTTTTAATGCAGAGAATGTTGACATCAGCTTCAAAAGGGTAAAGCAGGAAGAAAAGAACCCGACCGGGCGGGCACGAACTGGGAGGAGGGTACTGCGCCGCGGTCGGGCTTACTAATTGCTCTCACACTTGCCATTGGCAAAGATGTTGTGTACCGAGTAGTCCCCTAAGGACTAGGTGCACACCATCATACATCAGAACACAAGGGCCATCTTGAGGTATCCGCCCTCAAGAGAAGTGTCTATCTGTTTGAAATCGTTGTATCCTTTTTTGAAGGTCACATACCGGTAACCGCCTCCCAAAGATCCCCATCGTCCATTACCCATCGGAATAGTGTACTTCAATCCAGTCATTATGTCTGAACCGAAGGCTTCATCCAGGAAAGCAACTCCGGCTCGGCATTCCAGGGAAAGGGCGTCTCTGAAACGTGTGGTTCTCAAACCCCGCTCGAACTCCATACCCGCCATCCCCATGTTGAGTTGCTGATCAAAGGTAGGCGCAGTGCCCCACGTGGACCAGTTTGTTCCAGCAAAACTGAGCTTTCCGTCGAGCCGCGTGTAACCAGCGAAAATGCCCACTCTAGACCGGTAGGTGACAATTGGGTCGTAAACCAGAGCAATACTCTGGTACAGACGCTGCCATTTTACCTGGCCTCCCTGACCAAAACCAACCCCGAAATTTTGCAGGTTACCGCCCGACCCGTTCAACTCCCAGGGCATTATCGAGTATCGGAGCAACCAGTTCGGTCGAAACCTGTAGCCCAGAGAAAACGAACCAACCGCCGCGTGGTCGGGTAGACCCCAGTCGCTATTGAGATCTTGATCGACGCCACCGCATGCACCCAAACCCCACCATCCGCCTCCCCAGTTGGCGGTGCACATACGAACTTTGCCCTTGACCCTGGCAAAAATCACCTGAGCTTCCGCTTCCCAGCCTTTTGCTCGAGGGGCCGGAAAACAGTATCCTTCCAACAGCGGGGTCATAGGGATGAATTCGGGCCGCACCTTGTATATCGGGCGGACCTTGTGGATCTTATCTGCTTTGGCCGTCGCGCCATCCTGGAGGCCGGGCGTGGGCACGGCGGCGAGATCTTCGGAAGCGCCTGCAGCAGCCTGCCTGATGGAGTAGGCAGGTGCACTCGTTGCGAAGATCATTGCTAATAAAGCTAGACATACCAATAGCGTATACGTTTTTGTTCTCAACATACCCTCCCTCACAGAGGCAATAATCTGTTATCAGACGTGTTTATAGATAAAAAATTATTTGTCAAGAAAAAAATGACTAATTTTTAAAGATTTGGTGAATTTATTTAGAATTAACCTTAAATTTATCGCCAAAATCATAACATATTACATGACTGATAGGCTCTATACCATTAATAATTAAAGACTTAACCCATACAGGTGCCTTAAGTGGCCTGCCAGCTTTGAATTGCGAGTGACTTCGGGCAACAGAAGTTTGATGTAATCGCGCACCGGGAAGGCAACGCTCGACACACTTTATATACGTATGTACTTGTAATAAAATGGGTTATATGTTCGCAGATGAGGAAATATAGCTGCTGACCTCTTTACGATCGAGGGCGCCCCGCTCTTCGACAAATGGTGTAATCTTGCCCGCAGGTATCACGGTACGCTTGTGTGGAAGAAATGATCGGGCGGCAAGCCTCCCGTGGTGACTGCCATTTTGAAAAAAAACCAATCCAGGCAGTCATTTCCGCCCCGCTGTATTAGAACTTTGGCGGAGTGATGATGAGGTAGAATCGGCACGTTCGGTTCTTGCTGTTGCAAAGCCGATGAGGGATTGAGCTGTCAAAGTAGAGGCTGTCGCCTTCCTGAAGCTCGATGACCTCATCCGCCAGTTCGACCCTCATTACACCATCGAGTATAACGAGACATTCCTCACCTGCGTGGGTGAGCAGGGTTTCGCTGGTCGCCCCTTTCGGAGAGAGGGTACCAATCATGACTCCCATCTTTTTGTTCACGTCTGAATGGATAATGTCGTAGCTCAAACCGGCCTTCGGAAATACGACCAGACGCCGCTCCTGATTCCTGATAACGCGCGTAGGTCCTGCGCCGTCCGTCAGAACGAGACTGAAGAGGGGAACGTCCAGGGCTATGGCAATCTTGCGCAGGGTGGAAAGAGACGGGTCAACTTTGCCAGTCTCAATCTGACTGATGAGGCTTGCCGAGACTTCCACCATGGCCGCCAACTTGCGGACCGATATCCCTTTGTTCTCGCGAGCCTCCCTGATTCTTTCACCAACCATCATCATATGCACCTAACGAATTTCCTGGAGGTTGTCCAAGAATATGTGCACTTAGACCGCAAGGAGCTTCCGGGCAACCTCTGCTGCCGCTGCCGCATCAGGAGCGTAGGCGTCAGCGCCGATCGACTCAGCATATTTCTTGGTTATAGGCGCACCGCCGACCATGACCTTCACATGAGGGTATCTCATTTTGACCGCCTGTACCGCCTCGGCCATGGCCGGCATGGTGGTCGTAAGCAGCGCCGAGAGGCCGACGATGTCGGGGAGATGCTCCTCGTAGGCGGCAACAATCCTGCTCGCGGGCACATCCACGCCCAGGTCGACCACGTCGAATCCATTTGCCTTGAAGACCAGCGCGACGAGGTTCTTCCCGACGTCATGCAAATCACCCGATACGGTTGCGATCATGAACTTGCCGAGCTTAGTTCCACCCGAAGATTTGACCAGTTCGGGCCCAAGGTGATCCGATCCGGCCTGCATGGCCATGGCGGCTATGAGCATCTGCGTGATGAAGGCTTCTCCCCTGGAAAACGCCTCTCCGACTTCCCGAAGGCTTTCGATCATAACGTCCAGGAGTTCACCGGCAGTATGTCCTTCGCCCAACAAGGCGTCCAGCTCGACCTTGACCGCTTGCTGATCCCCTGCCTTGATTGCAGCTCGCAAATTCTCCATAAGTCAAAACTCCCTCGTCAATTCCTGAATTCCTAAATGTCTAAAGATAGAGGATAAGTCCCCCACTTGGCGATGGCGTCGTAAAGGGCCAGGACGTTTGCAGGGGGGACGTCCGCCTGGATGTTGTGCACCGCACACACTACCAGGCCCCCGCCAGGCGCCATCGCTTGCAGAACGTGGCGCACCTCAGCCTCAACGTCGGTGGGTGAACCGGTAGGCAGGACCTGCTGTGAGTCGATGCCTCCCCAGAAGCAGATCTTGTCCCCGAACCTTTGTTTGAGGCCCTCGGCTTCCATGCCGTGAGCCCGCACCTGCACCGGATTCAATATGTCGATCCCCAGGTCGATGAAATCGGGGATGAGGCTGGAGGCCGCGCCGCAGCAGTGATAGAAGATCCTGGCATTGGTCTTCCTCCGTATGAGCTCAATGGCCTTTGCCTGTCGAGGCCTAACAAATTCCCTGTAGTCGCCGGGCGACATGAGTGTAGTCTGCTGCCCGGCCAGATCACCCCCCTGAATCACCACGTCCAGGTACTGGCCGCATGCCGAAAGCACGTGATCGAGAAACTGCAGGTGCAGTCCCAGGGTCTTGTCCAGGAGGGCATGAATGAAGTCTCGGTTGAGGGCCATGTCCATGTAGAACTGTTGCATGCCCCGGAGCTTCCATGCGCGTTCGTACCAGGTTTCCCAGGCGAAATCCCCAATGACGGCGTACTGACCTTCTTCAGCAAGTTTTCGGGCGCGTTCGACTACGTCATCGAGAAGGCCGGGGTCGCATGGATCGGGCCATGCATAAGAATCCAGGTCTTCGATCTTGGCCTTGGCAAGCGGGCTGTCGACTAGATTGTAGTAAAGGGTTGTCGGAGTCTTCACAAACCCGCACCCCCACTCATCGACCACATACAAGCCGCGGTCGGTCTGCTCAGGGGCAAACTGCCACGATCTTGGCCGTCCGGCATGGACATAGCGAGTGTCGACGCCGAGGCGCTGTAGAATGTCCTCTTCGGGATCGACGGTTTGCCTCAGCCAGTCGAAGACCTCGCGTTCGCGGTCGATCCCGAGCTCTTTGAGCAGACTGTTGTAAGCGATCACGGAAATAGTGGTCACCCATCCCCCGAGGTCGCAGGGCACGCGATCTGGGGCTTCGTGGTTGAGGGCGGTTAGGAAACGTTCTCTGGAATTCATACGTAACATCCTCTATACGGCTCGCCGCAAGCTAGCCAAAAACCAGCTTTGGCAGCCAGGTGACGAGCGACGGAATATAAGTGATGAGGCCGAGGGAAATAAGGAGCGGAATGAGGAACGGGGCGCAGGCCCGGGTCACCTCGGAAACACTCATATTGGCCATGTCAGACATGATAAAGAGTCCTACTCCGAAAGGCGGAGTCAGAAAACCAATGCACACGTTCAGTACCTCCACTACCCCCCAGTGCACCATATCGATTTGATAGGCTTGCAGGATGGGCAAGATCATGGGTGTTAAAACTAGGATAATCGCGCAGATGTCAAAGAAACATCCGGCGATGAGGAAGGCTATATTGAGGATGAGCAGAACTACCCACGGCTTGTCCGTCGCTGACATGATGGCGTTCTTGACGAGGATCGGGATGTTCTCCATCGTCACCACCCAGCCGAAGACGGATGCCGCGCCCATTATAACAAGGATGAGGGCCGTCATGACCGCCGAGCCCACCAGTAATTCCGGAAGTTTTTTGAGGCTGAGCGATTTGTACACGAAAACGGAAATGAATAGGCCATAGACCACAGCCACAGCAGCGGCTTCAGTCGGTGTAAATACTCCCGACATGATACCACCAAGAATAATCGCCGGCGTGGCCAGAGCCGGACCCGATGTCTTGAGAGTTGAAAGGATTTCACGAAACGAGGCTCGCCTCGGATCGCGCGGGTAGTTGCGCTTGACGGAGTAAATGTACACCATGATCATCAGGCACACACCCATGATCATTCCCGGGATAACACCTCCAACGAAGAGACGCCCGACCGATTGTTCGGCAATCATCCCGTAAAGGATCATCTGCACGCTGGGCGGTATAATCGGCCCAATGATCGAGGCCGCCGAAAGGAGCCCCACCGAAAAAGGCTTATCAAATCCCGCCTTCTGCATCATCGGGAATTCAAGCTTCCCGAGGCCGGCGGCTTCGGCAGTGATCGTGCCGGAGATTCCTGCAAAGATCATGGAGGCCACGACGACCACATGTCCCATAGCTCCGCGCGTATGTCCGACAAGGGCCCGGGCAAACTTGAACATTTCTTCCGAAGTGCGTCCGTAATTGATAATATCCGCCGCCAGGATGAAGAGCGGCAGGGCCAGCAGAGGGAACGATTCGAGGCTTGCCATCATACGATGAGCCAGGATGACGAGCGGCACCTCTTTGATGCAAGTGAGATAGAAGAGGCACGAAAGCAACAGCGCTAAGAAGACCGGAATGCGCATCGCCATCAGGACAAGCAGCACTGAAACGAGGATCAGAGCGTTCACAGGTTGCACTCCTCTCCTTTGCCGGAATCTTCGCTGCTGGGGCTTGGCTCTTCGGGAAAGGCCGGCAGACGTCTGAGATCGGCAATAAATCGTTGGACTTGGTAGTACAGCATGATGATGAAACCGACCAAGAGCGCCGCTGCAAACCAGAACTCACTGATGCGGAGTGCGGGTGTTGTGCTGTAGGAAAGGCGCTCCGTCAGATTCCAACCCTGCCATATCATGACGCCCATACAGATGAGGATGAGTATGTGATTGATCTGACTGAGCGGGCGCATCACGCTTGCAGGAAGCAGGTCCGTGAAGATGGTGATGCTTACGTTTTTGTCCTGGCGAACCAGGACGGCCCCGCCGAGAAAAGTGAGCCAGATCAGGCCGAGCAGACAGATTTCTTCGCTCCAGAAGAGGGGGGCGTTGAAAACATAACGCATCACCACGCCGGAAAATAGCACCACCACAATCACACCATGAACGACGGCAATCGTCCAATAAAGCAGCCCACCGACTATTTTGTTCAACGCGGAAATCATAGCATTACGCCTCAACCACCGAAGAAATCCGGGCCCTCCGGTACGGCCTCGCTCCTAGCTACTGGGCTAATTGATCTTCGTGCGACTTCGTGGATTTTAATCTTCTATTCTTTGCCGAGTTTCTTCAGAAGCCCTGGAGACCAGAGGCCGGATTTTTCCAGCTCCGGGTAAGCCGTGGCGGCCTTTTTCACCCAGATGCTCCGATCGCCATCCTTGAAGACGACCCCGGACTTCTCGACTTCCTTCTGAGCTTCGCCCTCAAGCCCCTGGCCATAGCTGACGAACCAATCGGCGGATTCCTGGGAAGCTTCACTCAAAGCCTTCTGAACATTGGGCGGGAGCGATGCATATTTCATATCGTTGATCCAGGTGACATCGTACAGATTCAACCAGTCGAGCTTGGTGCAAAAATTGAGCTGCTCGAAGAACTTCTCGTCTCGAACCTGCACGATGTTGTGCACCATGCCGTTCACCACGTTCTGGCTTAAGGCCATGTAAACCTCACCCCAAGGCAATGGTACGGCTGTTGCGCCGAGCTTGTTCCAGGTGTCCACGAGAGCTTTCGACTGCCAGACGCGAAGCTTTATGCCGTTTAGCTCGTCGGGGGTCATCACTTGGCGCTTCTGGGTCCAGAGGTGGACGGCCGGACGAAAAGCAAAGCCGGGGAGGGTCCGAATCGCCAGCTTCTTGCGGACTCGTTCCCGAACTTCCTGCAGGTAAGGATCCTTAACCAGTTCCTCACGCGTCAACATGAAGGGGGTACCATAGATCGTATAGTCTTTGTCGAAGGCGTCCATGAAGCTTTCAGCCTCCATGCCCATGTCAATGGTGCCCATCGAGATTCCCTGCATTATCTCTTTGATGTTTCCAAGCTGCTGGGCGGGATAGATTTCGATTTTTACCTTCCCGTCAGTCTTGGCCGCAACAAGCTCGGCAAACTTCTGCGCCTTCTTGTCCAGCATGCCGTTCGGAGCAGTGATGTGAGCCAACTTCAGAACGATCTGATCCGCGGCCTGAGCCTTCATAGCCCAGCCGGGCACCAGCATGCAGACTGCCACGAGGATCCAAAGTGTTCTCTTCATGTTGCTTTCCTTTTTTCGTTTGTCCGAAGTTTGCGTGATACACCTTTACCCTTACGGGCGCATTATGGAAGCGATGGAAATCATGTGTCAAGTATAATTTAACATGTTAAGTCACTCTTACGCTATCCGAAATGGTTCAACATATTGGCAGCAGTATAAGGATCACGCAGAACCTGACCTGACCCCCCCGGAACTCTTCGCAGGAATGACGGAGACAAAGCACATCACGAGCCTTTCAGGTCCGTCATCTCAGACGACAAAATGGCTATTATCCTTAACAATCACTCTAAATCACTAGATGGGAAGAAAGGCTTTGGAGGGTCTCAATCTGTTGCCTTCATTTGTGAAGGTATTTCGGGATCCTGTCCAGAATGTCCGGACCGACTGAGGGGCGAGCAGGCTGCTCGCCTAGTTCGACGGCGCTCTCAGCAGACTCCCTCGGACCGCCCTCCTCATATAGTTTGATCGATTGGCCTCGGACTAGGGCAAGCGCCTCTCCGGCATCATTGACGAGGTCAAAATCCACCGGCTTCCCAGACTTCCGCAATGCCGAGCTTATGTCTTGCAAAACCTTGCGCTTTTCACCATATGACAAGTTCGGCCACCGCGAGCCTGCGGTAAAGACCGTGTGGTCCTCATTTGCCGATGAAATCAGGTCGTCGTTTATCCAGCGCTGGAGTTCAAGCTTAATTATTCCCGAACCCGCGGCTTTTGCCATGTCTTCTGCTGCCTGTAACGGAGTCTTCCCCTCAGGAGTTTCCCGGCGGAGCGCTTCAGCCCGTTTTTCAATGGGGGCTTCCGCCATGGGCATAATGACGTCTTTAAAGAGGAAGAACAACATGATTCCTATTGGGATAGCCATGATATACCCCAGCACTCTGGCAGGAATGCGCTCGGTCAACCTCTTCTCGGATTCAACAGCTTCCCATCTCTCGCGGCCTGGGAGGACGTGGCCGCATTCCGGACAACTGAGCATCCTCTCGTTGACATGCGCGCCGCACCGCGGGCAGAAATTGGGGTCTTGGTACGCACCTTCGCGGGCCCTGATCTCTTCCACCGGATCTGCAGGAGTGAATTCGTAAGGCTCAGGTATGGGGATGCGGATTTCCGGCTCTGTTGGAGCGATCGCGCGGCGTGATTTGAGTTCGGCAGGATCGAGAAGGTTCTTTTCCTGCAGGACTTTTATCAGCTTGGCAAAGATGCCTGGAGTAAGGTTGTGCAGGCGCATCAGCTCTTCGTCAGTCTTCCCTTCCCGGAAATTCTGAAGGAACACCTTTGCATTTATTTTTTGAGAACTCTTCTCCATGAGGGATCACCACCTGTCATTCATATACCGATGAGTCGACCATGCTCTGTCGGGCGGGCGTCGCACTCGGTGTGAATACCCACTCCAGCCCCCAAAGCCTGACGGAACCCTCGTTGCTTCCGCTCGCGACGAGTGACAAGTTAGGGAAAAAACACGCTGCCCTGACCGGCAAGGAGTGTCCTTCCAGTACGGCGGCGCATCGTTCCTCTGAAATGTCCCAGATCCGCAATGAACAGTCATCGGATCCCGACAGCCAATACCTTTCATCGGCGGCAGGAACTAGAGCCCGCACCGCAGATTTGTGGCCCTTGAGAATCGCCACATTCACTCCTGAACCTACCATATATACCATGACTTCACCGGATTCCATCCCGGCAACTACCCTGTCTTCCGACGCTGTGGGGACCAACGAGGTTATCTTTATGCCAAGATCACGGAACGCACTGAGATTGCGGCCGTCAACCACGGCCCATCGCTGGATGCGTTTCTCCTCCCGCAGGCTGTACACCGTGTCCAGCCGCTGGGAAAAGCAGACCAGATCGCGGCCGCCGATTGGTGCCCCTACGCTCTGCCTTTGACCCGTTTTCAAATCAATGCGCACCGGTGAATTGTCCCGGTCCATTACAGTGATTTCCAAACCCGTCTCTGAAAGCGATATCGGCAGCCGCACTTCCGGTATTTCTTCTTCAAGCTCCCCGCCAAGGCGCCACCTTCTGAGAACTCTGTCCACGCTCCAGGTGAGTATCCCGCCGATCCTGGGGAGGAACCGGACCTCCCTCACCGGGCTGTTGACTTTGAATCTCCGCGTGCACCGGCCTGTAATGACGTCCCATATTGCCGCAACGCCGTCGAGTCCGCCTGTCAGAAGTTGCAGGCAGTCGGGGCTAGGCGCCAAACTGGACACTCCATCTTCGTGTCCTGCAAAGGACCTGACAAAGGTGGCGGATTTCAGTCGCCCTCGCGATGAGCGGTGCAGAGTGTTCCGGACCAGGATAGCCTCCTTCGACCAAGAGAACCCCGGAACGCTCCTCACACGCTCGAAGCTGGCGAGAGCCTCCTCCCGCCGTCCTTTTTGCCATGCTGTGTTAAAATCTTGAATCGCGGCGTCAAAGGCACTGTGCAAACCCACGAGATCCTCGAAGGTCTTGGGACGGCAAAGAGCCGGTTCGAGAAAGTCCTTGGCAAACCAGCCTGTGTCAATGGTCCATAGTCTCACCGAGCCTCGAGTACCACCGGTGACAAGTCGTTTGCCATCCGACGAAGCCGCGCAGCATTTGGCTTCTTCGCCGGGGGCAATGATGGTCCTGTAGCAACGTCCACTGCTGGTGTCCCAGATCTTCATGGTCCCATCTTCAGAGCCGGAAACAAGGTACACCCCGTCGGCCACGAAACTCACTGTGGTTATGGTTCCGCGATGGCCCACGTAGCGGATCAGCTCTTTACCCGAACCAAGGTCCCAAAGGCGCACTACCTCGTCCACACCACCAGTCAGGATGACAGCACCGTCAGGTGAAACCTTCATGCACGAAACTTGCCCCTGATGTGCTTCAGCACTGAAAAGCGGCGCTTGCGACTCGACATTTATGACCATTAGCCGGCCGTCTTCCATCCCAACCGCAAGCCGTTTTCCGCCTTCTAATAGCGCCAGCGATGAAGCACGTCCGGAAGATAGGGGCAGTTCACAGACTATTTTGTCCGAAGATGTGTCCAGAATCCGTATGCGACCTGCCGATCCCGAGGCCGCCAAGTACTGCGAATCCGGCGAGAAGCACACCTGGCTTGCGCCCATCCCCTGGTACCGCCTCAGAAGCCGAGCCTGGTCCATGTTCCAGAGGTCCACAGTCTTAAAGGCATCCCCGTAGGAAGTGGCAGTGAGCCGGCCATCAGGTGAAAACGCCCCGGCAACCGGCACGAATGTGAATGTTCGGAGATTCTTGAGGCAGCGGCCGCTATCGAGCTCCCAGATGCGGATGGAACGGTCTTCTCCGACTGAAAAGGCTTTGCCGTCAGGGGGCGGAAATGCCACAGAGACCACCTTTTTGAGATGTCCCGCAAACGAAGCCTGTTCACCTATGGAAGCCAGTCCCAGAGAGCTTACAAAGTTGCGAGGCTCGCCCCCATAATCCTTCCAGCGTTCCTGATAAAGTGACCCTTGCCGGCATGCCTTTGTCAACAGTGATACCCCAGCGACGGGATCTCCTCGCTGTAGGGCAATGAGCCCCATCAGATGGGAATAATCGGCTGTGTCCCTCACCTCGATTTTGAGAGACTCCATACGGCTGATGACTTCCCGGTCAGAGGTCTCGGCACTGGCCCATCTACGGGTGTGAAGGTTGTAGACGGCTTGCAAATGATCCGGCCCGGCTGAATGAGCATCCTCAAGGAGGACTCTGGCCTCCTCTTCCCGACCCAGATCCAAGAGCGACACAGCCTGATTGTTCAGGGAATCCGCTTTGAGCGCTACGATATTCGGACGCCGCCTCGGTTCCCGACCGGGATATACCTCACGGGTCAGGCTTTCTAGAGCCACGCACACATCCACAAAGGAAGAGTAGCGGTTTTCGGGCTTCTTCTCCAAACACGTCATCACTATGTCCACCAGAGGACGAGGTAGGTCGGGACGAATCGACAGCGGGTCAGTCGGAGCAACGTGCAAATGGCTCTCGACAAGGGCAGGCAGTGAAAGGCCATCAGGGAACTGAAACGGCATGGTTCCTGTGGCTAACTCGTAGAGCATCACTCCAAAAGAATATATGTCCGCACGTATATCTTCTTGTCCTTTTTCCTTGATTCTTTCAGGCGCCATAAACCACGGCGACCCGACGACTCCATGCTCAAACCGACTTACACTAATGTCGGAAAACCGACCCGCGTTGGCATCGGAGATAACATCCGAGGATCGCGGCTCCCGTGACGGCTCTTCCACCCGCTTGACAAGTCCGAAATCGGTAATTTTTAGGGTTTTGTCGCGTCTGATGAGGCAGTTCTGGGGCTTGATATCCCGGTGTATCATGCCCTGCGCTTCAGCGTGCATCATTCCGTGGCAGAACTGGAGCATCAGATCGACCACTGTTCGAAGGTCTTGGAGCTGTTTTCTCTTCTTCCAGTCGTCGAGAGTGCCGCCGTCCACATATTCAATAAAGAGCCTCGGCAGACCGCCAATCACTCGAGCATAATAGCAGGTGGCGATATTGGGATGCAGACCGAGGTCCACCCATAGCTCAGCCTCCCGAAGAAAACGGAGCAGGCGTGCTTCACTCTTCACGGCTTTAGGTTGCGGGGTTTTGATCGCAAGCATCATTTTCCATACACGGTGGAAGATGAAATAGACTTTCCCCATACCCCCGGAGGCTGATCCCAGGACCTCATACAGGCCCTCGATGATCTCCCCTTCTTTCCAGTCTGTCGTTGTTTGAGCCGGCGGTGGATTTAGATCGCTTCCAATGGTTCTTGTAGGGAATTTGATAAGCGGTCGTAAGGAGGTTTCACTGTCTAGAGGCGTCACCGAAACTTGCAGGCCACCCTTTTTCAAGAACCTTACCAGCTTGTCGAGGGCGCTGTCTGCAAGTACCTTGGCCACTCTGATTGGCCCTGCGTCAAACTGCGACCGAATGTCTTCGGGTGCGCGCTCTAATGTGCGCGCCAAGACTATCGCGATCTTATCGGGCAGTTCGCTTGAACCGGCAGCGAATGAGATTGTAAGAGATACATATGCCGGTTCGGTTTTCATGAATGAAGAGGTCGCACCCTGCTGATGAGATGTGATGTCTACTGGTTAATACCAACTTGCGTTCCATCGAGTAACCGTGGCAGGCCGAAGGCTGGATGAATCCCTTGTTTCGGACGACGCAGAGCCATCTGATCCTTTCGCTCAGGACACTCCAGCCCTGTGGAATCTTACTCGTCGGAGCGCAAGACCGTATTATTCATACAATAAACTACTGGGGCGAAAATCTCCCGTGAATTCTTTTAGGACTATAATGCTAAGACGCAGACCGCGGGCATTCATCCGGTGAAGAAAAAGTTGTTGTTCTTCTGGGAACCGGCCGCGAGACGTTCTCTGACAGTCTGTCAGAAGGCCCGACAGGAGCAAAGATCTGGAGGGATGTTGACGAAAAAGCCTATTTGCTTTCTTCTCTGCAGAAGTCCACGAAATTTTGTACCGCCGGATCTTTAGATTGTGCATTCCAAACAAAGCTAAAGGACAGGACGATAGGGTAAATCTGACTCTTTACGTTCCCTTCGCTGGGAGCAACGGCTGGCGACGCGTCATCTCGTTTTATTCGCAAGACTTTGACCTTACTGGTGTCCCTCGTATGTGGAACAATACCAATAGGCAAATATCGATCCTCTGCACAGATCTTGAGGATGGTGTACCATCTGTCCACGACCACGATCTTAGCCCCAAAAGATTTCCCCCCTAGCACTTTTTCCTGAAAGAACACAGCTCCGCCCGACTCCGGGACACGGCGGGTCAGACACGTCACTGGTTCGTCGGGTCCCCCCACCAATTTCCAATTGTCATATTCACCGGTGTACATTTTTCTGAGTTGATCCAAGGTCAACTCGTTGACGGGATTTCTCGGGTGAGTGATCAGAGAGATGGCTGCAGTCCCTATGGGTCTCTCCGCAATCTGTAGACCCTTCTCAGCAGCCTTTTTGCGTTCATCCGGCATTATTTCACGACTCATGATGGCTATGTCCGCTGTACCGTCAAGAAGAGACAGGAATCCTGTTTGTGCGCTCGAAACGATGACCGCCACTGAAATTGCAGGGTTTTTTGCCATAAATTTCTTCGCCCACTCCTCAACTTGATCTGAGGCCATGCCAGCGCCGTTCACCCTAAGGATCTTCTTTGAACTGTCCTGCCCTATTGCTAGCGAGATCGCGACAATGGCCAAGAAAGCCCAGCTCATAACCAATGCCCGTGTGAATGTCTTTTTCATGCATTTTCCTTTCCAATGCATCTGAAACAGAATTATGCGCCCGATCAACACTTCTTTTTGATGAGAATTGTGCCGCTGTCTTGCCACTACGTCGGAAATGTCACAACGGCGAACATAACGCTATCGCTTGAATTGTCAAGTGTCGAGTGCTTAGGATTGAGAGATTCTCAAGCATGATTTGAGTAAATTGTATTCTATATTGCTCTGTGATTGCATTTCCGGCAGTCTTCATCCAAGACCGGTGCGTGATTATTTTCAGTCAGTTTCTCTGCATTTGCATATTGTTTGTTTATTGCAGTACATTTGTGTAACATTAAGTATACTCTAAAGAGACTCGCCGCGGGCGTCGGGCGCCCCCGGGGATTCGGAAGGAGCGGCTGATGAAGAAAGAAGCGCGGTCTCAGGCAGAGAAAATATTTCTCAAGGCAGGTGGAAAGATTACAAATCGCGAAATAGCCAAGGCAGTAGAAGTAAATGCCTTAACTGTGGGTCGGTGGAAACGCGAAGATAAATGGGCGGCCAAACTTAAGCGCATGGAACAACCTCCAGCCAAGGCTGCAGAGGGACGTGAAGTGGTGGTACGAAAAAAGGCCGCCCGCGATAAGGCTCTACAACTTTATATAGCTGCCGGTGGTAATATAACTAATAAGGATTTGGCAAAGAGAGCTGGAGTGAGTGCGGCTACAATAAGTAAATGGAAAGAACATGACGACTGGGACAAACAATTTGCTTCCGCAAAAGAGACTACCATCAGGTCCGCCCAGGCAGAGGAGCGAGAATTGGATATAGGCGAACTGGTTGCTCCAGAGCAGATTGTGCAGATTAATCGAAGAATCGAGAATCTTCTTAGCAGAGATTATCTCACCGCGAGTGAAATAGCGGACCTCGCCGTTGCTAAAAGCGATTTGCTTGAAGCGGTCCTGACTTACATGGATATAGTACGTGAAGTGGGAGAAATTGAAACTCGCGGTTGATATGAGTTATTTTGTCCAGCCTGTAACGACACGGGTCGCGTCATGATTTCCCCGGAAACCACTCTATACGTGTATGAAGTTCGGGGTGACGTCGGTGACCGCTTGTCAGCTCCTCCTCTTTCATTCCTTGGCATTTGGAATGAGGAAGATTTCTGCTATCTCTTTTTTACTAGTAGCGAAGACAACTATGTTGAGCAGATATTGGCTTTCGACACATCGAGAATTGATTCTCGTCATGAGGTGAAATATAGCGATTGGCAAACCGGGCTTCCGGCGGACGGCCTTCTAGTGGAAGGAATATGTTTCGTGGCGGACGACCACCCTGAGCCGCCTCCCGGAGCGATTTTACTTGATCCGTCAGTAGTTTTCGGGGATGGGAGTCATCCTACCACGACTAGGTGTTTGAGTTTTTTGATCGAGATTGTACGGAATTATCAAGCAGCCTCGCTCCTGGATCTCGGGACGGGTACCGGTATACTGGCATTGGCCGCAGCAAGGCTGGGCATAAAGTACATAACGGCAATTGACAAGAATCGCCTGGCCGCGAATGTCGCGCAACGTAACGTGCTAGCCAATGATTATTCCTCAATAATACAAGTCCGGGAGGGAGAAGCTCGTCTGTTTATCGACGATAATTATGACATTGTTACCGCAAATCTTCCCTTCGAGGTATTGCGGGAGCTGGTGACACTCAAGGCTGCGTCTCTACAGAAATTCTGGATCGTCTCCGGTATAAGCAAAGATCAGGGCCACACATTGAAGGAGCTTTTACAGGAACAAGGATACCACATCCGTGCCGAGTATTCCGATCATCCATGGGTGACATTTGTCGCGGTCAATGATTCCGTTAAGTGCCGATGTTTCCCAACGCATGAAGGCTAATGACAGTTTGAAGATCACGCCCCGTACCAAATCCATTTTGAAAGTCATATCAGGGGCCATTGATAAGGACAAGCACACTATACGTGTGCTCCGGAGGTATCAATTTGACATACAAATTTGGTGAGCCGCCTGCCGATGGCGCATGGATATCTACCAAAGCCGCCGATCTCATAGTCCCCAATAATCCGATTATCGGTCTCATCAAAGGGGATGGTGTGGGGCCTGACATCACGGCCGCCTCTATTCCGGTCTTTGATGCGGCAGTGCACAAAGCGTTCCGCGGATCACGGCGAATACACTGGTGGGAATTGCCTGCCGGCGAGTCGTCCTTTCGTGAATATGGCGACTATCTTCCCGACGAAACGTTCCAAGCCATTGAGCAGGCAATGGTCACCATCAAAGGGCCATTGACTACCCCTGTTAGCGGTGGTTTTCGGAGCCTGAATGTCACGCTACGGCAAAGGCTGGATCTGTATGCTTGCATTCGTCCGATAAAGTATATTCCCGGCGCTCCTTCTCCTGTCCTGAAGCCGGAAGACGTGGACATGGTTATCTTTCGGGAGAACACGGAAGATGTGTACGCTGGTATTGAATGGAAGGCCGGAAGCACAGGCGCCGCGAAAATCATCAATTTTTTGGACGAATCACTTGATCTCCGAGTCGATCCATCGTCCGCGATAGGCCTGAAGCCGATGAGCCCTAGAGCCTCCAAGAGGCTTATTCGGCGGGCGATTCGTTTTGCCATGAAAGCTGGAAGGAAGCGAGTCACTCTTGTCCACAAAGGGAACATCATGAAGTTCACTGAGGGAGCTTTTCGAGACTGGGGATACGAATTGGCCAGGGAGGAATTCAGCGAGCAAATAATATTTGAAGAAGAACTCGCGGGATACGGTGGCATTGTGCCGGAGGGGAAGATCCTTATGAATGACCGCATAGCGGATTCCATGTTTCAACAAGTCTTACTCCGACCCAAGGAATACGAGATTATAGCTTCCCCCAATCTGAATGGAGACTACCTTTCTGATGCGCTGGCCGCGCAAGTCGGCGGCATCGGAATGGCTCCCGGCGCCAACATCGGTGATCATTGTGCTATTTTCGAGGCCACACACGGAAGCGCTCCCAAGTATGCGGGTATGGATAAAGTCAATCCTGGTTCTCTCCTTCTCTCCGGCGTCATGATGCTGGAACATATTGGCTGGCAGGAGGCTGCCGCCTTGATAGTGGCCGGAATTTCCAAGGCCGTTCAAGCCGGCATTGTGACCTATGATTTGGCCAGATTGATGCCCGGTTCCAAGGAAGTCTCCTGTTCCGGATTCGGGCAAGCTGTAGTGGATTTTATTCACGCCCAGTGAATGCAATCCCGTCCGATTTTGAGATCAATGGTGCGGGCCTCACATTCCTGTTGTCGAGTGCGTGACGGCTCCAGCAGCGGCTTTGAGCGAAAAAGACTTGACTCCCCTGCATGTCCGCGCATATGCTCGGACTCTGCCGCATCCGGAATATTTATTGTGTATTGCATTTGCAAGGAGGGTTGAGGGCCCCCGTTCCGGTCTTTTTCCGGTGGCGGTTCCCCGGGACGGGGGATACAAAATATTGCCCACCGAGTTGGGCTCGCTCCGGTAAATGCGAAACAATCCTTTTCTTCCCCGAGAATATATCAGGATGTATTTGTGAAGGTGATTCATGATCATCACTCGCACACCTCTGCGCATCAGCTTTTGCGGTGGAGGCACCGACCTGCCATCGTATTATCTCAGACAACAGGGAGCAGTGCTGAGCACCACGGTGAACAAATATATCTACATAACCGTAAATCGTCTCAGTCCGTACTTCGCACACAGCATTCTGCTCAAGTATTCTCAATCCGAGCTTGTTGACTCAGTCGAAGAAATCCGACACCCCATCATCCGTGAAGCCATGAAGTTGACGGGTATTGTGGACAGAGTGGAGATTACTTCCATGGCTGATATCCCTGCAGGGACCGGGTTGGGCTCGTCAAGCTCGTATGCTGTGGCGCTCTTGCATGGACTGCACACATTGAAAGGCGAATATGTTTCCGCCGGGCAACTTGCCAGGGAGGCCTGCGAGATTGAGATTGCAAGGTTGGGTGACCCGATAGGAAAACAGGATCAATACATCGCGGCGTATGGAGGTATTTGTCATCTGCGTTTCAACCCGGATGAATCGGTTTTTGTGGACCCGGTAATTTGTTCGTACGAAACCAAAAAGGCCCTAGAAGAGAACCTTCTCATGTTCTACACAGGGACCACGAGGCGCTCGAGTGACATCTTGGAAGTTCAGAAGGCCACCACCGGCCAGCACATGGATGTTCTATCGCGTATGAAAGACCTTTGCTCGGAAGCGCTGGAAGTCATCAGGGCGGGAAAATACCTTCATAGGTTCGGGGAAATACTCCATGAAGGTTGGCAGTGTAAGAGGACTCTTGTCAACTCCATAACGAATGACACGATTGACAAGTATTACGAGACCGGGCTCACGGCCGGGGCGTTGGGAGGAAAGCTTTTGGGGGCCGGGGGAGGAGGGTTCCTATTATTTTATGCTGAAAAACAGAACCATGGACGTATAAGAGAGGCGCTGGGAGGTCTTCAGGAATTACCGTTCCACTTCGAGCCGCAAGGAACGAAGATCATATACATATCTGATGATATGTAAGATGCCGCGCATGGGGTAGTTGTCAAAAAGTAATCACGAATTGTAAAGAAAGATCCCAAGCGGCATTTTCATAATCTGCCATTATCTTTGGCGCTTGTTATAAGGTCCGTCGGGCAAGTTGCCGGGACAATGTTGGAGATTCGCTTTTCGAGTTACCAGAGCATTTCCGGATTTATTTTATGCAAATAGTGCCTCACAAAGCTGTGCCGAAAGGATAACATAGGGAGGTTCAGAGCAGTATACTTGTCAGGTTTTGGCCACACAACATTGTCATTCAGTGGACTACCCGCGGTTACCCACGCCAGTTTTTCCCGGATCCATTCCTCTCTGTTAAGTAAGAAAAGGGCGAAGCACGCGTTGCGCACAACGATGCACCCCTCGGAATGGCTTACGACGGAAATCGGTTTTGCCGCGTTATAAAACAGATGAGTGAGTCTTGCGGTTGCAGCGTTCAGTTGAATCGTTCCGCTGCCGATTGCGAGAAGACGCCCCAGTGGCACAGTACAGATCAACAGCGGCCATATGGTGTCATAAGCTGCTTCCAGTACATCGCGTCTCCTGAAAGAAACACGAGGCCTTAGCCAACCTGAAGGGACAGCCGATATATTGTGAATCAGGAACACCGGCCTTTTCAAATGCTTGGCCAGTGCCTCCGCCGCCGCAGTTGCTCTATCTTTGCGGGTCCAGATCCCGTTCACATAGTAAACCGGCTTTCCGGAATAGCCGCGGCCTGTCTGAATAGGGCGCGGAGATTCCATGAAGGCCATCGGTGGTAGCGAATTCAGTTCCTCACAACGGGGCGAGTCCCGGATGCTGTCGGCGAGAACATTGAGGCGCAAGTTGATGCAATCATCGAGTACCCTGGACCACTTACTCAGCAGAACGCGCTTATCGCTCCATTTTTTTGCTATCTTAACTCCGACTTCTTCGCGGAGCTTGGAGGCCTTTTCCGTCAAACCCTTCCCCGCGTCCTGAAAGCCTTCCACGATTCTTACAGCAAGAGAATCTTTGTTTTCAAACGGTTCATTGATTTTTTTGCGCAGATCTTCAATAAGTTTCCGTTCATTCCGGGCATTTTCGGCCCCATCACAGTTATCTGACCTCTCTTCCAATTTTAGGCCATACCTTCAATGAGTTGTATCAGCTCATCCGTTTTTGCTTTCAAGAGGTCCTTGTCTGCCCTGGTTTCCACGTTCAATCTTATAACAGGTTCTGTGTTTGAGGGCCTCAGATTGAACCGCCAGTTCTTGAATTCCATGCTTAACCCGTCCACGTGGTCAGAATTTAGTTCTTTTCCTCTGTATTGAGCTTCAATTGCTTCCATTACAGTATGACCGTTTCGAACTTTGCGATTGATTTCACCACTTACCGGATATCGATCCATCCTGACTCTAATCAGTTCAGATAACGGGCGATCTTCCACGCTGAGCATTTCTATCAATAGAAGCCAAGGGATCATTCCGCTATCACAATATGCAAAATCCCGAAAGTAATGGTGGGCCGACATTTCTCCGCCGTAGACTGCATCTTCAGCTCTCATTCTTTCCTTGATGAACGCGTGACCTGCCTTGCTCATTATCGGCACACCGCCCGATTCTTTGACCATTTCCACCGTGTTCCACACAAGACGGGGGTCGTGGACAATTTTTGAGCCGGGGAATTTTCTTAGAAACGCTTGAGCCAAAAAACCCACCAAGTAATAACCTTCGATAAACATGCCGTTTTCATCGAAGAAGAAACATCTATCACAGTCCCCATCCCAGGCTATGCCCAGGTCCGCCCGTTGGGACAGAACGCTTTGCGTTGTAACCCCCCGGTTCTCCGGCAGAATTGGGTTTGGGATGCCATTAGGGAAACGGCCGTCAGGCTCCGGAAAGATCTTGATGAATTCGATGGGTAGTTTTGGTTCAAGCTTTTCCAAGACCGGTCCTGCGCATCCATTTCCGCAATTCATGACCACTTTCAGTCTTCTCATTTTCCCGGGATGCACGTAGCTGAGCAGATGTTCCACGTAAGCGTCTCTCGTGCTTACAGATTCTCTGGCTCCTTTGTGAGAGGCTTCAGACTCGAAGTCGCTATTAATCACTATTTTTTCAATGTCCTTGAGGCCCGTATCTCCACTGATCGGCCGTGACTCCTGCCTGACCAGTTTCATTCCATTGTAGTCCAAAGGATTGTGACTAGCCGTCACCATTATCCCGCCATCGAGCTTCAAATAAGAGGTCGCGAAATAGATCTCTTCAGTTGGGCACAATCCGATGTCAATTACACCGCATCCCTGATCAGTCAAACCCCGTGCCAGAGCGGTACCAACACCCTCACTGCTCAGCCGGACATCCCTACCCATGCAGACCTTGGAAGGCGAAAGGAAAGTGGCATAAGCCCTACCTATTTTATATGCAATATCCTCGTTGAATTCGTCGGGAATCCGTCCCCGGATGTCATAAGCCTTGAAACAGTCCAGTTTGTCATTTGCGTCGGCCATTAATTCTTCCTTTCAATGGGATTGAACTACAAAAAATTTACGTGATTACAATAGATCGTGATAGCCGAGCCCGACAAGTAACTCTTGCAGACTCTTCACATCTTGAGAGCACGTTTTCCGGCACACAAGAAGAGCATCCGGTGTATCGACAATTACCAGATCTTCGATGCCCAACAGGATTGCAACCTTATGAGGCGATGAAGCGACACATTCTTTGCTCTCCACGCACAGGACTTTCCCGCGGGTAGCGTTCTTGTGCTGATCGGTGTCCCACACGTCGGCGAGTGAAGACCAGCTTCCGACATCATTCCACGTAATGTCGGCACGTATTACGACTGTATTTTTAGCTTTCTCCATGATTCCGTAATCAATAGAAATGCTTTCCATCTTTTTGTAAATTTTTCGGATGGCGCCGGGCTCCCGAGCTGTATTCAAGTCAGGAAGGATGCGTTCCATAGAGCGACTGATGGAGGGGAGGTGTTCCTCAAACGACTTGATGATCGTAGACGCCTTCCACACGAACATTCCACTATTCCACAGGTAGTTGCCTTCGGCGAGAAAACGGGTTGCAGTGGCCAAATCAGGCTTTTCGATAAAACTCTTAACCCGAAAAAGGCGCTCTGATCCGACTGAGGAAATTGCTTTCCCTAACTCAATATATCCGTACCCCGTTTCCGGACGAGACGGAACAATCCCGAATGTAATGAGATATTCTGTATCGGCAGCAACCTGGTAGGCCGCGCGGAGCACGTTCAGGAAGGCCATATCATTGCCGATAAGGTGGTCCGCGGGCAGAACGACCAAAACGGCATTAGAATCTTGTTTAGCTATTTTGTAAGCGGCCAAAGCTATGCAGGGCGCCGTGTTGCGTCCGCGCGGCTCGGCCACTACCATCCCGGCGCCCAGTTCAGGGAGTTCCTGCTTGATTTCATCAGCATGCGCTTCACCTGTAACGACCATTATTCGATCAAAAGAAATCTCCGGAAGAACCCTTTCTACCGTGGCCCGTATCATAGTCTTGTCACCAACTATTCTGAGAAGCTGTTTGGGCCTTTTCTTCCTACTCTCAGGCCAAAAGCGGGTCCCGCTTCCTCCCGCCATAATAACTCCGTAAAGCATGATTACTCCTGTTCGGATATAAAAGTGGTCCTGTCTGTTGATCTATGGGTATCTTCCGTCCCGAAGCACTGACCCGTTGGGTATCCGATAAAGTTGCCCGGAATGGGCTTTTATTTGGACGTTACCCTCGATCCTTATATTCGCCTCAAAATAAACCGGCCCGCTGACTTCCAAGGAATCGGCATAAACCAGAGATACGGAACCGGGGTCCTCGAAACGTTCCTTGATCTGTTCCGGAGAATCAACGAACTCGGGATCAAAGTATATTCTTGGCAGATACGGCAAGAGCGCCGGACGCGCCGGATTCCTTCGCAATCGATTCATTGAATCGAGCACGCAGGCATCGGACTGCAATACAAATAAATCCGACACCTTTTTAGTGGGGAAGAACCGGCTTCTGTCCACCTTGAGACCTCTGGCATTGGGAAACGAGCCGACTGCGGCGCCCATGGCGGTCTCAAGCTGTATGACCCGGTTTCCCATGACGTTCTTGTGATTTTGAATCAAAGGAAGCCCGAGCGACCCTTTGACAATCAGTTCAGAGAGCGCTGTCAGGTCAACCCAGACGTTGTTAGTGTTAAATACGGAAAATCGCTCAATATCCATGAACTCTTCTCTCTGCTCCGGAGAAACTTGTGCAATCTCCAGCAAATCCAGTTTCCCGTTTCGAACAATCAGCGTACCGCCCTTCCTGTCCGCCGAAGTCCGATCCGTGACTTCGAGAAGAAAGTCTATTCCTTGTTCTTCAATCAACCCTACTATCCACGGCTCCAACGATGCTGCCAGATTGTCGAGATTCGATATGAACGCCCGTCGATATCCTTGCTTTATCAGCTTCTCCAGAAGTCCGTCGCGATAAAGACCTGCGTAAATGTCACCGTGGCCTGGAGGCGCCCAATCTTCTTCCGTGCCCGTTTCCAACGGGACCATCGCATGCTCCGCCAGTCGCGGGACCTCATTTTGAACAAAGGTGAAAATCGGCAGGTCGAAGCGCTTCACTACTTCCATAGTAGGGCCTTGAGTGAAAAAACTGTTCATGAGGACCAGAGGAATCTCGGTTCGCCATTTCTTGCACAAGGCTTGCACCTGTCCAATCACGATTTCCAAATAGCAGAGCCCGTTTTTTGCTCTCAAAACCCCTTTGGGAACTCCACCACCCATGGTCGTGCTTCGACCGCCATTGAGTTTTATGACTACTACTCTTTGTAGAAGGCGCCGCCCTCGTTGCTCAAGTTCTCTCAAATACTCTGAATTGCGTGAGGGATCCAAAACCAGGTTTGCCGTCGGCGCTGCAACCTCCTCAAGCGGCACATGAGTGGGCCGTCCTTCTGTTTGGCCTACCTGGTGGAGAAATTCTTCAATTACTGAGGATGGAATTCCACGCGATTCCATCTTGTGCCTGATCTTTGATTCGACACTGCCTGTCATTAGACCATTTCCGATCCGAAGTCGCGCGCGTTGATAGACTCCAAATGCAGACCTTCGACCGGCCTTACACCCCACCCAAGCCTGGTGAATAACGCTCCTCTCGCCTCATTCACGGCTCGACTTTTCCTCCAAGGTTTTGCGTGCTTTTTCGATGAGTTCAATCAGGGCAACGACTTTTGGCTTGGTTTCAGTGTTGAAACACTCCTCAAACTGCTCAACGCTCATATTTTTGTGAAAGAATTCTTCGACAGCGAAAGATAAGCTCCAGCATGTAAGAGCCCTGGCGCACGGGCGTCCCTGATTTTCAGCACAACAGTACTCGAATTTTACCGGCCCACCCAGCCGTGGACAGCGGATCTCTTTTTCCCAGTCGGGTAGATTCGGACGCGAACTAGACATTGAAATCCGACTTGTACTCGAAATATGGGCCTCGTGTGGCACACACACCACTGTAGCAGATTTACTGATAGCGATAAAGGGGTGCTGATGATACAAAAATCCTTGCAGTGTTTCTTTACATTCTGTAAAAAAAACGGACATACTGCGGTGCTGCCACATTTTGGCGTGGCCGCCACAGTTCCCGGCTGGTCGGTGTTTTTGGGAATGTGCCGCGGTATCTGATTGGTCTTAACGGGACAGGAGGCCCGGCGGGTCTCCGATTTTCTCCAGTAAACTCATAAATGGCATTCGGGGGAAGCTGCTTTAGTGCCGCAGCGCCACGTGTCTCGTACCAGGCTTGGCATGATCGTTGCTGTGAATCGTCGGGAGTAATTTAAGCACTATCCGAAACACCCCGTACGAAAAAACGGTTGGCCCAAAGCCGATGAAAAGGAAGGTGATGCACAAGATCATGCCGTACTGAACTGCTAGAGGACGTTCTAGATCAGAGTATATACGTGAACGAATATATCTTGAGAGGAGGCTTCTCATGGCAGAAGCGTCAAAAGCGAGAGGAGTGATCAAGTTCTTAGTCTGGGCGCTCATAGCTGCAGCGCTTACCGTGTACATGTGGGTCGATTACTACGATGGCACACTGGTATCATGGTACTATTACAAGGCCGCAAGTGATGGTTGGGCCGTTAACTCAGACGCGTTCAAAGACGCCAGCAAAGACAAACCAGCTATTCTGGAGATTGGTTCTTTTCAAAAGATCGAGGGACTACAAGCTGTCCCCGTCAAGAAAGGCGACCGTCTTCCCACCCACACGAACGGAATCATCGACAAAAAAACCGTGCAAGAAGGTAAGAGGGTTAGTCTAGAAGGCAACACTCTCAAAGTTACGGTGCCTTCGCAGGTCAAGGAATCCAAAGGATTCAAGTACAGAGACACTTTCAAGCACAAGGGCGTCGAAACGAACCCGTGGGGAGGAGTTTGGAGCGTGGCCTTCATTCTGGCTCTTGCATTAGCCCTGGGCCTTATGGCCGAAGGATTCACGGATATGTGTGGATTAAAGCTCGAGAAAATCAAACACTACGAGGGCGTCCACTGAAAGGAGATTAAGTGATGTTTGAGTTCGTCATTGCAGGAGTTTCGGCGCCCATTTTTCTTCTCATTTTGACCGGCACGACGGTTGGGATGGTGGGCGGTTTCATCGGTGTGGGCGGCGGGTATATGGTTACGCCTGCGCTCATCGTGTTTGGTTTTCCGGGATATATGGCTTCGGGAATCGATGTCATGCACATTGCCGGGAAGTCGGTTATCGCAACGGTCAGGCACCGGCAGTTGGGCAACATCGACTGGGTCTTGGCCTTGGCCATGGTGGGCGGCACTATGATGGGTGTCGAGATGGGCGTCAGGTTGCTCAACTACACCAAGGCCATCGGTCTTTCTGGTATCGCCCTCCTCACCGGATCGGTTGGGATCATGATCGGGCTTTTCCTTTATACCCAGATCGAAACCCACAGGGCGCACAAGAAGATCACCGAGCTTACCAAAGAAGGAAAAACGGTGGGACGTGAGTTGAGAGTTAGTAGACTGCCGATTTTCTTTCAGAGTATCGCTCTGTGGCCGATTGTTCGCTGCCATACGGCGCGACTGGTCGTCTCAATGTGGGTAATTGTCATTGTCGGCATTTGTACCGGCGTGCTCGCAGGGTTCTTCGGCGTTGGCGGAGGATTTATCCGAGTCCCGGCCCTTGTCTATGTGGTCGGGGCCACCACCCATATCGCTGTGGGAACAGACCTGCTTGAGATAGTTGTTTCCGGAGGTTATGGGGCCCTGAGGCAGTACATGAGCGGCAATGTGGACATGATCGCCGTCTTTTTCATGATCATTGGGGCCATGTTCGGCGCGCAATTTGGAAGCATTGCCACCTCTTTTGTGCGCGGACCGGCCATCCGGTACATCCTGAGCTACTCTCTGCTCCTGGCGACGACAGGGGCTTTTCTACGGTTGTTCTACTTGCTGACCGCGCAACAGTACCAGGTCCTCAACTTCCTCGCGGTCGTTTTCACCGTGGGTGAGATGATCTTCCTTTGCCTGTTTATCATGTCGCTCGTGTGGTTCGCTGTGCGGCACCGCCACGGCAAATGGGTCCCGGGTTGGGTGCCCGCACTTGTCGCTGAACCCTGATACAACCATTCCCGCGGGTTTGAATAACCCCGCGCGGAATGTAGTTTGCTGAAACTGTGTCTCAAGACATTTCAAAGGAGTGCTAAACGATGAAATCACTCGTCGATTCAATGCTCGCTTACTGGATTCTCCTTTTGCTCATCTCGTTGGGAGCGGCGAGCCTTATCTACACGTTCTGGCTCAAAGACGTGCTAATGTGATGGAGTTGACGCCATGCAGATATTTATCAACATTGTGCTCTATGCGGTCCTCCTTTATTGGCTCTATGAGTCCATAGCAGACAAGGACTATTGGTATACTTTCGTTGTCGGCTTTGTGGTCCTTGTCTCCATAGTCATGACCCTGTTGCCGAGGTTCCACGCATCAAAGGTTTCGCCGGGCGAATACCCATATGAAGACTGATGTCCCGGAGCTGCGCGAAAGAATCGCGCAGCTCTACCCCAAGCGCGATAGAGGGGATTTGCCGGAGAGAGACTTCCAGGAGTTGGTTGCCGAACAGACCGTGGCACTCTACCGCGCGGTAATCACAGAAAAGATGGCCGAAGGTGAGACCATAGAGTGTGAACACCACACTATCTGGACTCACTTTCGGCTCATGCAATCCATACTGCGTGAACCGGCCCAGCAGGCGATCAGCCTGTTTTTGACCAACAGAAGGTTGTATCGCCTGCAATCCACGATCATGCCCGATCAGCCCCCCACAGCGGATAGTCGAGACAACACATCCATAGACGAGATTTCGTTTGACCGCATTGCTTTTCTGAAGAAAAAGTTTCAAATTAGGACAGGAGAGTTATTGCTCGGGGCGGGATTCTGTGCAGTTGCTGTGGTATTTCATGACTGGCTTTCGATCACAGGTCCCGTGCTGGTCGGCCTAGGCGCCCTGGGAGTGTTGCACTCTTTGGTCATGCCCACGCGGTGGATCGAGGTCAAGACCGTAGACGTCTCCCCGACAACCAATCCGATCCTCATCTATGCCGTTCGGAAGAAAAGCGCGAAAGCGCTTGTGCGCCGCCTTCGGGAGAAATTGAGCATTTATGCGCGAGATAACAGTGCTGCTTGTTGATGACGAGGTTGATTTCACGGCCAGTACCAAAAAGGTGCTCAGTCGGCGAGGTTTCGTCGTGAAGGTCGCGGAGGACGGACTTACCGCACTCCCGTTAATAGCCAAAGAGCATTTCAACGTGGTCGTGCTTGACATGAAGATGCCCGGAATGGACGGGCTCCATGTTCTCTCGGAGATCAAGCGCTTTTCGCCCGATATCAGCGTGATCATACTTACAGGACATTACTCGTTGAGCGAGGAAGAAGAAGCCTTGAAGGCGGGGGCTTATGCGTATCTTCTCAAACCGTATCCGATCCTCGACCTGGCTAATGTAATTGTCAAAGCGCTATCAGATGCGGACACAGGTTCGAATTCGTCGGCGAGAGTTCAGGACCCGGCAAAGTAATTTGATCCTATTTATTGACGGTCACTCTCTTGCGCTCATTAATTTTATTTTTCACCGCAGATCCGCAAGTAGTTGTCCGGTTCTTGGTGACCAACGTCCGGCAGACCCTCTCCGTTAAACATTTATCAAACGAGATAAATGGCCATGTCTGATACTGAATCATATGAATCCTCCAGGACGCGACGAATTCAAGACGTGTTACGCCGTCTATGGCGAGGGGTGTTGGTATTTCTTGAAGTGATTGGTTTACGCGAGGGACCGGCCGTCTCTCAGGAGACCCAGCTTGCCAGGCTCCGACTCTACCATGCGGAATTCCGCAAGTTGATTGCCGCGAATCACAGTTTTCTCGAGTCTCTTGGAGATCTGGAAGAAAAGCGGATAGCTTGTCGGTACGTAGATCGCTCGGTCGTAAAGCGGAAAGCAGCTCGTGCGCTCTCGGACGTCCATGCCATGGTTGAAAGTATCAATGTCATCTCAGGCGATCGGTACTCATCGCTGAGATCGGCTTTCAGCAGAATCGCGGGGGCCTTGACAGAGACCATTGAAGACAGGTCCGAGCAGCACCCATCCGAACTGGTCCTTGATTTGTCTACTATTTCCGGCGCACAAGCGGATATGGTCGGTGGAAAGATGGCGCACCAGGCTGAACTGGCCAACACCTTGGGCCTTCCCACGCCGGACGGACTGGTGGCCACTACCGAGGGCTTTCGTCTTCTTCTCGAAGAAGGCGGCATTCGGTCCTGGATCCAGGACAAACATATGGAAATCCGGTCCGAGGAGGATGTGGGTCCGCTCAGTAGCGAACTGCAGGATCGCATTCTGCGTCTGACTATTCCTCCTGTGCTCGAGGAAGAAATACTAAGGGGCTACGACCGCCTGGCCGCGAGAGCCGGAACGCTCATCCCTGTCGCAGTGCGTTCTAGTGCTGTGGGCGAAGACAGTGAGTTCTCCTTTGCAGGACAGTACCTGTCGCTGCTAAATATCCACAGAGAAGAGATCTGCGGGGCATACCTGCGGGTCATTGCCAGTCTTTTTTCCCCTGAAGCGATGCACTATCGCTTTCTTCACAAGATCCCCGGCGAATCCGCACAAATGGCAGTAGGCTTCATCGGCATGGTGGATGCCGTAGCGAGCGGAGTAGTTTTTTCGAGAGACCCCAATCGACCGGAGTCCAATCAGGTACTGATACAAGCGGTCAAAGGACTAGGCACCATGCTTGTGGATGGGAGAACTTCACCGGAAATTGTGCTTGCGCCCAGAGACCTTAAGTCGACTGGCATCACCCGCATTCCTTCGTCTCAGAAGAGCCGCATGGTTCTTGCTCCTGGTTCCGGAGTGAAAGAAGAGCCGCTGGAGCCGGACGAGGCCGAAGAACCGTGCCTTACTGAGGACGCGGCAATGAGACTGGCGGGTTGGGCCCTCTTGCTGGAAAATCACTTTGGCGGCCCCCAGGACATAGAGTGGGCCATCGGACGAGACCATCGTATCATCCTGCTGCAGTCGAGGCCGCTCCGTCTTGCTGCGCACACAGTCCGTAATGCTCAGCCACTCTCTGAGGCGCCCCTGATCCTGGAAGGCGGTGAAGTGGGTTGTCCCGGAGTCGCTTTCGGACCCGCAATTCATTTGAGTGACTATGCGGACATGGATTCATTCCCTGAAGGCGGGGTGCTGATAGCAAGACGGTCTTCGGCCAAGTTCATCCGCATCATGTCCAAGGCCAGGGCCATTGTCACCGATGCGGGAAGCACCACGGGACATATGGCCTCTCTCGCAAGAGAGTTCAGGGTTCCGACGCTGCTCAATACAAAAAATGCAACGCATGCCATTCCCCACGGCACGTTGGTTACTGTAGACGCAACCAATGGATTCGTCTATGAAGGCGAATTCCCTGAATTGCTTGAGAGAACCGATAGTGATTACGAGCGGGAAGATGTGGTAGCCTGGAGGGAAAACTCGCCGGCATGTCAATTACTTGACAAGATCATAGCATTAGTGGCCCCACTGAACCTTACCGACCCCGGTTCGGCACTATTTAGCCCTGACCGTTGTGCCACTCTGCATGATATAGCCCGTTTCGTACATGAAAAATCATATCGCGAAATGTTTACGATGGGAGACAACGTCGGGGACCTTAGAGGAGGAGGATACAAACTGGATGTCTTCCTTCCCATCGATCTTTATGTCGTCGACCTTGGAGGAGGACTCAAAGAAACCCCGAAGCATCGGAAGTTGAAACGTTCCCACATCGCGTCCGTGCCGCTTTCCGCGCTCCTGACAGGGATGTTGCACGAAAAGATCCCCCGCTTCGGCCCACGGCCTATGGACGTGGCCGGTTTGCTTTCGATCATGCTGCGCCATGCCACTACGAGCCCGGAGGCCGAAGGCACCTTTCGGGACCCATGTTATGCAATTATCTCGGACAATTACATGAATTACACGGCCCGAGTGGGGTACCATTTTAGCGTAGTGGACGCCTATTGCGGTGTGACCCAAAACAAAAATTACATTAGCCTTTTGTTTCAAGGCGGGGCAGCTGATTACGCGCGACGCACTCGCAGAGCCCAAGCGATTGCCGAAATTCTGGAAGAATATGGGTTTTCTGTGGAACTCAAGCGCGACCTCGTTAGCGCTCGACTTAGCAAAGGGACTCGAGGCGAGACCATTAAGCAGCTCGAAATGATAGGCTCACTCCTACAGTTCTTCAGGCAAATGGATGCCGCCATGTCTACCGACGATTCCGTAGGCCTCTTTAAGGATGCCTTCTTGCGAGGCGATTACGGTCTGGAAGAATTGAATAAGCGCTAAGAAGCTGGCGCCATATGCCGACACTAGCACTTCTCCGCGACCTCGGCGGCGAAGCCTTTACGCTCGTATGCATTTTCAATCGACGACACCAAGTTTTCCACCGGGCAAGGTTTCAGTAGGACTTCCGCAACCCCCTCCTTCAGTGCATCCGACACACGTTTCAAATCGAAATGGCCTGTGAGGAGAAGTACTGGAGTAACCGCGTCGCGCTCCCGAATTGCCTTCAAAGTAGCAAGCCCGTCCATGCCGGGCATGCGCATGTCGAGCACAATCACGTCAAAGCTTTCGTTCGTCAGCAACTCAAGCGCTGTGTAGCCGTCAGAGGCACTCCGCACCGTCATGCCTCGCCTCGTGAGCACCCTGGTAAGTGAATCTACGAAAACCGCTTCATCATCTATCAAAAGGACCCGTATAGGACCGGTCATTGCATCATAACTCCGCGCTCTGAAATAGTTTTGTCATGTATTTCATTCTTTTTCCTGCAACAATTTTCTCTGGAAGGCCTGGCCGATTTTTTCTTCCAAATCACTCAACTGTATCGGCTTCATGGTGTAGTCGTAAGCGCCAAGCTGAAGCCCATCGAGGGCCGAATCGCCGGAACCGTATCCTGTCAGGATGATCACTTCCATGTGCGGCCTTTTCTTTTTTATCTCCCTAAGGGTGGTGATGCCGTCCATGCCGGGCATCTTCTGATCCAGAATGACCACATCGAACTTCTGTTCCTCAATGATCCGCAACGCACTTTTGCCGTCATTTACTACCGAGACGTCATAACCCCTGCGGGACAGGAGCTTTGATAAATTTGCGGTGAAGGGTATTTCATCATCCACCAAGAGCAGCCTAGGCTTTATCATTCAGGTCGTCCTTTCTCGGGCCCTCCAAAATTTCGCTTTGCGCCGCGGCAGGGCAGGGTAAAAAGACCGTGAATTCAGTGCCTTTGCCCAGTTCGCTTTGGACCGATATGTCTCCGCCCATCTGCCTGATGATGCTATATGAAATGGAGAGCCCCAGTCCTGTCCCTTTGCCTACAGGTTTGGTAGTAAAGAATGGATCGAATATGCGTTCCAGGTCCGAATCGGGGATTCCGGAGCCGGTATCTGCAACTGTAGTTACCAAGCCATTCCTGCTGCTATCGAATCGTGTGGCGATATTGATGCTCCCGTAAGGCTTCCCATCATGAGCATCGATGGCGTTGTTGATAAGGTTCACAAAAACTTGTTCCAATTCAAAAGGAAAGGCGCTGACCTTGGGCAGTTTCTCCTGGAAATCTAGAGAGATTTGAACACCGTAGCTGCTTGCTCTTTTCTCCAGAAGCCCCACCACATGTTTCAGGGAAACGTTGAGATCTATAAACTGGGAAGCTACGGAAATTCTACGAGAAAAGCGCAATAGATTCTGAGTGATGTGGCTGCAGCGCTCCACCTGGGTGTCAATCTGGGACAGAGACTGCACAAGTTCGTCTCTGAAATTTGCGTCCAGGTTTTGTTCGTCTTCCGTCAAGTCACGTATTACCTGGTTTTCCGTAAGGATGACGGCCAAAGGATTGTTTATTTCGTGTGCAACGCCGGCGGCGAGTTCCCCAATGGACGCCAGCTTGCTGGCCTGCATAAGTTGCCTGTTCAATCCTTCTGCCTCTTGATCTCGCTTCTTAATCACTTTGATCATGTATTTAGCGGTGAAGACGGAGACGATCAGAATCGCAAGGATGCTTGCATGTAGAAGAACCAGGATAGCAGTGTTCACATGGTTGATGTCACCAAAAACTTCCGAAAAATCCTGCTTCACCACAAGCAACCAATCGGGGTGTTTGAGCCATGAGTAGGCCAGGACCTGCTGAGAACGGGATTGCATAAGGCCGTATTTGATCAGATCAGTAATGGGTATCCCGCGTTCCGGAGAGAACGAATTCTGGGGTTCAATAGGGTCAGTAATAAGTATGCCGCTCTCCCCGGTGAATGAATTCATTGGTAACGACGCCTGGTCCATAATCTTGCCTTTGAACCTTGGGCCGGTCTGATAGATGCCTTCTCTATTCACCAAGAAGACCTCACCGGTCTGGCCGAGTTTTGCCGTTTCAACGAGAGAGGTGAGGAACTCACTATAGATGGTAGCTCTCAAAACATAGGCGCCTTCCCCCTTTGAGCCAAGGACTGCGATGATAACATGGGGGACTTTGCGATATCCCATGAACACGTCACTAATGTAGACACCCTTCTCCTTCACTTCCTTGAACCAGAAAGTCTCGGAATAGTCCTTATCCATGAGATCGTATGGGCCAACGTAAGACAAGTACTTTCCCGCTTTACCAATAACTCCCAGGTCTGTGAAATGAGACCCTTCCAGGTTAAGAAGATGGAAAACCTCTTTGAGGTTGGAGGGGTCCTTCAAATAGTCTAAAGAATTAGTATAGGCCACGAGTTTGACATCTGCCGTGCGCTCCTGGAGAAAGGACTCTACAATTTTTCGATTGTATTCAACCGTCTTTTGAAAATAGTCCGCCATCCGGGACAGAGAGAACTGAGAATAATAGAGGTAACTGGCCCAGCCCACCAGAAGCAGCGGAAGCACCGAGCAGGTCACCGAAACAAGAATAAATCTGCGCAGTAGTTTGGCATAAGAGCGAGTATGGAAAACCGGCCGTCGCACGTTAGCCCCTTTAGCGGCCCGTCCGAACATGGAACCGTCCGGAGAAGCAAGACGTGGAATTGATGATTCTTTCGGAGGTGCGATCATGTTGGCGTAATCGACAAATCAGTCATGCATCACGGCCATGCAGCGGATCAGGGAAGGCGCAAGTCATATTCTTCCAGCAGTCGATAGATGCCTTCGGCCGATTCGGCCTTCTGAAGTCCGGTGAGCAACATTGGATCTTTAAGGAGCCTGGATATCCGGGCCAACGCCTTGAGATGTTCCCCTGCCGAGTTTTTCGGGGCCACGAGCAAAAAGAAAATATGAGCCGGCCTGTTGTCCATGGAGCTGAAGTCTATCCCTCTAGGGCTTTTTCCGAAACTGGACGCGAGATGGTCCAAGCCGTCATACTTGCCATGTGGAATTGCCACACCGCTACCGATTCCGGTGCTCCCCAAATTCTCCCTTTCCATAAGGGTCTTCAACAAACGATCCTTGTCCAGTTGAGGATTTGCCTTTGCTATAGGCTCGACCAGTTCCTCAAGGACTCCTTCCTTCGTGGCAGATGAAAGAGGACAAATAATTTCTTCAGCATGGAGAAACTCAACAATTTTCATCGCTTAGCACTCTTAAGGAGCGCGGCTGAATCACATTGAAAGGAAACGGGGATCGCTGATGGGTAAGCTTCTGATGTGCCTTTTCGAGTCATCAAATGGCTTCCGATTCCTTCGCTCCGATTGCCGTGTGGTGAAAAAATTAATAAAATGTGCCCGGTGTCGGATCGTTGATTGACTCTGACAACGGGCATCCATTTCATCGTTTGGCCTGGAATTTACAGGTCGAATCCTATATAGCTCTTAAGAGCTTTGCGGGACTATCAAACCGTAATTCCCGTCCTTTCTTCTGTAAAGCACATTGACCGTCTGAGTACCGGCGTTATTAAAAACCAGAAACTCCTGCTGCGACAGATTCATCTGCATCGCGGCTTCGTCCACAGACATCGGTTTCACGAAATAATGTTCGGTACGAATGACTGCGGGCTCCCGGTCCTCCTCGAAACTTTCCTGATCGTAAATGTCTCTGCGCCAACGTATTTCCTTACCGGGCAAAGGTTTATGCCTTCTGATTTTGTCTCTGTATTTTTTTACTTGCCGTTCGATTTTTTCCATGACGAGATCTATGGCTGCATACATGTCTTCATGAGATTCCTGACCGGCGATCCGTATACCGTTGACGTTTATAACTAATTCGGCAATTTGTCTAAATTTTTCCACCGTGAGGGTCGCCTGACTTTCCATAGGTTTGTCAATGTACTTAGTCAATTTAGATGTTCTTTCAACTACATAACCTTTCAAGGCTTCCGAAGGCTCCATATGCCTGAAAGTTACAGACACCTGCATTACATCCACCTCCCTGCGGACTGCAAAAAATGAATTCCGATATTTCAGAATTTCTTTCGTCGCCTGCTCGACGGAGGAATACCCAGTATATCCCTGTACTTTGCCACAGTTCTCCGAGCTATATGGACGTGAGATCTGGCCAGTTCCTCCACTATCTGCTTGTCACTTGCGGGCCTGTTAGGATTCTCGCTCTTGACTATCCGCAAGATTTGATTCTTAACCGATTCCGATGCAATAGCATCAGCCCCGTAACGTATACCCGAGTTAAAAAAGTACTTAAGCTCGAATATCCCTCGAGGGGTATGCACATATTTATTGGTCGTAACGCGACTTATCGTCGATTCATGCATATCCACATCATCGGCCACGTCTTTGAGAATTAAGGGCCTCAAATAATCTATCCCCTTGTCAAAAAATCCTCTCTGAAATTTTATGATCGACTGAGTCACTTTGTAAATGGTCCGCTGACGCTGATGAATGCTCTTGATCAGCCACACAGCGGCTCGCATCCTTTCTTGAATATAATCCTTGGTTCCCGCAGGGGAAACGCCGGAGTGTAGAGCTTGCTGATAAAAGGGACTGATCCTGAGTCTTGGAAGCCCATCGTCATTCAATACTATGGAGTAATCATTGCCTGTCTTAATCACAAAAATGTCCGGCACTATATAGATCGTATCGGAATTGGCGAAGGCGGTACCCGGCCTGGGATTGAGGGAAGAAATCACCTTGACCGCGTCTCTTACATGTTCAGCCGGAACCTTGAGCTTTCTGACCACCTCATCAAGCTTGCCGCGGTGAAGAGAATTGAAGGCCTCTTCAAGAATTCGGACAGCCAAACTATTAGGCGGTTCCAATGCCTTGGCTTGAATCAACAAGCATTCCCTAAGGTCACAGGCAGCCACACCGCGCGGGTCGAATTGCTGCACTTCGGCAAGGACCGCTCGGACTTTATCTAAATCGACATTCAGTGAATTAGCCAGCTCTTCCAGAGAAATATCGAGAAACCCGTTCTCGTCGAGATTCCCGATAATCTCCAGTGCGATCCTGCGATCCATGTCTGTCAATTTGCTTAATTGAAGCTGCTCAAGAAGGTGTCGGAAAAGATTTTTTTGGGATGCGGCCCTATTTTCCAGCGGACGCTGGTCCGAAAAGTCCCGCAGCGCGGGTGAGTAATCACCTCCGTAGCTGTCTAGATAATTCTCCCAATCCGCGTCCAGCACCTCCCTCTCGCCGCGCTCAGGCTCTCTGACTGTGTCCTCCAACGCGTTGAGATCGTTTCGATCTTCGGACTCCTTGTCAGTGAAGGGCTCATCATAGGCTAGGGCCTCCAGCAGCGGATTTTCCGTGAGTTCCTGCTCAACTGCATTCACCATTTCCAAATGGTTGAATTGGAGCAGTTTGATCGCCTGCTGAAGCTGAGGCGTCATGACCAGTTGCTGGGTCTGCCGCAGCTGTTGTCTTATTTCAAGTGCCATTAGGGTAGTGCGCGTTTACATCTTAAATTTCTTGCCGAGATAGACTTCTCTGGCAAGTTCGCTGGCTGCTATAGTTCCAGGGTCGCCATGTTCCAGGATGCGGCCTTTGTCCAATAAGTAGATTGTATCACAAACTCCAAGTGTCTCTCTAGTGTTGTGGTCGGTGATTACGACGCCGATGCCGCGATCCTTGAGTTTCATGATTATCTTCTGAATCTCCAGTACCACAATGGGGTCAAGACCTGAGAACGGTTCATCAAGAAGAATAAAGTCCGGGTCCGTCACCAGTGCTCGCGTTATCTCCAGGCGTCTCTTCTGACCGCCGGACAGATTGTCCGCGCGTTGATCTCTTAAGGACGAGATGTCCAATTCCGAAAGTAATTCTTCCAATCTTTCGTTGCGCCGACTTTTATCTGTCTCGACTGTTTCAAGAATGGCCATGATGTTGTCGCTGACCGTCAACTTCCGAAATACGGAAGTCTCCTGAGGCAAGTAGCTTATGCCCAACCTGGCTCGGAGGTATACCGGAAGCTGAGAGATGTCTTGATCATCAAGATAAACTTCTCCTGCCTCGGGCTTTACAAGCCCGGTAATCATGTAGAAAGTAGTGGTCTTGCCTGCTCCATTAGGACCTAACAGACCTACCACCTGGCCGGACCTTATTCGGAGACTCACATCGTCAACTACCCGCCTGCCTCCGTATGTCTTGACCAGACCCCGAGCTTTTAATTCCCTTGCCGTAGCGATTACTTCTCCTTCTCCTTCATTTGTTCGGAAGGTTTTATTGTGAACTGGACCCTGTCTCCGAACGCGACACTGTTCTCATCCAAATGAATAACGATGGTGTCAGCGGTACCTACATTACTTCCCTGCCAGACCCGAGGGGGGCCTTCGGTCAAGGTAATGGTGCGCTTTATATGGTCATACACGGCCTTGCCGGCAGTAGCCATCCGCTCGTCCTGGACAATCTTTACATTCCCCGACGCGGTGATGGACTTGATGTTGCCAGCCGTTTGAAAGTCCTTAGGACGCTTCTTATTCCTATTTTCAGTTCCGGTAGTTCCTTTCTTTTCGTCCCAAACCACGATCAATCTATCACAAGTCAGTGTAACGTCATCCTGGCTGACGGTAACGTTTCCCTCGAAAATACTCTCTCTGCCATTGGGGATGTTCCTGGCTGTGACCTTCTTGGATTTTATATCAATGGGCTCCTGCGAGCCATTTCCTAGAGCCAGATAGTCGTTTTGTGCATACACTTTCGGCAACATAACACTGAGAATCAAAAGACTTATCAGCAAAGCGGTCACACGTTTCATGGACAAACACTCCATTTTCACATTGGCAGCTTGCCGCCTTTCTCCACCCATTTTACATTGTACAACCGAGCCTTCACATCTTGCTCTATGACTATTTCTTCGCTCTCAAGGCTGAGCGTCATTCCTGTTCCCGTGAGGCTAAGATCCGGTGCTTGAAAAGATACTTCTGACGGGGTTTCGGCGCTGAGTTTCTCATGTGAATAATTCATATCGTCCGACCGGAACACATAATCCTTGTATTTTAGGATCACATCTCCACGTACTGTGACGTTGAGTGTCTTTCTGTCCAGGCTACCCCTCTGGGAGCTGAGAAAAATCTCTCCTCCTGCTCCTCCCTGGTACCTGACCCGTGGCTGCTGCAGGTCGACCTTGTCGAGGGAATCGGACACCGCTGCGGACGGAGCATGCAGTTCCCAGGGGCGAGGGCCCGGAGAAGAGTAGGAAAAGTTCTCGATTCGTATGCCTGCGTCGGACGGGATGGACGAGACGATTGGCGCCTGACTTGGTCCGTAAAGACGGGATACGGCAAACCCGGAAACCAGCAACACCGCGCACACCAGAATGAGGACCTGGGACGCCCGCTTGATATTTCTAAGCCTATACCAGCGTTCGATCTCTTTATGGTTCATCAGCGGCCTCTCAGCCGCCTGCCAATGAAGTACGCGTGTCTTCCGAAAGGGCAGACCAATTAATTATGAGATCCGGGTTACTCCAAGCCACGTCATTCATAGTACCTAGCCAGTGCATCATCCCATTTGCCTTGGGCTTTAAGGACGACTTCGATCATCTCTCTCGCGGCCCCGTGACCGCCGCGTTGTTTCGTCACGTAATCGGCGGCCATCCGGACCTCCGCGGCCGCGTCCGCGACGGCGACACCGACGCCGGCCCTGCGCAACAGTGGAATATCCACGACATCATCTCCCACGACTGCCACTTCTTCAGGTCGAAGATTAAGACAATCCAGGAGTTCAGCCAGGACCGGCTTCTTGTCCCAAACGCCCTGGTAAACCCTCGTTATTCCAAGATCCTCCGCCCGTCGGACCACAACTTCCGAGGTCCTTCCAGTGACCAGGGCGACTTCTAGGCCGAACCGCTTAGCAATCTTTATACCATGTCCGTCCCGTACATGAAAGGATTTTATCTCCAAGCCACCGCTCCCGAATGTGATTTTGCCGTCTGTAAGCACTCCATCTACGTCAAAAACCATTAAGCGTATTTTTTTTAATTTTTCTTCGAGAGGGATCGCGGACGATTCGGCCGCGTCTCCAAGCAGTTGTTCTTTGCTTGAAACAGTCCCCTCTATCGAGACTATTTTGTGGATCTGTTGAAGTCTTGCGGCCAACGGCTCAAGTTTCTCCAGAGCCAATGAGTTGGGGCCGTCACATAGCGCTCGATCCGGATCGGGATGAACTTCCATAAAAATCCCGTCAGCGCCCGCAGCGACCGCGGCGCTGGCCAGAGGCGCGACATGCGATCTTTCTCCGCTCGAACAACCTTCACCTCCACCCGGAAATTGCGATGAATGAGTAGCGTCGAACACTACCGGGAAGCCGAAGGGCTTCATGCGCAGAATAGAGCGCATATCAGCTACAAGATCTCCATAACCAAAGCAGGCTCCTCGCTCGGTTAGAAAAATTCGGCGGTTACCTGTGCTCAGGACCTTTTTGACCGCGTGCTCCATGTCTTCAGGAGACTGAAATTGACCCTTCTTTATGTTGATCGCTTTTCCAGTCCGGCCCGCCGCGAGAAGAAGATCGGTCTGGCGGCACAGAAGAGCAGGAATTTGAATTACATCAAGGACTTCACCGGCAAGCGCAGCCTGGTCCGGCGTGTGAATATCGGAAACTATCGAAAGCCCTGTCTTCTCTCGCACATCGGCCAAGATGCGCAGACCGTTCTCCAGCCCTGGGCCCCTGAAGGACGTCACCGAGGTACGATTGGCTTTGTCGAACGATGATTTAAACAGAACAGGAATGCCTGTCGCTCGACTGATTCGAGCCACTTCCACCGCGACATCCAGGGTGAGCTTTTCAGATTCAATGACGCACGGGCCGAGGATCAGAAACAACTGGTCTCTGCGCCCGAGGTGATGATTGCCCACAGTCACCGTCTGGGGACCGGTCACGGAAGTACGCATTGAGCTTCCCTCTTTTTATAAAAGTTGAGATTCCACGAATTTTTCATCGTACCAGCAGAATCAGCGGCCTGCCGAGAATTCCTTTTTGTGGAAACGAATGGCCTGCCACTGCTTTGCGGAGGAGCGGATCACTGCACCCTTCAGTAAAAAGATTCTTGGGCGGCGAGATTATAATGAAAAGCTTAGCTTTTTCCGATCACTAATTTTCGAGTTTTGGCTCTGTCCTCATCGAGAGCTTCCGCGTCACTGTCGGCGGAATCATTTTTCCGATCGGCGCTTGTGACGTACTCTACGCAGGCCTTAATATAAGCGGCAAATAAAGGATGCGGCTCCATCGGACGAGACTTGAATTCAGGATGGAATTGGCATCCTACCAACCACGGGTGATCTCCCTCATACTCGACGAGTTCAACCAACTTTCCGTCCGGTGAAACTCCACCTGCTTTCAGGCCCTTCTCTTCGAATATCTCTCTGTACTTGGAATTAAACTCGTACCTGTGGCGGTGACGCTCGCTTATCGTGGTTTTGCCATAAATACGGTGAACTAAGCTATTTGGAGTCAGGTGACATTCGTAGGCCCCAAGACGCATTGTGCCGCCTTTATCAGTTATGCAGCGTTGCTCATCCATAAGGTCTATTACCGGATAAGGTGTGTTCGGATCGAATTCGGTCGAATTTGCGCCGGCCATTCCGCAGACGTTTCTGGCAAACTCTACCACCGCCATCTGCATTCCAAGACAGATACCGAAATATGGGATTCGATTTTCTCTGGCATACTGAACCGCCAGAATCTTCCCCTCTATGCCTCTCGAACCGAACCCGCCGGGCACCAGTATTCCGTCTATATCATCGAATTCGTCTCCGATCCCGGTGTTTTGAATTTTTTCAGAATCGATGAATTTCAGATTAACTTTTGCGTGGTTGTAGACGCCTCCAGCAAATAGCGCTTCATTGAGACTCTTATATGACTCGTGAAGATCGACGTATTTTCCGACAATTCCGATGGTGACCTCGAATTCCAGAGACTTCACTCTGTTGACGAAATCCAACCATTCATCGAATCTTGGCGCTCTCGTCCAGACGTTGAGATGCTCGACTATTTTCTGATCAAGCCCCTCGTCGTGCAGTTTCAATGGCAATTCATAAATACACTCTACATCTTCGTTAGCTATGACTTCCTCCGGCCGAACATTGCAGAACAGGGCTATCTTTTCTTTGACCTCCCTTGTCATCCTTTTTTCCGTTCTGCATATCAGGATGTCCGGCTGTATTCCGACCTCACGAAGAGCTTTCACACTATGCTGCGTTGGTTTCGTTTTGACCTCGCCTGATGCCTTGACATAAGGAACAAGGGTAACATGGACGTAGAGCACGTTTTGAGGGCCCAAGTCCGCGCGCAACTGACGAATCGCCTCCAGAAAAGGCAGACTCTCAATATCGCCCACCGTTCCGCCAACTTCAACGATAGCTACGTCTACGCCGTTGCCCAGGTTTCTGATCTTTTCTTTGATCTCGTCGGTGACGTGAGGAATCACTTGTACCGTTTTCCCCAGATACTCGCCGCGTCGCTCTTTCTGAATAACGGAATCGTAGATCTGGCCTGTGGTAAAGTTATTCTTTTGACGCAGGGTCGCATGCGTGAACCTCTCGTAATGGCCCAGGTCCAGGTCGGTCTCGGCGCCGTCGTCGGTCACGAAGACTTCTCCATGCTGAAACGGATTCATAGTACCCGGATCGACGTTGATGTAAGGGTCCATTTTCAACATAGTAACAGTCAGTCCACGGCATTCCATAAGCGCGCCTACGCTGGCAGCGGAAAGACCTTTGCCCAGGGACGAAAGCACGCCACCTGTGATGAATATGAATTTGGTGCTTTTATACATGAGTAACTCCAGATCGGGCCGGAATGAATCATAGACGGACGCTGAAGGTTTCGGTGAAAAACTCACAACACTATGGGAACATCCAATTACCCGTCATGCTTCGCCCGGCACTGTGTGGATCATCCCAATCTTGATCCACCGTGATCACGCGTTTCTATCATATTACATGATTTACGGCGTTGTCCCAACCCTGGGAGGTCTAGCGGGGCCTCATCAAGTTTTATAGTCCACCCCCCGGGCCCGCCAACATTACCTGGAGCCAGTTTGAAACCAACTTTACCCGAACAACGGGGTCATCTTTATCGCAACCATCGAGGATGTCAAGCAGCGATTTGGGGGTGGATATGTGCTTGAAACAACAACATTAAAAGCTTGTCACTCCACGATGCTGCAACAAGCTCGGTCGGGAAACAAATCTTCATTCCCGGTGCTACCTGCCGAAGGCATAAAGAAAACTACCGGAGCGTCTGTCCGGTTAGCGCTGCCGTTTGAAACGTTTCAGTGGAAATTGCCGCATGGAAAGAAGGCCTTCAGGAGGTTAAGGCTCAGCGTGGGACCGGCAAAAGTCGTTTACTTTTCTATGGGGCGAGTGTAAATTTCGTAGGTTAAAAACGTCGTATTCAAAGGCACTTTTTGTTCCGGAGAATGAAAACATTTAGTTCTGTTCTTATCCTGACCGCGTTGCTTTTGGCGCCACAATGGTGCGCATCCTGGTCCGGGGCCGTTGTTGGGGTAACAGATGGAGATACGATCACCGTGATGCACCACGGGCGGGCAGAACGCGTCCGCCTTTATGGTATTGACTGTCCTGAGAAGGGCCAAGATTTTGGAACTAGGGCGAAAGAATTTACTTCAGACATGGTGTTCCGAAAGACAGTAGAGGTGCTTCCGGTAGGAGAGACGAGCTATGGTAGACCCGTAGTCTGGGTAACTGTAAATGGAAAATCTTTGAACAAAGAATTGGTACGCGTAGGATTAGCTTGGTGGTATCGACATTTCGCACCCAACGAATTCGAACTGGCCCAGCTCGAAACAACAGCCAGGAAAAACGAAGCCGGCCTGTGGTCACAACCAAACCCGGTACCGCCGTGGGAATTCCGTCGAATAATGAATAAGTGAAGACAGGGTAATCTCATAAGGGCTGCAACGCAGCCTGTTAGCGCAGGAAATTTCCCTCACATAATCGATAATTTTCGAATTCTACGTGGTGGTGAGCCGTTGCTGCTATTTTGTCGCCATCCTGGCGCATCGTTTTCCCGGCATCCATCGATGCTTAGACCGCTCAATACAACCACCGAGCTACCAGCGCGTGATCAATTACTTGGAGTCTGATCCTGACACCCGAAGATTTGTTCTCTTGGGGTTTCTCACGACGCAGAACCCCCCGCCGCGCTCACAATGGCGCAACAGCGACGACTCACCAGTGGTTCAGTGTGCTCAGTAATATCCACCGCCGAAGAATCCCCCTCGGCCAAAACCCATGAATCCTCCGAAGGGGAAGCCGCCGAATAGCCCTCCATGGCCGTATCCATAGCCGCCATAACCCGAGTACCCATAATAGGCGGGATACCCCCAGCCATATCCACCATAGCCGCATCCACAAGCTGCCGCACTGGATGGCATGGCTGCAGTTAGTGCCGCTACTGTGACAACCAAAGCAGCAATTACCAACAATTTTTTCATGATTCACCTCCAGTTGTGTGCAATACCGGTAGCTTCTTACAGTTGCTCGTTTATTGAAAAATTAGTCCGCGAATCACACATGTCAAGCGCATGCAAGATTCTGTGAGGGCAGAGGCCCCATCCCCAGGGATAGTCAATTGCGGAATAAACTTCGGTCAGTTCTTAACTAAATCAACAATCGCCACCGGCAAGTTGTCAATGTGAATATGGCTGAGCGCTCCCCAGTCATAAGTCTCGCAAGTCGGTCACTTCCATCCGGATTTGGCCGGTATTAAATGAAAATTTGTAGAGATCCACACTTCATCCGATCTGAGGAGGCGCGCTATGGCACCCGAGAATCTGACCGACGCCCATCTGAAGGATATTCTTAATAATGTTAAGAATATAGCTGTAGTGGGCATATCAACGAATCCGTCGAAAGATAGTCACGCGGTGGCCGCTTACCTGAAGAAACAAGGGTACCACGTCATACCCGTTAATCCGGCCGCTGAGGAAATTTTAGGGGAAAAAAGCTATCCTGACTTGCAATCCATTAAGGGACCCGTGGACGTGGTGGACGTTTTCCGACGGCCGGAATTCGTGTCCGAAATTGCCGATCAAGCGATCAAAATCGGCGCCAAGGTGCTGTGGCTGCAACTGGGCATACATAATGAAGAAGCCGTTAAGAAAGCAAGGGAGGCGGGGATGACCGTCGTCGAGGATCATTGCATGATGGCTGAACACTCCAGGCTCATCGCCAGAAAATAGTCACGAGTTCCCTGCCGCAGGAAATCTGTTGACAGGTAATCAGATTCACGATTCGTGCGCGCGGACATCAATCCGACTGCGCGTCTTCGATTCTGTCCTGGCTGTACGAGAGCGCAACGAAGGTATTGTAGGAGAGTTCGGGAGGGAAAAAGGCGACTCTGTCACCTTCATTGAGCACCGTTTTCAAGGTAGCCGCTCGATTGTTCACAAAGATCATCTTTATCCGGTGCTCGGGCAAGCCTAAAACCGCAATCAGGTCGCTCCCATTCGACCGTTCAGGTATTTGCACCGTGCGTTCCATAGGTCCATTTAGAGCTTCATGTCTGAGATGTCCGCCGAGAAGTACCGTCAGCCGCATGGATTAATTCCTCAAGGAAGGTGAATGTCGAAAGAATCAACTCAGTCGAGGTTGTTGGATGCGACTCCGGGGAAGACAACGCGGTCTTCCCCGGATAATTGGTCTTCTTTTGATCACCACTT
>DATJPW010000063.1:0-19408 GCA_035506215.1 Desulfomonilaceae bacterium
AGTATTCGCGAGCTAACAAGGGCAAGGCCACCTATGAACGGGATTTAAGGTGCCTGAATCAACATCTGTCGTTGTGGGCGAATGAGTCATTGGACCGGATCACGCCAAAAATGTGTGAGGATTTCAAAATCAGCCGTATAAAAGTCGTGAAGCCCGGCACGGTGAACAGGGATCTTCACATACTGAAGGCGTTTTTCAACAAGGCGGTGGAGTGGGGTTATTTAGAATCCAGTCCAGCAAAAGGCGTCAAACCCATGAAGCTTAACAAGGCTATGGAACGTTTCCTCTCTCAGGAAGAGGCCAACTATCTACTGTGTGCCTGCAAGGAGTCAGACAATCCTCACCTGTATGCGATTGTGTCTGTAGCGCTTCATACGGGCATGCGCCTGGGCGAAGTTTTGGGATTACAGTGGGAGGACGTGGACTTCAAGAGAGGGCGGATTCAGGTAGCGAGCAGGGCTACCAGGCCCACAAAAACCCGCGAATCGAGGTCGGTCCCGATGAACCATTCCCTGGCCGAGGTGCTTCGCCGACACCCACGGCGATTGGACACCCCTTACCTGTTTTACAACCAAAAAGGAGAGCCCTTTGAGGACGTGGACAATTGGTTCCGTAAGGTTCGCAGGAGAATGCGTATTCCGCATTTCAGATTTCACGATCTCCGCCACACCTTCGCCAGCACGCTGATAATGGCCGGTGTGGACATTCGCACGGTAGCGGAACTGCTTGGTCATAAAGACATCTCCATGACGATGAGGTACTCGCATTTGGCTCCGGATCATATGAGGAAAGCGGTCGAGGTCCTCGATGGTCACTATTTGGACACCGGCGCTCTTGCCCAGGGAAATGTGAATTCTTGAATTAGAGTTTAATACTTTAAATTAACGGAAGTTTTAAGACGGGTAAAAATGGAAGGATTCAGTCATGTCAGGGTTTCATCGTGCTTCCTTCAGCGCTGATTTCAGTTTTTTCTCGAATATTCATTGGTTTCAATTCTCGGCTGAGCATCTATGCCTTGGTGAGTTATATCACGACGGGCCAGTTTAGTCAACAAATATTGTCTTTGTTTCAAGTACTTCTGATAAAATATTAATGTAATGCTTTACATAAATGTCGAGGGGCTCAGGAAAGCCGAAGGGACATGTGCATATTCATGGCGGCTTGGGGCTTGAAGCAGCGGTTGACATCAATTCGCATTCAAAATCCCCCCTTTCCCCCCTTTAATAAAGGGGGGTTAGAGGGGATTTGCTTACAAACTGGAGCGCGAATCGGTGTGAGGTCCTTTTGGGCATAGGGACAGCGCTGAGGTCCTACCGTAGTAGACAAGGAAAAAGTAACGAGTTTAGATTACTATATACGTGGCCCCATGAAGCCGCGTTCATGGTAATATGGACCGGCACGGCCAGGTCTGCGCGATATGAAGAAAGGGCTGACCATGAAGAAACAACACAGCCTCGTTCTCGGCCTCCTGGAGATAATACTGGTTATGGCAGTAGTTCTGGGGATAATAGTCCTCGTCATTAATCAAATGGGGCGCAAGACCGAAAAAATTGAGACTGACAAAGAAGTTGAAAGCGTTTCGGAACAGGCCCAGTGGCAAGAGCGTCTCGAAGAGGTTCAAGCACTCCAGGAAGAACAAAGAGCGCGCCACGAAAGAGCATACCGTGATGCTCTCGGCCTGGAAGAACAATCGCACCCTGATACTCCAAGGCGTACGGACATACAAAACATGATCCAGCGGCTCAATCCCGCGCTGGGCCGCACCGGCGCCGATTCGAAATAAAGCAACAGAGTCAAACCTGTCAGAATCTCCCCACTAGCCATCCGCCGGCAGAACTAGCCATAAAAGGCCGCGGCCGCATGGTCAAGTTGCTCTGCGGCTCGACCTTTCTCTCGCGATCCTGCTGTCCGACCGGCTGCGAGGGCGCTGTTTATTCCCCATGCGACTGTCAGTCATTAATTATAATGTTATGCATTGAAAAATGTTAATAACTATTGAAAATAAGAAAGCATATATGCTATACGCATCACGTGAGAGGGTTTTCCGGAGCGTTGACTCCCACATATCAACACGTCAGGAGCATTTTATGACAAGATCATTCACGAAGTGGGTTTCCATTGTGCCTGTGTTGGTCTGTTTTCCCATGGTCCTTATGACAGCAGGCTATGGGATGGCGCAGGCGCCTGCTCCAGGTACCGGAAACGTTCCTGGCTATACGCTATATGGAGCCAAGGTAGCGACATCCAAACCCGAATACCAGAAACTGATCACCAAACCGATAGGGACCGTTATCCCTGCACAAAAGAGCACGGCAGATAAGCCGGAGAATAAGACCACAGTTCAATCCGGTCCTCAAGGCAAGCAGCCCCCCGTCCCAGTCCAAGTGAAGCCGCATATGGGCAAACGCACATTTAATCCTGTGGTCCATGTTCCACCTGAAGACATGGAAAAGACTAGAAAGCTTTTAGAAAAGATCAGTCCGGGTAAAAAGAACGGACAGTAAGCCGGACTACGCGATTCGATTCCCTACACGGCTGAAAATGTAGGGAAGACATAGGTTGCAATGCCACTGAAGAACTGCACTGCAATCAGCCCCCGATTTATCCCATTGCCCATTCAAATCTTCCCGTTCCCCCCTTCAATAAAGGGAGGTTAGAGGGGGTTTTCTTATAGGCTTGAACGCGAATTGGTACAAACCATTTTTTGAATCTTGCGCCGGCTCATTGCCTCTCGTGGCCACGGCGGCCTAGAAAAAGAGTTCGAGAGAGCTGGCTAACGTCATTTGGTCGGACCAGACCGTAACCCCTCTAGTCCAGGACAATGCGGTGCCCGAACCCTCCTCGGAAGCGAGGAGCAAGTGATTGCCCGTGGTATTAATTCTCGTGAAATCCCCAACCAAGCCCAGTCTGAGGGCCTGTGGCATCACGCAGTTTACGGTGAATCTCATATGCCAGGCGCCGCCCGAGGTGTCCTCCATTGTGAAGCGACCTGCTCTAAGCAGATGCTGATCGTTATTCTGACCTTTGACCCAAGCCCAATCCGCTTGAGCCTCTAATTCGACCAATCGCGGCAGGTACCAGCGGGCTGGCGCTGGTTGTAGTGCAAACGATCGCCGGCATTTGCCCCCGATATAGTAATGTTGAAACTTCTGTGAAAATTTTATCCCATCGCCAGGCAATTCGGTGGGCAGAAAAGTGAAGAAGACTCCTGTCCGAATCCCAGGTCCACCGGGGTCAGCCACGTCGATCATGACGAGTTCCTGTGTCTCCGGAAAGATCTTCTGCAAGCCGTCATGGGTAGTGAACAAGAATTGCTGGTTGCGATATCCAACCACGGGCCCGACCTTGAAGTTCCCATAGGGCCTGACCAGGTCCGCTAGGTTGAGGTCCATGCTTATGTCGAACAGATAACTCCCGTCTTGTAGCAGGCAATCACTCTCGCTGAAAATATTTTTCTGGTCGGCCGGACCCCAGTCTTCTACCCAAAACAGAAACGGGAAAAGAGGCAAAATCAAATAAAATCTCTCACCCTGTTGGAACCAATCGCTGTCCTGGAATTTCGGTCGAGCATTTTGGCGCAAGTTGGTCAGGTACTCGGCCGTCATGGACGCCAGTGGGAGCCTCCAACCGGCATTTATACCGTACCACCACTGGTCCAGAGGGAACTCCAGGCGACTGTCAGGATTCGGAAGAGAGGGGTCAGGGTCCCCGAATTGATATGAGGTGAAGCTATTAAACATTCTGCTTATTTTGACGGATGCGTACCATCCGCAATCTAAAATCGGACATTTCGGGAGATCACATCCGAGCGCCTCAGGTCCCGGCGCGCAAAACGCTTGGAACTGAGCCAAAGCCGGCAGACCTGGGACAAGCAAACAAAGGAAAATCACCAGCGCCAGTGTTCGCCGCAAGTTTGTTTTCAGTCTCATCGGGTAACCGGTGCCCGAGACGTGGCAGTTAATGTGATGTTCAGTGTTGTGAATTTTTGCTCTGAGGTTTGATGACGGTCCGTATGAATCCGGATTAGAACAGGCTAGGATTGAATGGCCGCGGGAGGACATCCTTGTTTACCCTCTTTTGTTTGATAATATTCGTACAATCCATGAATGCTAGACTAGGACATTGTAAATAGTTGTGTAAATTAAATCAATAAATATTAGACACTTGATATAAATAGATTATGTTAAATATATAGTAATTATCTAACACCTCAATTCTAAAACATATATTTTAGAACAAGCAGCGAGACTGCAAGTTTGTAGTGAGTTCTGGAGATCTTTAAAATATCCAATTAGACTCTTCCTGACTCTCACATCGACCGACTTGTCACTTCGGTTATCCTCAACTCGGCCTGCTTCCCAAGTCTCAGGAAATGCTCGCCATATTACGGCATATTATTAAATTAATTTCTCATTGACATGAGCGAAAAGACGCGCTAGATCACCGTCCGGTAATTCTTGACTGATTTTTTTGCGAGCATAGCATAACGCTCGATCATCACTGTAGATTTTGTGGATTAGTCTAAGGTTCCAAGCTCATTATTGGGGGAAGGTTTGGTTAAAGATCGCAATCGGCTGAAAATTGCCGCGTTTTGGTGTCTTTCGCTCGTGCCTCTGGCATTGTTGCTGGAAGTAGGTTCTTACCTGCTGATTGTAAATAATGTCCCTGCCAGGATCAAAGCAAGACTAGGGCATGGGACTATAGAAGCTCGCCTTCAAGATTTACGGAAAGCCCCCATTCAACGCCCCGAGTTCATTCAATGCGGAGTGGTCGTTCGAACTAACGGCCGCGGAGATCCCAATCCCGAGTTCTCTAACAATCCGCGTGTTCATATGTTTCATTCGGCGCTTGGGTGGGACTTCCCACCTGATCTCGTTTACAAAGATATCGACGGCATCACGTACAATCACGATCCGGACGGGGCCAGGCGAACGTGTACTACTTTCCGGACCACCCCAATTGCCACTTACGGCGATTCTTTCACATATTGCGCCAATGTTGATGACAATCAAACGTGGCAGACGCACCTCGCCAATAAGCTTGGTGTAAACATTCTCAACTTTGGTGTAGGCGGATACGGCACGGACCAGGCTTGCCTCAAATACCAACTTAATGGCAGCAGAAGCGCCAAAATAGTTATGCTGGGGATATTACCGGAGAACATCAATAGAGTGGTTAACATCTTCCGCCCTTTTTACGTTTACGAGGAACCGTGGGGACTAACCAAGCCGATGTTCGTGAAGACCGACAGCGGGTTCAGGCTGATCCCCAACCCCCTTGACAGCGTATTGGATATAGGCAAGCTGAGCGATCCGACGTTTTTGAACCAGTTGGGTCAACTAGACTACTGGTATTGCCTGGATAAGAGGCTGCCGTCTTTCACATTCCCCTATGTCTTTTCTCTTTACGAGTGGCGAAAATATGTAGTCCGCGGGCTTACGGCGTCGTTGCACAAAGTTTTGCCCTCGTCGTCTGCAAGTCGCTATCAATGGAACCTTTTCGAAGAGCCTCAAGCGCTTGGGGTGATGTGTCACATCGTGGATCTCTTTGTAAACATGGCCAGGGCCCGAGGAGCGGTACCCATAGTCGTCATGATGCCCCACAAAGACTATGTCACGGAGGCTATTGACAACGGAGTCCACAGGGCCGACAACCTTGTCCAGTACCTGCGGACCAAGAAAATTGCTCACATTGACGCAATCAGGGCGATGGCTCAAATGAAGCCCACACGGTCCCAATTGGAAAGATGGTATGAGGGGCACGCGACTCCCGAAGGAAATAGGGTTCTCGCGGATATCATTTTCGATCATCTGGATCGGGACTACGCCGCCTTGCTGGGGCCCAGAGACGACAGATTGGTATTGGGAAGATAACAGGCGCACGTAGAAACGGCTTGAAGGGGGTAGGATGCGGTGAATCTTAGCGCGACGCTGGATTCACCGTATCTTTGCGGAAGGATCGCTGTCAATTGCGAGCGAAGCGAAGGATGTTCGTAGGGGCGCATGCCATGCGCCCAAATGAGGGCGGACGACGTCCACCCCTACAGATCGCAGATTGCTTCGGCCTGCCCCTCGCAATTGACTGTTCCGCGATATCACCCATCCTACGGGCGTGAGATAGCCATCCTATCGACTAGTTGAGCACCAATAGATTGGGCAATGTCAGCCGACATTTTTGGGCTATAGTGGAAGGCCGAGACGTAAAGCGGTTCTTTTGAGTTTGCCTGCATATCAGCGGCCCAGAAAAAATTGCCGCTTAAACCACCATCTTTTAGCCTCTTGGCGGCAATCGTATAACCTGCCTTAACCTGGGGATATGAACCCTCATAGTCATATCGGACGAACAAATGGTGTGTCATGTCATAGTTGTAAACAGGTACCGGCTGCCAAACGAACAAAGTTTTCACGCCAAATTCTTTGGCCAGCTTTTCTATTCTGCCCTTGTTGGCCAGGTATCGGTCAAGGGCTTTCGACAAATTTCGCTCAGTCGGGCCATTTTCAACTCCCTGGTTGGGATTCGGCAGGTCCTCCCAAAGTGAGAGCCTGTACGCCCGGTCCGGTATCAAAAGCTTGCTTATAGGCAGTCGTAACAGTATCTTCCGTTCAGGTGGAATATCACCGGACTCGAAGAATTTCTGCAGTACGTTCGTGAAAGCCAGGTTTCCATCGTAGTGCACGAACTCGTTGAGTCCGTCTATAAAAACGGCAATGTTCGGAATTTGTCCCGCCAATACCAACTGCTCAAACAATAACTTTTCCTGAGTCGAGGCATAATGAGCCCTGCCGAAGTTATACACATTCACCTGTATGCCTCGGGTTCGGCGTAAATAGTCTTGTAGACCGCTGGCGATGGTGTCACCGTCCACCACTCCATATCCGAACGCGGTGGATCCACCAAAAACGAATACGTTCACGTGCTTTGAGTCAGGAGGGAACTCGGCCTGATCCTTCGTAATTCTAAAACCTCGCTTGTCTACATTGACGAATTCCGATTTAAATGGCGCCTCTCTGTGTTGCAGAAAAGGTTCATACTGCATGTGGAGCCGTCTGGTGTCCTTGCAGACTCGATCTATCTGCTCTACCGTAAAATTCGGATAGACCGCTTCGAGGGATTTTTCGTAACCGCGGTATTTGTAAGGTGTTGACGAATGCGTGTTAGCCTTCTGCTTGACTTCGAGAATTACCCACGCGCAAACATTGATGCCGATAAGCAACAGTATCACATTCATGACTATCACCGACATGTGGCGGTAATAGCGTAAGAATCGGCTTTCAGGTAAGGAAGTATTTGACATAGAAGGGGCCCGAATGAGGCTAAGCGCTCTCTATCTTGAGGGTCTCATGTCGTGGCTGGCTGATCCGTTGCGCCACATGTGCGACGCGACCCTCAACGTCGTTCATACAGCCTCCAGAGGAGGCCCATTACCACACCGCGTACCAACAAAGCAGTTTTCTTGAATTTGTCCGCATAGCTTGCCGGACGCCGCTTGTCAATAAAGATCTGTATCAGGCTGTAATCATGCAACAATGGACAGCCAAAGAATTCAGTGCTCGCGGCTAAGCATGTCTTCACATAGATATTATTTGAATCCTCAGTATTTAAAGCTCCCAGGCGTTTTCATATACAGGATGCCGTACTTGTGCTGGATTTCCCGGTCCAGGTCATCGGAACGATCCAGGTCCAAGGGGAGTTGAATATTCCGGGTAAGCTCCAGGAGCGCCTTTTTTTTACCTTCTTTGATCGATGCCTGGATCTTATGGTACAGATGCTCGATATTGAGCACCTCTTCCTGGTCGATCTTTTCCACCCGCTCCAAATACGGCCCGGTGTCCACGAGTCCATATTCAGGAAAGATCTCGGAAATGATGACGATTTTCTGGTAGGGGCGTTTCGGGAGCTGATCCTCGTATTTCGCCCGGAATGTCTCTCCGGATTTTCCAAGATTTTCTATGCAGTTCAGGGTGAGTTCGACGAAACCTATCCCGCAGTAGACAAAGTAATTGGCCGACGTGAAGATCCGCGGCACAAGTTTGGGCAGTCCCGGCGTCATCGCGCCGGAAATCTCCACCGGTTTCCCATCTCGCATCACCTTAATGGTCAGCGGATCTCCGACTACTTTGCGATTGAGGACCTCGGAAAAATAGATCTTTTGCCCGAGAGGCTTGAAGTATATTTCTCCGAAATTGTCGATGTGGTGACCGTCTATCTCCAACAGAATATCATTGGTCCTCAGTCCGAAGTCATAAGGACCGGCGCCGGGTATCATATTCGCCAGGAGAACGCCTCCTTGCTCAGGCCGGAGGTGATAAAAATCATTTAACCGGGGGAACATGTGTTGGATAAACATGCGCCAGCGAGGAATCTTTTCCTGCTGGGCAAGAAAGGGCATCAGGTGCTTCACCAAGTTTATGGGAATGAAATAATTGATCCTATCGCCTTGTGCCATTCCCTGGAAAGAGATCCCGACCACTTTTTCGTCCTTGAGCACGGGGCCGCCGGAGTTCCCTCGATTCTGTTGAAGAGAAGCCTGTATCATTAACCAGGTGTCCTGCGAATATGCATACCTGTTGACTTCGATTCGGCTGATCTCGCCCTGTTCCGATTTGCTTATGCGCTCTCCGCCCAGCGGATAGCCCCATCCGAGGACTTTGTCGCCGACACGTAGGACATCGCTGTCCCCCAACTCCAGCGGCATGACTTTACCGTTGCGGTCCTCGTAAGCCTTCAGCTCTTCGGGCTCCATTTGCAGCACGGCAAAATCCGCTGAGTCGAAGACAGCGACAAGCTTAACGTCGTAGCGCCTCTTTTCCCGACCATTGGAAACCTTTATGCTTTGAGCCATGGATACTGCATGGGCATTTGTCAGGATCAATCCTTCCCGATTCGGAAAACTCTTTTCGTCTTTGAAGAAAAAACCACTAGCCTTGACATTGGTGAAATCCGGGGTTTTCCACGGCTTGTGATAGTATCCCGAATTCTTTGTCGTAAATATCCTCAATACCTGAGTGTCGATATTGGGTGGAGGCGCGTCTGCGTGGCATAGAGGCGCGAACGCCGGCAACAGAAGCATGCAGCACAGAGCAGTCGCGCCCCATATCACACGGGAGCGCCGGGCTACTCGCCGACGTAATGCTGCTGATTCGGGGACAATTCCACCAGCCCACGGCGTCACCCAGGCGAAAGCCGGGGTCCAGAACGGATTGAAAGCACTGGATTCCGGTGTTCGCCGGAATGACGGTATGAGCTTCCGAACAGGGAACAGTCGCAGAAGCCAGACTAATTCAACAACATTGAACCAGCCACATTCGGCTAAAAAAACCTTTGAAATCCTGCTCTTGGGTTTTTCGTTGAACAATCTTTTCACCCCGTGCTTCCTTTCCGTTGTCTCGGCAATTTTCATTATTGGCGAAAATCGGATTATACAAGAAAAGAAAGGTTTCTTCAGTCCTTGAGGTGGGCCAAGATGCTTTCGTTATTGGTGATGTGCTGGAGATCGGCGTTCTTGGCGAACCGGTCGTCAATAAGACCATTGATGTCATTGTTCTCCAGTAGCCCAAACCTTACCATCTGATCGGCCAGGAATTGCATTTCTTCCTGCTTTGGAACGAAACGGTCATAGACAATTCTATCTCGAGGCGTCCGGAGCGCGTATTCCACCAGCTCCGGGGGCTGGTTCCAGTACTGCGCGGCGATTGCGGCCGCTTCTTTAGGATGGCCATGCGCCCAGTAGCCTGATCGCGCCGCGCCTTCGACCAGATTTTTTACCCATTCCGGCTTGGTGTCGATGAGGTCCTGCCTTACGATGAGCAAGTTACAGATGAAGCCCGGCCACACCTGTTCCACATAATAGAGGACCTTGGACTCGCCGGTGTGGAGGGTTGCCGCCGCAAACGGCTCTCCTACGAAATACGCGTCCAACGCTCCCGATCTGAGAGCGGAAGGCATGTCAGGCGGGTTCATCTCAACTATCTTGAGGTTTGGGCCGGAAATTCCAAAATCCATGGCCAGTCGTCGCGCAGCGATATTGTGTCCTGAAAACCGCATGGGCACTGCAATAGTCTTGTCCGTCAGATCTCTGAATGTGTTGACTTTGAGGTCCTTGCGGTACACCAATGTACTTTCGTGCCGGTTACCTACATAGACAAGCTTGATGCGCGCGCCTTGCTGATGAAGCACAATAGAAAGCGGAGCTATTATGAATGCGGCGTGGATGTGTCCGTTTCGAAGGGATTCTGCCATCTCGGCAAAAGATGAGAATTTAAGAGCTTCGAACCGCAACCCGTTTCCGTTCCTGCTGGCATGATCCAGTAGCGGCGCAGAAAGATTGGTGATTACGGGCATGTACCCCATTCGTATGATGGACCTGACGCTGTGTTCGAGATTGAGCTCATAATGCAACCACCAAATAAGTATGAGCCATCCAGCGGCAACGGCCAGGACCCGAAAAGCAGTCGAGTGGCTCAGTTGTCGAATGATCCTAAAGAGCATAATGGACGCCCAGCGCGGAATATACGTCCCTGCGAAGGTTCTCCAGCTCCATATCGCACTGAAAATCTCGCGGGTGAGGGAATTCCAACATGTGATCAGCTTTCACTTGGGCGGGCCGGTCCGTGAACAGGATCACACGGTCGGCCATTACCAGGGCTTCGTCAATGTCATGTGTGATAAAAATAACGGTCTTGCGAAACAGTTGATGCATATTGATTACTTCTTCACGCATTTTCAAGCGGGTCAGAAAATCAAGTCCGGCAAAGGGCTCGTCCATAAAAAGGACCTCGGGATTTACCACCAGGGCCCTTGCTAATTCCGCGCGACGTTGCATGCCTCCGGACAACTCATGAGGGTAATGATGCTCGAAGCCTGTTAGATTGACCGCATCGATGTATTCTTGCACCAATTGCTCCTTCTCTTCAGGCTGGCCGGCGTGCCGCAGGCCGAGCCCTACGTTGTCCCAAACCGTCATCCAGGGCAACAGGCCGTTATGTTGGAAAACAAAAATGTGATCCGAACTCGGACCACTCACCTTCTCGCCGTCTATGAACACGGTCCCGGACGTGCTGTCATCGAAGCCGGCAATTATACGCACCAGTGTAGTTTTGCCGCATCCCGACGGGCCGAGTATACATACCAGTTCACCGTTTTTGAATTCCAGGTCTATATGATCCAGCACCTGAATTGTTTCGCCTTTGTGGGACAGAGCGTCTGAATTCGCAATTCTGGCCTGAGAGCGGCGCTCCACGAATTCCTTACACAAATCTTTAATGATAACATGCCCCATTTTAGACCGATCCCCACGAAACTGATTTGATCCTGTTCAACAAACGTATGATCCTGTCAAGACATATTCCGATCAAACCTATCGCTATCATAGCATCCAGCACGTAATCCATGCGAAGCGCGTTGCGCGAATCGAGGATCAAATAACCTAGTCCGGACTTGACGGCAATCATCTCGGCCGCGACTACCACCAGCCAGGCGATTCCAAGGCTTATTCTCAAAGCGGGTAACACAGATGGAAGAATGGCAGGGAATATGATCTTGGAAATTGTCTCATACCTGCTGAAATTAAAATTCGCGGCCACTTGAAAAAAGAGCGGATTTATGCGGCTAACCGCTGTGATGGTGGAAACAAGCAACGGGAAAAAACTGGACAAGAAAATCAAAAAGATCGCCGGCTTGTCCCCAATGCCGAACCAGAGCATGGCAAGAGGTATCCAGGCAAGCGGTGAAATAGGTCTGAGAAACTGTATTAGAGAATTGAACATCACCTGCCCCATCTTCCACCAGCCCAGGACCATTCCCAACGGCAGGCCGATCAAGACCGCCAAATAGTATCCCGCGGTCACGCGGAACAGACTGGCCACCGAGTGCCTTAAAAGCGTTCCGTTGGTTATGAGTTCCCACATGCCCACGGCCGCGGCCCTGGGTCCGGGGAACGCGGATTCACTCCATCCGCCGTACCGCGCGGCCAACGCCCATATCGCCACCAATGACAAGAAGACGACAAGTGGCAAGAGGAGCCGTTTCAGACGTTCAACGTCCATTGGTGACTCTCAAGAATCAGCGTCGCGAATTTCGAAAAAGACCGAGCAAGCGATTTGCCTGTATGCTTTACGAAATTTACCACAGATAGCACCGATCAAGTCAACCATCCATTGGAAGAACCCTATTCTATTTTTGCATTGATTTCACTACGCGTTTACCCTCCCCCTGATCCGCTTCCGTCAAGAGAGGAGATTTATACCGCCGAGGATTGAACTTGGGCTATTTCTGCGTGCCGGCCGTTCCCCCTTCCGCTAACCCTCCCGCCAGAAGAGGGGAATTAGTAGGACCGTCCCGCGCGGAACGCGGGATTGCCGGTCATCAGCCTGGAACGGTGAGAGGCCGGTGCTACGGTAGGGGACATGGGAGGGTGAATGCGCCCGTTCTCAATGCGTGCTTGTATAGAACGCCTCTCCGCTGGTGGCCGACTGTTAAAGACATGCTTGCCCGGCAAGCGCTCGCGGTAAGTGAACAATCAAATTTGGATTCTTAGATTCCGAAAAAATTACTTGACGCAGCGATAATGGGTTGCTACGAAAACCTCAACTTAAACATCGTGTTTTCGTCAAAACACGCTGTATTTATTTTTGATTAATTTCAATTTACTTCAAATGCTTTGGTCCCGTCGCGAACAACCGGACGATCTGCTCCGGCCAACTGATGCAAGAGGAGACTTAAATATGAAATCCCTGCTCACGGCCCTGATTCTTGTCCTGACACTGGTTCTTTCGGCCTCTGCCGCGGAGAACCCCGGCTCTCTGGTAGACAAAATGGTAGTTGACCGTTCGACTCGTATCAAATCTCTGAATGATTACGCACTGTTGACCCGAGACGCGATCCAGAGGACATGGCAAACGCCGCTGGACCTCTCGGTACCCGGCGCTCTTAAAGGCCGCATAAGCATTAATTATGTTGTGACCAGGAGCGGGGCGCTGGAATCCTTGGAACTGGTCCGCGGTTCCGGGAATCCACAAATGGACCGTTCATTGCTTTCGGCCATCCGTACGGCTGCTCCATTTCCTCCTTTTCCGGACGAGGTGACGGCTCGCAAGCTGGTGATAAAAGCAAAATTCGTCGTTGCCGATGTGCCTGCTGTTCCGATCACTACAGTGGACCTGAAAACGGACGGTCCCGCAGATTCCAAAACACCGGCGGAGCCGGATACGGGCAACAAAAAACCCGTTTGGGAAGCCCCCGCTGGATCTTCCAATATCGGAGCCGAGGCCCCGAATAACGAGATCCCGCCGCGGCCTGAACCCCGGAAATATCATTGGGGCCTACCAAATTAAAGTTAGATACGCGCTTCTCAATGGGCCGTTTTGCGGGGCTTGTGAAAATTGCGCCTTCTCGAATTTCGTATGAGCCCTCTGTCAGGACCTGAATTGATCACGATTCCTTTAGACAGGCGCGCTGCACAAGAATAGGTGCTAAGCCGCTGACGGCCATTTTCGTCGTATTTTTGGTCAAGGCGCCGACGATGCAGGCAAAGAGTGGGGGCGACTCTCCGAAGACGCGGGATCGTCCTCACTCTTACATCCTTACTCCTAATTCTTTGTCACATCTTCCGGAAACGGCTTCAGTTTCAGGAGCCTTGTATTAGCCACGTTCATGAATTCACAGCCTTGCTTTCCGCTGCTTAACTGAAGCAGAATAAGCTCGATTTGGCCGGTGTTGACCCCTGGCTATTGGTCTGGTAAACAGTTACCCTTATAATGAAGGCATATTTTCGTGGAAGGAACAGAGCATGAGTCTCCAGAAACGTCCCATTTCCGCCGAGGGACACAAGAAGCTGAAAGAAGAAATGGATCGTTTGATTCGTATCGAAAGACCCGGTGTCATCAAAGAAATTGAAGTTGCTCTAGGGCATGGCGATCTCTCAGAAAACGCGGAATATGCCTATGCCAAGGAAAAGCAAGCTCTTTTGGAAACCCGCATAAGAGATCTTCAGGAACGATTGGCGTCGTCGGAAATCATAGACATCGACAACCGTCCTCCGTCTGACAGGGTCATTTTTGGAAGTCGCGTGACTATCGAAGACCTGGATACCAACGAAACAAAAGTTTACCGGCTCTTGGGGCAGGACGATGCGGATATCGGCCGCGGGATAATTTCCGTAAATTCGCCTCTGGGCCGCGCTCTTATAGGCAAGCAAGAGCAGGACCTGGTCGAAGTGAAAACTCCCAACGGCTTGAGAGAATATGAGATCCTGGAGATTGCTTGATCAGGTTTTGCCGGTTCTTCAAATTATACGACTATGCTTTTGTGAAATGGCTGATTAGTAACACGGGTTCTTCATGTTAAGCACGCAGAAACGGCAGCCTGCCGAAACACCTGAGCGGGTCCTCATACTTTGCGATTTTGACGGGACTGTATCGACTAAAGACACGGTGGGCCGTCTCGTCGGTGAGCACATTACTTCTCCGGAATGGCGCTTCCACGTGAAGCGGTATTATCGGGAGGAAATAGGCTCCAAAGGCGTGTACGAAGCCGTCGCTCCTCATATGAGGATGACCCGGGAAAACCTGGAGGATTTCGTTCGGCAGCACGCGGCCCTGGACACAGGTTTTCCAAATTTCCTGGAATGGGCCCATGGCCGAGGAATACACGTCAAGATCGTATCTGACGGATTTGATGCCACGATACTGACTCTATTTCGCCATCACGGCATCGAAGGGCTCGACATATTCGCCAATAACCTCATTTTAGGACAGGATGGCAGAGTCGAAATCCACAGCGAGTATTCCAATCCGGAGTGCGGCAAGTGCGGAACATGCAAGCTCAATATCCTCAAAAGGTTTCGGGCGAATTATGACAAGATAATCCTCATCGGAGACGGGGAATCGGATCGGCACGTTGCCGCTGCGGCTGACATGGTGCTCGCCCTTCATGAGCTGTTCGTCTACTGCGCAGCGAATGGCATCCCCGCGGTGAGAACCCAAGGCTTTGCAGAAGTCCCGCGACTGCTCGCCAGGAGCATCGAGGCGGTGACCTTCGATATGGACGGGACCCTGGTGGATTCTCTTGAATCAATCGCGGATGCCTTTAATCATATGTTCGCCGAACTTCGCTATCCCCCGATGAGTCTGGAAGAAGTGGTTCGCCACACCTCGATTTCGTTAAAAGATTTTGTACACAATTTCCTTAAACCGGATGAGGCGGAAATCGGCATTAAGATTTTTCGTGATTATTACCGCACAGTTTTCCGCCAAAGGACGAAAATGATGCCTGGGGCCTTGGAAACTCTGGCTGCCTTGAACGGAACGATAATCCAAGGCGTGGTGACGAATAAGCGCGGTGAGTATGCCAGACAACTGGCGGAGCACTTCGGTTTCGCAGACAGGATGGCCCGTATCATAGGCGCGGAAGACGGCTTCAAAGCAAAGCCCGCTCCCGACATGTTCGAGGAATTCATGCGTTCCACAGGCGCAGGCGTCGAAAACATGATTTATGTCGGGGATTCTCCCATCGATATCCAGGCAGCGCGCAATGCGGGCCTGGATGCCTTCGCAATCGTGGGGCCGATCTTTTCAAGTGAGGAGCTTGCGCTTCACGGTCCACGCCGAGTTTTAAACGATATCCGGGAATTGCCCGCGGCGCTCGATCCCATCTTGTGACGCTGCATTCAGTCGTGCGAGTCTTTATTCGAGAAAGATGAAATCTTTGGTGGAACTTGCCGAAAATGGCGCTGTCTAACCAACCATACCTGCCTACATGCAAAGTTACCGATTGGGAGGCCCCGTGGTTCCTACCATACCACATGGGCCTTTACTTTTTGTGATGTGTTGTCAATATGTTAGGGCCTGATGGTTGCGGCTTTTTTCCCTTGTACTCTCGTCTCTATCGCTGCGTGATCATATCCAGCACTATCTTGGCTGCTGTCTGGTGCTCGGCCGGAGGGGTCAACATCTCCCGAATTTGCTTAAACCCCCTGATAGTAGCGCTACGGAGCGACCGGTCGGATGTGAAGCGTTCGAGCCAGCCAGCCAACTTTTCGGGTGTAGCATTGTATTGGAGCAGTTCGGGCACGAAGAGCGGTCGGCCGCATTCATAGCAAGCAATTTGAATTCCTTTGTCCGATAGCTCTTTGATGGGGCCGTCCCCGAGGTTTTCTCCATGAATGGCCAGGACATTTGCCATGGCCACATGGATGTCCTTTTCCATGACCAGGGGTTTGAGGATTCTCAGAGCAAACCACCATGTAAGGCTGTCCAGCACGTACACCACTGCATGCGGCATTTCAGCCAGCGCGGCCTGGAGGGTGGCTGTCCCGGACGTCACCAGTCCGCAATCGCACGCGGCCATCACCTGAGACGCTTCGCTATCATGAACCTTTACCGGCACTGCCGGGTATTGCGACAGAATCGCTTCGACCGTCGAGAAAAGATGCGGACCCGCCAACGGGAGAATGAACTGCGTGTCAGGGTGGTTGACCATATATATTTGGGCCGCCTCACACATTCTTGGAAGTGTACGGCCTATTTCCGCGGGACGGCTGCCTGGAACTATGGCCACGGCAATTCTCGATGGTTCGATCCCTAGCTTCCGCCGCAACAAGTCTTTGTCGGGCTCGGCAGGAATATCATGGACCATCGTATGCCCTACAAAATCAGCTCGGACACCTGCGTCCCGGTAAAGCTGTTCCTCGAACGGGAAGATGGTCATCATTCTGTCAACGCGACCGGCGATTTTATTGATCCGGTTTTTTCGCCAAGCCCAAACCTGTGGACTTATGTAGTAACAAACAGGCAAACCCGATTTCTTTGCCACTCGGCAGAGTCGCAGGTTAACATCAGGGAAATCCACGGGTATGAACAGGCTGTGTCGTCCGCTTCGTAGCTCCCGTTTCATGTCTGAATATGCCGCTATGATGTTGCGAACCTTCTGAAAGCCCTCACTGAGTCCGATGGTATTAATGTCCCGGTAATGATGGACAAGCTCCATTCCCGCGTCAGCGAGTTTGTCGCCGCCGATTCCGGTAACACGAATATCCGGGGCTAATTGCTTCAGTTGCCTGATGAGGGCCGCCGCGTGGTAATCGCCTGAAGCCTCACCAGCCAATAGCAATATGGAGCGTTTGATCATGAAATCCTTTCAATTGGGAAGGTTCATGTGAGCCGCGGTGTGTGCAAGCATTCTGGAGGAATACCTTACAATGCCATGATTTTGAAGGTCATTTTTGAGACAGCCAATCAGCGGAACCCCATTCAACCGCAACTTTTTAAAATAACAAATCGGGATTTGCCTTGACAAGCAAAATCTATGTGATAAGCATTGCGCCGCAAAAAACAGATAACTCCACTTATGGCGCTTCGGGTGCCGATTCATAACATCGGACCCGCGAAAGTTTCGCATATCAGAAGATTCTGCGAATTTAGGAGCAAAACAATGAAGCTGGGCCTATGTGAAAAATGCAAGAGACCCACTGACGCCTGTTACGAAATCAGAAGCAACAAGGTTTACCTGATCAAGTTTTGTCCGGAATGCGGCCGGACAGCTTCCCTCGTTACCAAGGATGCGCGCAAGTGGCGCTGGAAAAGGGAAATTGCCGATTATCACGAACCAGCCGTGTCTGCTTGCTCGATGGATTGCGCTTCATGCGATCATCAAGCTCATATAAAACCGAACACCGTGGCGATCGACGTTACCAACCTCTGCAATCAGAGATGTCCGATCTGTCTGGCGTACGTGGATGCCATGGGGTTCGCGTACCGTCCACCCATCGAATACTTCGACAAAATTTTCAGGCACTTTCTCCAAAACGATCCAAAACCCAACATCTGTTTTTTTGGCGGGGAACCCACAATGCATCCCGATTTTCCGGAAATTGTGCGGCTCGCGCGTTCCTACGGATTTCAGGTCCAAGTGTTTACCAACGGAATCAGGCTGGCGGACAAGCAGTATTGTCGCGATCTCTGCTCACTAGGAATTCAAGTCAATTTCGGCTTTGATGGGACCCGGCCCGAGATCTATCGCACCCTGCGAGGAGACAATTCGCTGGCCGTCAAAAGGAAGGCATTCGATAATGTCATTGAATGCGGTGTAAACAAACTCGCAGTCATCACCACCGTGGCTGTGGGAGTTAACGACTCCAATATTATGGAGACACTGGCTTTCATACACGATTACAGGGATCAGGTTTCGGTATGGGGATTCGTTCCGCTGACACCCTGCTGGGAGCCCAATAAAGTGAATCTCGATCCCACCACGACCGAATGTGTGGAGGCCATTTTCGAGAAAAGGATACCTGAGATCGAGTTCGTTTCCACGGGCATGATGAAGTTCCAAGTCCTTTCACGATTTTTCGGCAGGCAAACTCTAGGCGGGTCGCATCCGAACTGTGAAAGCGCGACCCTGCTGGTTTCGGACGGAAGTCGTTACGTTCCAATATCTTCCTATCTGACCATGCCGCTTTCGGATCTATTGGTACGTTTGAGAGATTTGGACCGCTCGCTGGCGGCCAAGACCGTTTCAATTCCTGCCAGAGGATTTCGCAGACAAGTGTTCAACGTGTGGACCTTCATCCGCGCTGCTGTTCTGCTGGGAAAAGCTTTGAACTTTGGCAAAATATTCGGCTCGCGTAGGCTGATTAACGGCACGATGGCCCTTTGGGACCTTCTGCGGGGAAAGAAGATCGACCGAATCCTCAGTGAGAGAACAAGCTTCAAGAACGTGCTTACCCTGATTACCATCCCGTATGAGGACAAGGGAGGTCTGGAGGATGCGCGGCTGCACGACTGCCCGGCGGTTTTCGCGTACGAAGATGTGGACACCGGCCGCGTACGCACTACGGCATTTTGTTCATGGCAGACCGTGAAAGATGCAGTCTGCCGAAAGATTCAAGACCACTACGAAAAAGAGGTGCCCCGGCCGCAAGTGGAACGAGCGCCCGCGAAGCTGGGGCGATAAAGACCAATGGTCCGGGGGGAGATTTTTTTACAGACCCCGCTTTCCGGCGGCCTGCCAAGAATTGTTATCACAATTCGCAAATGCTGTGTTCGTTTGAGCCTGTGATCGATTCTGAGCGCAGGCTTGAGCCGTCATTGCCAGCGAGCAGCCTGAAGCAATGGCCAACACCTGACACAATGAGATTGGCCAGTGGCGTCGCCTCGGAATCACTGGTCGTCTCCAATTCATAATGACGAACATTGGAGAATTGGTATATAGCAAGTGCCAAAAATAATGGTCGATCACGGAAAGGCATCCCTTAGTAGGTGCTGGCCTCTGCGCCAGCACAATTTGCGAAAGGCAGACCATTGAAAAGAAGGGGAAGAATGAAAGACCGACGCTCTTATCTTGCTGCGGACGCGATCCAAGGGGCGCAATCCGTGCCTTCATGCAAATCGACTCAAAAGAGTTGAAGAGACCG